>CALMVQ010000355.1 GCA_937873135.1 uncultured Scytonema sp. | reverse complement strand
TTCACTTGATGGTCCATGCGTCCCAGGTATTCTATATTACCACTGGGCAAATAACATGCTAAATCCCCCGTCTTATATAATTTTGACGAGTCAAGAGTGAAGAGTGAATTGTAGAAGGGGTTGTCTATGAATTTTTCTGCTGTTAAGTCGGGGCGGTTTAGGTAGCCTCGCGCTAAACCGTCACCTGCAATGTGCAATTCTCCTGGCACACCCACAGGTACTGGTTGCAGATCCGAGTCTAAGATGTAGATAAGTGTGTTGGCGATCGGTCGCCCAATGGGAATAGTTGTAGCATCTTTGGGGACATCCTGCACCAAGTACCAGGAACTAAATGTTGTATTCTCTGTTGGTCCATAAACATGGAGCAGTCGTTGCGGCCCACCATTTTTCAGGACTTGTTGGACCCATTTAGTATCCACAGCCTCTCCTCCGAACAGAAGATACCGCAGTGAATTGAAAGCAGACGGCACTGCTTGGGCAATTTGATTGAACAAGGCAGTTGTCAAGAATAACACGCTGATCCCTTGCTCTCGAATCAAGGCGGCGAAATTTGTTGGCGACAGAGCCAACTCTTTGCTCACCCCCAAAAGCCGCGCCCCTTGAAGTAGCGCTCCCCAAATCTCGAAAGTGGCTGCGTCGAAGGCGTAATTTGAGGCTTGTGCAATAACATCGAGTGGTTCTATGTGAATGTAGTTTGTGTTCATCACCAAACGATTCACCCCTCGGTGAGTCACGCTAACTCCTTTGGGTTTCCCTGTTGAACCTGAAGTGTAGATTACATAAGCTAGACAATCAGAGATCACTTCCTCCGTCGTAGGGTTTTCCTCGCTCTGGAGAGTGATCGCTGCTGAATCGTTATTGTACCAGATAACACGCGCTTGATGTTTGGGGATAGTATCAGCTAATTCATGTGTGGTCAATAGCACCTTAACTTGAGCGTCTTCTAGGATCAAGACCAAACGCTCAGTTGGATACTCTGGATCAAGTGGCACATAAGCACCACCTGCCTTGAGAATACCCAACAGTCCCACCACCATGGACAGTGAGCGCTCCACACACAACCCAACCAGCACATCTGCTCCCACTCCCATTAAGCGCAAGTAATGCGCCAACTGATTAGCACGACTATTCAACTCTCTGTAGGTAAGTTGTTGATGCTCAAACACAACTGCTACTGCATCCGGTGTACGCTGAACCTGCTCTTCAAACAACTGATGAATACACTTGTTCTGGGGATATTCTTTAAAAGTATCATTCCACTCAACTAATAACTGCTGTTGCTCAGATGCTGTCAACAACGGAAGAGCGGAAATTTGCTTTTGGGGATTGGTCACAATTGCTGACAACAAGGTCAGAAAATGAAGAGTCATCCGCTCAATGCTACTCTTGTCAAACAAGTCAGTGTTGTACTCCCATCCTCCAAAGAGTCCAGTGTCGGTATTCTCCATTGTTAAGGTCAGATCAAACTTTGCCGTGGCAATTTCTATTGGCAATGCACTGATACTTAACCCAGTCAACTCTACTTCAGACATGGGCGCATTCTGGAGGACAAACATTACCTGGAACAATGGTGTATGACTCAGGTTTCGTTCTGGCTGCAATGCTTCCACCAGCATTTCAAACGGTAAATCTTGATGGGCATAAGCCGACAATGCCATTGACCGTAAACGCAAGAGTAATTCGTTAAAACTGGGATTACCCGAGAAGTCTGTGCGTAAAACTAATGTGTTGACAAAAAAGCCGATTAATCCTTCTATTTCACTTTTGTTGCGGTTTGCTATGGGAGACCCCACTAGAATATCTGTTTGTCCACTGTAGCGGTATAGTAATGTCTTGAAGGCGGCCAACAGCGTCATGAACAGAGTACAACCTTGCTCCTGACTTAGTTCTATCAGTTTTTGTGTCAGTTCTACTGATAGTTTAAACTCATGATATGCCCCGGCAAAGGTTTTCACTGCCCCTCTGGGTCGGTCTGTGGGTAATGGCAAGAATGTGGGTGCATCTGCCAATTGTTTTTTCCAGTAACTCAATTGGTTTTTGAGTACCTCTCCAAGCAACCATTGTCTTTGCCAAATGGCAAAATCTGCGTACTGTATTGGCAGTGGTTCTAACGGTGAGGGCAAACCTTGAGAATATGCATTGTATAGTGCTGCTAGTTCGGCAACAAGCACACCCATTGACCAACCATCCGAGACAATATGGTGCATACACACTAATAGCACGTATTCTGTTTCGGACAGCACGACTAATGTTACTCTCAGTAGGACCTCACCTGACAGGTCAAATGGTTGAATCGCTATTTGTCGCGCTAATTGCTTGGTGGCTATTTCTTGCTCTGAATCGGGTAGATGCTGCAAGTCAACCACTGATACTGTCCAATTTGTTGCTGCGTAAATGATTTGAGTAGCTTTTCCATCAACAGTGATGAAATTGGTGCGTAATGCTTCGTGGCGATTCCTGATTTCTATTAAGCTTTGTTCTAAGGCGGCTACATTGAGATTTCCCACAATACGCAATGCCATGGGGATGTTGTATGCACCACTCAACGGCTCCAACTGATCCAAGAACCATAACCTACTTTGGGCAAATGATAGTGGTAGTTCTGCATTTTCTGCCCTTTGTAATATGGGTGGGGACGTTAGTTCTTGGTTTTCAAGCTGTAGTTGCTGTATCGATAGCGCCAATTCGGCGACTGTTGCTGCAGCAAATAAGCTCCGCAAGGGGAGTTCTAATTTGAAAATGTTGCGGATGCGGGAAACCAGTTGTGTAGCAAGTAGCGAATGTCCCCCTAAGGTAAAAAAGTTATCATGTCTGCCTACTAGCTGTACTTTCAGCACTTGTGCCCATATTTGGACCAGCATTTCTTCTGTGGGGTTGCGTGGGACAACGTATTTGTCTTGGCGTTCGCTGTGTATATCTAGTGTGGGTAAAGCACGACGGTCTACTTTGCCGTTGGGAGTCAACGGTAGAGCTTCCAGGAACACAAAAGCATTTGGTATCATGTATTCTGGTAGCTTAAACTTGATGAAGCTACGCAGAGCACTTACTGTTGGTGTTACTTGTGGGTACGGTACGATGTAAGCGACTAGGCGCTTATCTCCAACAGTCTCTTCACGGGCAATGACACAATTCGCTTGCACATCTTCATGTAGGCTCAGTACTGCCTCGATTTCACCCAACTCAATACGGAAGCCCCGGATTTTTACCTGATTGTCGATACGTCCGAGGTATTCGATACTACCATCTGGCAAATAACGTGCTTTATCCCCTGTTTTATATAATTTTGACTTTTGACTTGTTACCTTAGACTTGTCAAAGGGGTTGTGGATGAATTTCTCTTGGGTTAAATCCAGTCGGTTGAGATAACCTCGTGCCAATCCCACACCACCAATGTGCAGTTCTCCTGGTACACCAATCGGTACTGGTTGTAATTGCGAATCTAAAATGTAAATTTGTGTGTTGGCAATTGGACGACCAATGGTAACTTTTTCGTCCAAAGGCGTGCATTTTGCCACTGTGGCACAGACACTAGCTTCTGTCGGACCATAGGCATTCAAGAAGTTTCTGCCAGCCGACCAAAGTTTTATCAGTTCAGCAGCACAAGCTTCGCCTGCGACAATGATTGTTTGCACTGATGGAAGTTGTTCAGTTGGCAGCACTGCTAGGGCTGATGGTGGTAGGGTGACATGGGTAATACCATAGTCGCGTAACCGCTCAATTAACGGCATACCAGGCACTAGAGAGTCTTTTGTTCCTAGGATAAGTGTTGCCCCAGATGCCAAAGTCATGATTATTTCCGAGATAGAAGCATCAAAACTGAGGGAGGCAAACTGGAGAACGCGATTATGAGAATGCACACCAAAAGTTTGAATTTGAGCTTGAGCTAAGTTAACTAGTCCTTGATGCTCAACCATCACACCTTTAGGTTTACCTGTAGAGCCGCTGGTGTAAATCACATTCGCTAAATCACGAGCTGTTACGACCTTAGTAACGTTATCTTGGTTGTTTTGGTCAATGTGTAACCTGATTTGATCTATAAAGACCAGTTTTGCTTGATTTAGAGGTAGTTTATCTACTAAGTGCTGTTGGGTAAGCAGTACCGGAACTTGAGTATCCTCTAGCATATAGCTCAGACGTTCAGTGGGATACTCTGGATCAATTGGTACGTAAGCGCCACCCGCCTTGAGAATCGCTAATAGTCCTATGACCATCAGAAGCGATCGCTCCATGCACAACCCGACTAGTACATCTGCTTCCACTCCCATTGAGCGCAAGTAATGGGCTAACTGGTTAGCACGACAATTTAACTGGTGGTAGGTGAGTTGTTCATTTTCAAACACAACTGCGACAGCATCTGGGGTCCGCGCCACCTGCTCTTCAAACAACTGATGAATACATTTATCCTGGGGATAGTCTTTGAGTGTATTATTCCACTCAACTAATAACTGCTGTTGCTCAGATTGTGTTAACAAGGGCAATTGGTCAATTCGTTGAAAAGGATTGGCCACAATTGCGGATAGCATGGTCATAAAATGACCCAGCAATCGGCTAATCGTCCCATGGTCAAATCGACCTGCATCGTAGCTCACCCTCAGCCACAGTTGCTCACCACTGCCTGCTATAATCGTCAGGGGATAATTTGTTTGTTCAATCGCTCGAAAATTCGAGATAGAAAGACTGCTATTGTCTTCACTAGCAGTAGTATCCACTGGATAATTCTCAAAGACGACAATGCTCTCAAACAAAGATGTACCTTTGGGAACATCACTCAAAGCCTGAATCTCTGCCAATGAAGTGTAGGAAAATTGCTCAGACTCTACCTGTTGTGCCTGTAAATCCTTCAACAACAAGAGCAATTCCGTCTCCCGAGAGATAAGCATCCGCACGGGCAGAGTATTGATTAATAACCCTACCATGGACTCTACACCAACAAGAGCAGGCGGACGACCGGAGACAGTGACACCAAAAACCACATCATTTTCACTGCTGTAGCGAGACAGGAGCAATGCCCAGGTGACCTGCACCAGATTATTCATCGTCAATTGATGCTGTTTGACAAACGACACGGCTTTCTCTGTTGCACTCACCGTGAAGTGGATCTGTTGTTCACTATAGCCCGAAGGCTGTTCCCAATTCGACAATGGTTTATCCACACTCCAGGGAGTGGGGGCGCTAAAACCTTGGAGTTTTTGTCGCCAAAATTGTTTAGCTAGATCTAGATCTTGTTGCTGTAACCAAGCAATATAGTTGCGGTAGCTGATGGTTGGTTGTAACGCTAAACTTTCACCCTCACAAATGGCTTGATAAAACTCTAACAAGTCTTTGAACACTAACGGTAACGACCAGCCATCAAGTAATATATGATGATGACACCAAACAAACTGATAAGTATTCGTATCCAACAGCAGCAGATGTAGGCGCATCACTGGGGCTTGTGACAATTGCAAACCCTGTTGTCGCTCAGCAGAAAGAAAACTCTCTAATTGCGCCTGCTGCTCCAGTTTCGAGAACTCCCGTAAGTCTATGGTTTCAACACTTATCGGCACCTGTCGATACACCACTTGCA
>CALMVQ010000354.1 GCA_937873135.1 uncultured Scytonema sp. | reverse complement strand
AATTCCGGAAATTTCGATAAACTAATAGATATCTAATCATTTAGTAGTCACGGTACGCGATAGTAATACTAGTCGAGAGTGGGAAATTTGAGACGGTGGACAATACCTAACAGTAATAGATGCAGATTGAGATTATGAGGCATTACCCACCCGACAAAGTCTAAGATTGTTCACCAGATATTCACTCCTTGCTATGGCTGAAATGCTGAATGCTCATCATGCATTATCTTCTGAACCAGCTTCTACTACTTGTAAAGAATTCTCCAATACCATTCGCTGTTCAGCATTGCGGAGAAAGTAACCGTTCATAGTCGCAGCAGCAAGAAGCCTTCCAAGGTTTTCACGGTTGGTTGTAATCATGACATTGAATTGCTCGGAAGGTAAAGCACCCAACATTGAGACGATGGTACGTTCCATTGCTTGAAAGACTTCAGGAGAGGAAGGTTGGGATAATTGAGCAACTGTATCGGGAGTCATGGATTGGACATACTGCCACAACATGTTGCTATTTGATGCTTCGCTGCCAAAAAATTCTGGGTTCCGGTTTGATAGATCTTTCATCGTAGTAAGAGTGCTAATTGCTTTTTCTATACTTCTATAAACTAATGTAGCAGGCTCTTTCTTATAGCCTAGTGAGTGTAACCGAACTCAAAAGAGGCGGTTTATCCACCTTAGATTTTGCACTTAGCCCAAGCAACTGCCGTCAAAACTAGTTAATAGGATCGGATCGTTCTACCACTTATATTCGTTAACCAGATTCATAGTAGTTTTCCAGTAAATCAACAGCACTCTCAGGAGCATCTCAATCCTTAATGAAATTCGAGCGTCGGGTGGGTAATGCTCTTGTTGAGTGTGTAAGAATAGCAAAAGCATTCTGGGGTTGTCATAATACAAAGGGAGAATAGAGATCGCCATCACTTCAGAATGAATAATACAGCTAATTTTGACCAACTCTGGCAAATTCCACCGGAACCGATTCACCAAATTCTCGATGCTCCACCGCCTCCACAGGTTCTGCTTTCTCCCAATCGGGAATGGATGGTAGAGTTGGAGCATCCTTCGTTGGTTCCCATTGCCTTGTTGGCAGAGCCAGAGGTTGCTTTAGCCGGGCTGATCTTGAATCCCAAAACGAATGCTTCAGCTCGCCGTCACCCTTACCACAGTATCAAAGTTAGGGCGATCGCTTCGGACGCGAAGAAAACGATCACGTTGGACAAACTAGAAAATGCCCTCATTGATTTTCTAAAATGGTCACCAGACAGTCAAAAACTTGCTTTTACCGTCACCCAAGCGACGGGATTGGAACTGTGGGTTTTAGATCTCAATGAGGGAACTCCCCAACGCTTAACAGAGCCAATTCTCAACGCAGCTTATGGAAATCCATATCATTGGCTGTCAAATGAAGTCCTGATTTGTAAGTTCATCCAGAGCGATCGCGGTGAACCTCCAATTGAGCCAACTGTTCCCCCAGGACCGATTATTCAAGAAAACTTGGGACAGAAAAGCCCGGCTCGTACATACACAAATTTACTAAAAAATCAATACGATGAGGTATTATTTGAATATTATTTAACCTCAGTATTGGAAATAGTTACTCTTGATGGTCGCCGCACTCCCTTAAAATCTCCAAGTCTGATTTACGAAGCCATACCCTCTAGTGATGGCACGTTTATTTTACTGAATACGCTACACCGACCGTTTTCTTACAAAGTTCCAGTTAGCTACTTTCCTAAAAGCATTGAAGTCATAGACAATGTAGGTAATTTAATTTACAAGGTTGTTGATGTCCCCCTTTACAACCCTCGGACTACCAAATTTGACGAAGTGCGGACAGGACGGAGAGACATATCTTGGCGCAGTGACGCAAAAGCGACGTTGTGTTGGTTGGAAGCTTTAGATGACGGCGATCCCACTCTTGAAGTCCCGTACCGAGATGCGTTGTTTATACTCGATGCTCCCTTTACTGATACGCCAAAGCAACTGTGGAAATCTCAGTATCGCTGCCAAGGTGTTGCTTGGGGTAAAGAGGATGTTGCTCTTGTGAATGAAAGGTGGTACGATACGCGTAGTGAGCGGATTTGGCGTATTTATCCCCATCAGCCCGAAACGCCGCCGCAGTTATTATTTGACCGCAGTTATGAAGATAAGTATAGTAGCCCAGGCTCACCAATGATGAAGCCGGGACCATACAGATATCAGGTTCTGCGGTTTGAACCCAATAGTCAAGCTATTTACCTTAGTGGTCGAGGTGCATCTCCCAACGGCGTGTATCCGTTCTTAGATCGCCTGGATTTGGCAACAGGAAAGTCCCAACGCTTATGGCAATGCCAAGATCCTTATTTTGAAGACATTTACTACGTACTAGATGACGAAGCACAAACTCTGATTACTCGCCGCCAGTCTCAAACTGAACCACCTAACTATTTTCTGTTTTCAAGGAGCGATCGCAACTCAAGTCTAGCGTTGAGCCATTACCAAGATCCGGCACCGCAACTGGCTGGTATTCACAAGGAGTTGGTGCAGTACCAAAGGGCAGACGGAGTCCAGCTATCAGCTACCCTGTATCTGCCACAAGGCTATGATGCCAACCGCGATGGTCCTTTACCGATGATATTTTGGGTTTACCCAGAGGAATTTAAAGACCGAGAATTTGCTGGACAATTGACTACTGCTGAAAATACTTTTAGTCGTCCCAGTCGCGCATCTGTATTATTTCTACTGACTCAAGGTTATGCAGTTCTATCAGGTCCCACCTTACCAATTATTGGTGAAGGTGATGCAGAACCAAATGATACTTATGTAGAGCAATTGATTGCCGGGGCTTCTGCCGCAGTGGATTATGTCGTCAAGCGCGGTGTTGCCGACCCCCAGCGTCTTTGTATTAGCGGACACTCTTATGGTGCCTTTACAACAGTAAATTTACTAATACACAGCGATTTGTTCCGCATCGGCATCGCTAGGAGTGGAGCCTATAACCGCACTCTGACTCCATTCGGCTTTCAAGGAGAGCAACGGAATTTTTGGGAAGCAGCAGACACTTATATCCACATGTCTCCCTTTACTCACGCGAGTCAAGTAAAAGCACCACTGCTCTTGATTCACGGGGAAGATGATAGCAATCCTGGCACATACCCATTACAAACAGAACGACTGTATGAAGCCTTGAAAGGACTGGGGGCAACTGTGCGTTGGGTAGTATTACCTTTAGAGGATCACGGTTATCAATCTCGTGAAGCTGTAGGTCATGTCCTTTGGGAAATGGTGAATTGGTGTGATAAATATCTCAAGTAGATATCAGCTAAGTACAGCGTTGCATTAATTCGTAGCGAATTGACAGAGGAAAACTTTTG
>CALMVQ010000353.1 GCA_937873135.1 uncultured Scytonema sp. | reverse complement strand
TACTACTCTTCAAATGTACGGAGCTTTTTCAGAAATCAAATATTAGTCCTATAGTTACGTAACTGTTTTAAAGTTTACGAGTGCAAATCCAATCCCGTTCAGTTAAGAGTGACTATGCTCGAATGCCTCACTCGATAAGGTGGAAGCATGAAAAAATAAACCTTACAGCCTTTGGTGTAATGAGAGCAGTGAGCGGATTGGTCAAACTATCGCAGACAAGCAGAGGCAGATTATGGATTACCTATTAATCGGCGTTGCTGAACTCAAATTATGAATCACGCGAACCCGAAGGGGCATGCCGGCCCTATAGTTAACCTGAGTTCGACGTAAAAAAAAGACTGAAAACTAGACAGAGTAAACTTTCTAGAAATACAGGTTTGTAGGGCTTAATGTCAATAAGATTCTTTAAGTACTAAAAGTGTCTAAATTGACACTTTTAGTACTTAAAGAGAGAATGATGAATTTGTGATCAGTTCATTATGACTTTTTACGGGATGTAGAAAGTCAGCTTTTCCCGCGCCCTCTTGACAAAAGTGCAATTACCTTAACCTGTCAAGGATGCATAAAGTCATTTAAGGCGTTGCGAGATTTTTAAAAGGATGGAAACAACAGTATTCTTTACGCCTCGTTGGCTGGCTCTAGGTCGATGGATTGCGCAGCTTGACGAAACGATGCTATCGACTTGAGGCGATTGGAGGGACAATCCCACAGAATGTATTTGAAGCAATCAGGAATATCTACCATTCGCAGCGTTTTTGCACTCCTAAGCAGGTGAATATTTTTATTGTGGCAAGCTTGGAGGTTGTAATTGGGGATTCTGTCGCAAAGATGATGAATGTTATGGTAGCCGATATCGGCGGAAAACCACTTGAAAACGGTGGGTAACTCCAGATAACTGCTGCCCTTAATTGCTCCTTCGAAATAGTCCCACCCTTCAGTTTTGTGGGCGTAAGAGCCATCAAAGTTGTGCTGAACAAAGAAGACGCAGATGAAAATTGCCGCAGCACAAGTCAGTGTGATTGAGTAAACGCTCACGAAAAAACCAAATCCAAGTAAATACCCCAGAAAAATCCAGCTGCCGACTACACAAATGTTGTTGAACAACAGATGCCAAAACTCAGCCGCAGTGTACCAATTTTTAGACTTATGGGAGGAGATGATTCGAGGTAAATCCATACTCAGATCTTGCTGCAAGCAAGTCAGTAGATGAGTGATAAAATCATATGTTCCGGCAATCAGGGCAAGTCTTGGCTTAATCGCAAGATAGAAAAAACCTCCCGGAAAGATCATGAATGGGTGCCTCAGTAGTTCATAATGCCTTTGGGCAGATGGACTGAGGCGAGCAAACTCCTCAGTAGAGAGTAATGCACTAGGACCGCGATAGCGTTGCCAATCACCGTTGGTTTTGTGGTGATAGGCATGTCCTCTTGACCACGGATATTGAGGGATCGCGTTGATCACCCCCAGAATAAAACCGATAATTTGATTAACCCTTTTTGAACGAAAGAGTGAATAGTGTCCGCAATCATGCATTAAAGAAAAACAACGCACTGAAAACAGCGTCATCAAAACTATAATGGGCGCAAGCAACCAAAAACAAATAGAAGCTGCTTTGTGTGCTAAAAACCATAAAACCACATAAGGCACAACCGTATTCAGGATTTGATAAGTTGCCCGCAAGTCGCTGCTGTTTATGTAAGGACTCAGGACAAAATCCGACTTTTTCACCGTGGTTTCCATTGAATAAAACTTTCTCCTAGATGACTATTACTCGCGTATTGCCTGTCTTAATTTGTCAGCAAGACCTACATGACGCGAGTTGAAACAGAGAACACGCGTCTGTGGCATTACTACCGCACGACTACACCGAAAAACCGCCCTGCTACTCCAAATCAATAGAGATGTTCAAGTGTTCACTCCGCTTGCTGCTCAACTTTTTTGTTGTATCGGACAGTTCCTCTCTTCACTTAAATCATTACTCTTTCAGCAACGCCAGCGGCTGAAGTTCCTTTTGGGGTAAGTTGAAATAACTGGTAGCATCAGCCAGATGCTTTATTAGTTTGGATTGTGGTAAAAGTCCTTGCAAGTGATTCCAAGGTAATACAATATCTGTTGACCAGTTATCATGAACGTAGAAGTCTAAGGTGGGTATTTGTCCTTTAAGTTGTTTGAAAGCACGGCGATAACTGCCCAAGGAGTCCCCGTAATTCCAAAAGGTGGGATAGTCTGTGATCGCCCCTGGATAACAAAGCTTGAATGATTGACCAGCCCTTCGGGCAAGGCAGAGGCTTGATTGCCGAAGGAATAAGTAATCTTTTATACACGATTAGACTCTGTTCTCTGCCAAAGCGCCACGCAATTGTCTTCCCGTGACTCATAGCTGCCTCCAGCATAGCTGCCTTTCTTTTTGACCAATTATAACTTTCCGGTCGAAAATCTATACCTTGCGGCTTAAGTTGTTTCTGTAAAAGTTGCAACCGCTTTTCAGCTTGCCGAT
>CALMVQ010000352.1 GCA_937873135.1 uncultured Scytonema sp. | reverse complement strand
AATTGGTAGAGTCATGCCGGAACGGAAGTTGTATTCCTGACTCAGAGCCATTTCTTATGTACGCGTACATAAGAAATCTGTCCTTACAGAACAATACGGTTTGCTGAGGATGATTCCTCTATCCTAAACTTATGGACAGACGCCACATGTGGAGTCTCTAAACTGCCGATAATTGGTAGAGTCATGCCGGAACGGAAGTTGTGTTCCTGACTCAGAGCCATTTCTTATGTACGCGTACATAAGAAATCTGTCCTTACCCGGCAGATAAGGTAATATCTACGCTAACTCTAAGCGATCGCGCTATTGACTCATTATACCAAATTTTTGATAACAAAGGAAAGCTAGTGGCGAACACGTTTGATCGAATTAGCCTAACAATCCAATATTTGGAGATTGGATTTAAACGTATATTGATGGAAAGATGGGCTATGTACCTTGTGTTTTAGACAAGGAATGTATGTTAAGAAATATAACGTACACCAATAACTGATAAACTTTCTGGTTTGAGGGATACTACTAATAAAGTTGTTTTGAACTCAGGGCAATGAATCTAGATGAGCTGTTAAGTCGTTATCAGGCAGGAGAGAGAAATTTCAAGGGTGCTAACCTCATTGGTGGTTACCTGAATGAAGTAAATCTCAGCGGAGCCAGTTTGCATGGAGCATCCCTTAGCGAAGTAGATTTGAGTAAAGCAACCCTGGTAGGAACAGATCTTCGAGAAGTCTCTCTCGTTAGAGCCAACCTAAGTGGAGCCAACTTGAGTGGAGCTAACCTGAGTGGGGCTAATCTGTTTGAAGCGAAGCTAACAGGCGCTATACTCAATCAAGCAGACCTGAAGATGGCAGATTTAATAGATGCAGATTTAACTGCAGCAAACTTACAGGGAGCAAATATGTACGGGGCTTATATGACTGGCACAAAGTTCCAAGGTGCAATTATGCCAGATGGTACAATTCACAATGATTGAAGTCTTTAATTAGTCCTGAGTGCTGAGTCGTGAGTCCTGAGTCAAAAAGAGTCTTGAGTTAAAATTTTTCTCTTTCCAGCTGAGTCTAAGATTTACAGCAATTAGGGTAAATGAACTACGTCTTTTTTGTCTCACGCACAAAGTAGCAAAGGAGAGGATAGTACGTCCTTTGGGTTTCCCAAGGGATGAATCTGTCCGTTGCAAAGAATACATTCATTGTGATCTAAATAACTGAAAATTGCTGTAAAGGAATAGGAGAAGGATTCTTTATACTCAGCACTCAGGACTCAGCACTCAGAACTGTTCTTATAAGTCGGCACTCTGATATTTTGAGATAATATCAATAATTTATCGAGAAATAAAGATGTCAGACAATTTTAGAAGCAAAGTTGTGACACAAGGGGTGCAGCGATCGCCAAATCGAGCAATGCTGCGTGCTGTTGGTTTTAAAGATGAAGATTTTATCAAAGCAATTGTTGGCATTGCCAATGGTTACAGCACCATCACTCCCTGCAATATGGGAATTAACAAACTGGCACAAAGGGTAGAAGCAGGCGTTAAAAATGCTGGGTCGATGCCGCAAATGTTTGGCACAATCACTGTTAGCGATGGTATTTCGATGGGAACTGAAGGGATGAAATATTCCCTTGTATCACGGGAAGTCATTGCAGATTCGATTGAAACAGCCTGCAATGGGCAAAGTATGGACGGGGTACTGGCAATTGGCGGTTGTGATAAGAATATGCCAGGGGCAATGATTGCGATCGCCCGGATGAACATTCCTGCTATTTTTGTTTATGGTGGCACTATTAAACCAGGAAACTATAAAGGAAACGATCTGACTGTTGTCAGTTCTTTTGAAGCTGTGGGTCAATACAGTGCTGGTAAAATTGACCAAGATGAACTACTAGGAGTCGAACGTAACGCCTGCCCTGGTGTCGGTTCCTGTGGAGGAATGTATACAGCAAATACCATGTCTAGTGCGATTGAGGCAATGGGGATGAGTCTACCTTACTCCTCGACGATGGCAGCCGAAGATGATGAAAAAGCTGAGAGTGCAGAAAAATCGGCCTTTGTTTTAGTAGAAGCAATTCGCAATTCCATTTTGCCCCGTCAAATTATTACTCGGCAATCGATTGAGAATGCTATTGCTGTCGTCATGGCTGTAGGTGGTTCAACAAATGCGGTACTGCATCTTTTAGCGATCGCCCACGCAGCTGGTGTGGAACTTTGTCTCAACGACTTTGAAACTATCCGCGCCCGTGTCCCTGTTCTGTGCGATTTAAAACCCAGTGGCAAATACGTAGCTACAGATCTTCACAAAGTCGGTGGTATTCCCCAAGTGATGAAAATGCTACTTGTGCATAACTTGCTTGACGGTGATTGCATGACTATCTCCGGTAAAACTATCGCACAAGTATTAGCAGATGTTCCCTCTGAACCACCAGCCAATCAAGATGTTATTCGTCCTTGGAACAAACCAATGTATGCTCAAGGACACTTAGCCATCCTTAGAGGGAACCTAGCAGAAGAAGGAGCCGTCGCCAAAATTAGTGGAGTGAAGGTGCCAAAAATCACTGGTCCAGCACGAGTTTTTGAATCTGAGGAATCCTGCTTGAATGCGATTTTAGATAAAAAAATTAACCCAGGCGATGTCATCGTCATCCGCTACGAAGGACCTAAAGGTGGTCCAGGTATGCGAGAAATGTTAGCACCCACTTCGGCAATCATCGGTGCGGGTTTGGCAGATTCTGTGGGATTAATTACCGATGGACGATTCTCTGGTGGTACTTACGGGATGGTTGTAGGTCATGTTGCGCCAGAAGCAGCAGTTGGAGGTGTGATCGCTTTAGTAGAAGAAGGTGATCTGATAGCCATCGATGCTCAAGCCCGTTTACTACAATTGCAAGTATCTGAAGAAGAGTTAGCCCATCGCCGCGAGCGCTGGCAAGCAGTTCCACCCCGTTATACAACTGGTGTGCTGGCAAAATATCGCAAATTAGTCTCTTCTAGCAGTCTAGGTGCTGTCACCGATCTTGACTTGTTTTGAGAAATTGATTTCTAAATTATCATGCAAAGGCACAAAGACTCGAAGTTTTGTGCCTTTGCACTCCTCAGTTGCGCTCCTTCACATAACACCTGCACCGAACAAGTCGGGAAACTCGTGATAGCCAGCTTTCCTCGGCTTTGAGTAAACTTTATCAAGATACTAACAGACGAAAGCAAACTCCAGCCAGGATGAGAAAAGGTATTCCTGCGACAAGCGGAAGGATCATTCCGCCAACACCGACAATTACACTTACTGTTCCCACTATAGCTAGGACTGGGTTTTTAATTGCTTTCCATAATGCATCCATTTTTTTTCTCCTGTAATGACTTTGCTTGGAAAAGATTTTTGATTAATTCTGAGTCTTATGTAAATTTGTCATAATGACTTTAGTCATATACTTTGAAAGCGCTCTCTGAATCTTACGACAAACTCATCAAAACTGATCAGACAGACCACTTGGTTATCTATTTTTGAACTAATTTCGCCTCCTCCCTACTAACTGACTACGATTTTCAGACTGCTATATGATGACTTCTATTCCAAAATAGATTATTTCCGTAAGGCTTCCGTCTATCAAGAGAAAGAAAAGCGCGATCACGCTGCAATCTGCGACCAACTGCTCGCTAAGGTAGAATGCGGCGATCGCCAGAAACATTCTCTTCAATATACAAATCATGCTCTTCTAACCTTCGCTCAATCAACTTGTCCTAACAGCTTTAACGACTGCTATACCTAAAGGGGGATGCGGCAAGTGCGGAAAATTTTAACAAATCTAATACATAAAAATGTAGAGACGTGACATATTACGTCTCTACATTTAGCAGTTAGCTGTTAGCGGTTAGCTGTTATCCTGAATGACTCAGCTATATACCTAATTTTTTTCATAGCTGACGGCACGAGTGCTGACTTTCTCTAACTCACAGTCGCAAGTTGTTGCTTGAAGAAAGCTTGTAACACTCTTTCAGCGATTTGCGGACTTGTTAAACCCAGTTCTGCCTTGGATTCATTCGGTTGGGCGTGATCGACCAAGACATCTGGGACGCCAATGCGTTTTACAGGAACAACAACATCAGCATCTAACAAAGCTTCAGCCACAGCAGAACCAAAGCCACCCATAACACAACCTTCTTCTAAAGTGATTACGCGCCCAATCTTTTGAGCTAAAGGTAAAATCAATTCAGTATCTAAAGGCTTGGCGAAACGGGCATTAATCACAGTCGCTTCGATGCCATGTTCGCTGAGGATTTCGGCTGCTTGCAATGCATGACTCACCATTGTACCATAACCTAGCATTAAGACATCATCGCCGTTGCGAAGAATTTCGGCTTTGCCGATTTCCAGGGGTTCCCAGCCTTCTTCCATCAAGGGCACACCAAAACCGTTACCGCGAGGGATGCGCATGGCGATCGGACCGTTAGTATGGTTAACACCAGTCACCACCATCCGTTGGAGTTCCGCCTCATCTTTAGGTGCCATCAGCACCATGTTAGGAATACAACGCAAGTAGGCGATGTCGTACATACCTTGGTGAGTCGGACCATCAGCACCCACAATTCCCGCCCTGTCCATGCAGAAGAACACTGGCAGGTTTTGGATGCAAACGTCGTGAATGATTTGGTCGTAGGCACGTTGGAGGAAGGTAGAGTAAATTGCAGCGACAGGACGCATACCTTCAGATGCCAGTCCGGCAGCGAGGGTAACGGCATGTTGTTCGGCAATTCCCACATCAATGTACTGATCGGGCAACTTTGCCTGTAATTTGTCTAACCCTGTGCCCGTTGCCATTGCCGCCGTAATCCCAATAATTTTCGGATTTTGTTCAGCGAGTTTGACAAGGGTATGAGCAAAAACTTTATAGTAGGCGGGGGGTTTGGGTGAACTTACGGGTAGAGCTTTGCCAGTGGTGATGTTAAAGGGGTTTTGGGCGTGGTAGCCAACTTTATCAAGTTCGGCAATTTCATAGCCTTTGCCTTTCACCGTTGCCACATGTACCAAAACGGGTCCAGTTGTTTGGTGTGCCTGTTTGAAAGTGGCGATCAATTCCTCGAGATTATGCCCGTCCACAGGCCCAAAGTAAGTAAAACCGAGTTCTTCAAAGACTGCGCCGACTTTGGGAACAGCTAGGCGTTTCATACCTTCTTTGATGCGTGCCAATTCTGGAGAAAGAGATTCGCCAACAAAGGGGATTTGCTTGAACTGCTCCTCAAAGTTATCGGCGAGAAACTGTACTGGTGGACTTAGCCGCATTTTGTTCAGGTAGCGCGGAATCGCCCCTACGTTGGGAGAAATTGACATCTCGTTGTCATTGAGGACAACTAGCAGGTTGGTTTTCGGCAAATGTCCAGCATGGTTAATGGCTTCCAGTGCCATACCGCCAGTTAGCGCCCCATCACCAATAATGGCGACAACTTTAAATTTGTCATCGTTCATATCTCGCGCTAAAGCCATACCTAAAGCGGCTGAAATACTTGTAGAAGCGTGTCCCGCACCGAAGTGGTCAAACTTACTTTCACAACGTTTGAGATAACCCGCAATTCCATCTTTCTGCCGCAGGGTATGAAAGCGACTGTAGCGCCCAGTAATCAATTTGTGGGGATAGGCTTGATGTCCGACATCCCAAATAACTTTATCACGATCTAAATCTAGAGTTTGGTAAAGCCCTAGGGTCAACTCTACAACACCTAACCCTGGTCCCAAATGTCCCCCGGTTACGGCAACGGTTTCTAGATGTTTCTCCCGAATTTGATGGGCAATCTGTTGCAGTTGTCGAATTGATAAACCGTGTAACTGGTTGGGATGGGTAATTTCACTCAGGTGCATATTATAAAGTGTTCCTCTCTTAATTTTCGTATTTTTATTTTCCCATGGTCGGGTTGTCAGCCTAATTATACTTAGGAGTTGGGAGTCATGAGTTAGTAGGGGCGGGTTTAATCGATACAAAATATAAACAAACACAACATCTGACAAAACCCGCTCTTACAAGAGGCGCGGGTTTAATCGACATTACAGATTCAATGCAATCCTCCTGCCAAAACCGCTCGTACAGGAGGAGCAAAGATAGGAGTAGGATATGGACTATAGCTAGTTATTTTAGGAGTTTTCGGAATGACCGCAGCAGACCCCGTGAAGGTGATGAAGCAGGAAGTCGGCAAAGCTGCAGCTGCTTTGGTACAATCAAGTTCGATTGTTGGGTTGGGTACAGGTTCCACCACGGCGTATGCAATTCAGTTTATTGGCGATCGCTTGAAGTCAGGTGAACTCAAAGATATAGTTGGCGTCCCTACCTCGTTTCAGGCAGAAGTTCTAGCAAAGCAGTACGGTATTCCTCTCACCACCTTGGACGCTATTGATCATATCGATATTGCCATTGATGGTGCAGATGAAGTAGACCCGCAAAAAAATTTAGTCAAGGGTGGCGGTGCTGCCCATACTCGCGAAAAAGTCGTAGATTATTTGGCAGAACGGTTCATTGTTGTGGTGGATGGTGGTAAACTTGTTGATCGACTTGGAGCTGCTTTTCCGGTACCCGTGGAAGTAATACCGATGGCAGTGAATCCAGTCATGCAAGCAATTAAAAAACTCGGCGGCAAACCAGAACTCCGTATGGGCGTAAGAAAAGCCGGACCAGTTATTACCGATCAAGGTAATATGGTAATCGATGTGACATTCGACACTATCGAGAACCCAGTGGATTTAGAAAAAATTCTGAATAATATTCCCGGTGTTTTGGAAAATGGAATATTCGTCAATTGTGTAGATTTAGTTTTAATTGGCGAAGTTATAGACGGTCAGCCAACAGTACGGGAAATGTAATACTGCTTGCTAATTGATAATAGTAGGACTTACGCAAACTCTACTCCTTCTTGGCGTGCTTGGCACGGACAGATTCTTACGGAGGGAAACCCTTCTGCGAACTGTCCAAGTCTATTACGGTTCAATAAATTAAGCCTTTTGGCAACTTTTGCGTAAGTCCTAAATAGCTCATAGTAAAACATAATTAGCAGTTAGCTATTATTAATTAGCAACAACCCAAAAATTTATAATGCAGTATAGAAGATTTGGACGCACAGAATTACAGATGCCTGTTTTTTCCTGTGGCGGCATGAGATACCAATATAAATGGCAGGATATCCCGCGAAGGGAAATACCTCTCAATAATCAGGAAAATTTGGAAGCGACTATTCGACGGTCAATAGAAGTAGGAATTAATCACATTGAAACCGCTCGTGGTTATGGGACTTCAGAAATGCAGTTGGGAGACATTTTACCAACCTTCCAACGCGAAAAGTTGATTGTTCAAACTAAAATCAGTCCTCAGGCAGATGCAAAAAATTTTCAATGCGACGTTGAAAAGTCATTGCAAAATTTACACCTAGATTATGTTGATTTGCTAGGTTTACACGGCATCAACAATGCTGAGTTACTCAACTACAGCATCCGTCCAGGTGGTTGTTTGGAAGTTGCTAGAAAACTACAAGCGCAGGGAAAAGTTAGGTTTATCGGCTTTTCAACTCATGGCCCAACAGATGTCATTATTCAGACAATTAATACTAACCAATTCGATTACGTCAATTTACACTGGTACTATATTAATCAAGTCAATTGGCCGGCAATTGAAGCTGCAACCCGCCACGATATGGGAGTTTTTATTATTAGTCCATCTGATAAAGGTGGGAAATTATATGACCCCCCACAAAAGTTGATCAATCTTTGCACTCCTTTATCGCCAATGGTATTTAATGACTTGTTTTGTCTGAGTCATCCCCAAGTGCATACTTTAAGTTTGGGGGCAGCAAAACCACAAGATTTTGACGAACATTTGAAAACTGTAGAACTGCTGGATAAAACGGCAGAAATCTTACCACCAATTTTGACGCGACTAGAGTTAGAAGCGATCGCAACTTTAGGTGAAGAGTGGGTGAAAACCTGGCACGTCAACTTACCGACTTTTGCAGAAACTCCTGGACAAGTTAATATTCCAGTGATTTTGTGGCTTTGGAATTTGGCGATCGCTTACGATATGCTGGATTATGCTAAAATGCGATACAACCTACTTGGTAGTGGGGATCACTGGTTTCCTGGTAACAAAGCAGACAAAATACAGGAGCTAGATTTACAGGAATGTCTGAGACACAATCCCTATGCTGACAAAATTATCTCCTTACTGACTCAAGCACATCAACTCCTAGGGGGTGAAGCAGTACAGCGTTTGTCCCAGAGTTAGTATGTAGCAGGAGTATCAAGTTTTGGAACATGGCATATACAATTCTTGATTTATTCGCTGGGGCTGGTGGCTTAACGGCTGGTTTTCACTTAGCAGGCTTTAAATCTTTGTGTGCTATTGACATCAACAAAAAATCTTTAACAACTTATAAACATAATTTTCCTGAGACAAAAATCATTCCTCAGGATATGAATACAGTAAATCCTGTGGAGCTTCGTCAAGAATTAGGCATAAAAAGGGAAGGATTGACAGCTTTAATTGGTGGACCTCCATGTCAGGGATTTTCACGCAATATTCCTGCGGTATATAGATATTTACACGATCCTCGCAATCAGTTGTTTCAAACTTTTATAAAGTTTGTCAAGGAATTTAGACCCTTATATGTTGTTATAGAAAATGTGCCTGAAGTCCTCAAAGCTTATGATGGTGCAGTAAAGAATGAAATTCTAGAGCGTTTGGAAATTATCGGTTATAAAGTAAACTCTGTATCATTAAACGCTGCTCATTATGGTGTTCCACAAACAAGATATCGAGCTTTTTTTCTGGCTAGTTTAGATCGAATAGTGAAAATGCCTGAACCTACACACTTTGGTGATATCAGAAGTGATTTCAAATCTTCTAAGTTGAACAATCACTTGACTTTACTAACATCATCTCCATTACTGACTGTTAGAGATGCTATAGGAGACTTACCATCATTAGATGCAGGACAAGAGTATACAAATGAAAGCTATCCTTATCCACCTCAAACAGAATACCAAATCATGGTACGTTGTGGTAGCAAAAAATTAGTTAACCATGTTGCCCGAGCCCTCAGTCCAAGACAGATGGCTCGGGCACGTCTACTAAAAGAAGGACAAGATGCCAGAGATTTACCGCCTGAGTTAGCCCCCAAAAAGCACTATAGTGGTGCGTATGGAAGACTGAGTTGGGATAGACCTGCGAGAACTATTACAAAGTGGGTATTTCATCCGGGTTCCGGTAGGTTTTTTCATCCTACACAAGACAGAACTATTACAATCCGTGAGGCAGCACGATTACATAGCTATCCTGACAATTTTCACTTCTTAGGTACATATACAGATATGGCGGCTCAAATTGGTGAATCCGTACCGCCTCTATTAGCTAAAGCGATCGCTGATTGTATTTTTCAGTGCCAATAGATTTGGAACCGTGCAGGTAGTCTAAAATTTAACTAACGCGAATGGTAAAAACTTATGAACCAGTATGATTTTTACCTTTAATCGAAGAAAATAATAATTGTCTACCAAATTTAGTCTTGATGATGGGGAACTTTTATGAATCTTAATCGGCGTCATTTCTTATTTTTACTCGGAGCCAGTACAGGTGCTTTTGCGTTAGATAGCTGTGCTTTTGCACAAAATGCTCCAAGTGGAACGCAAACGAAACCAAATACGGGGGTGATTCAATTACCTCCTTTGCCTTATGCTTATGAGGCACTTGAACCACATATCGATGCTGCAACTATGCGGTTCCATCACGATAAACATCATGCAACCTACGTAAAAAACCTAAATGCAGCATTAGATAAACACCCAGAACTCAAAAGTAAAAGTGTAGAATCTCTCTTAGTTAACCTAGAGAGCGTTCCAGAAGATATTCGCAAAACAGTCCGCAATAATGGTGGTGGTCATGTTAACCACTCAATGTTTTGGAGAATTATGAAACCGCAGGGTGGTGGAGAACCAACTGGAGCGATCGCATCTGCTATTAACCAAAACTTCGGTAATTTTGCCGCTTGCAAAAAACAATTCAACGAAGCTGGTACAGGTCGTTTTGGTAGTGGTTGGGTTTGGCTTGTCCGTGATAAAAACAACAAGCTTGAAGTGACGACTACATCTAACCAAGACTCTCCCATAACTGAAGGTCAGTATCCTATTATGGGCAATGATGTGTGGGAACACGCGTATTATCTCAAGTATCAGAACCGCCGCGCTGATTACCTAGATGCTTGGTGGAATGTACTTAACTGGGACGAGATTAATAAGCGGTTTGCACAAGTTTAGAGCAGGGGAAGACGCAATGAAAGCGGAAAGTGTCAAGCCACCTTTCGCAGGTACAAGCAGTGACGGATACTGTGACTTAAGGGAGTTGTAAATTTTTCAACTGATTCAATTGCACCACCTAGTTCGTCAACAGTTTTTTCCAAAGCTTCTGCTTCATCTTCTGTCCAATTCCCACGGTAAACGACTGCTAAACCACCGTGCTTGAGCAATGGTAAAGTATATTCAGCACAGATAGTGGCTGTCCCGACGGCACGGATTAGGGCAACATCGTAGGTTTTTCTATGCTGGGGTTGCCGACCTATTTCTTCAGCCCGACTCGTAAGAGTTTTTATATTCTTGAGGTCAAGTTCGGTCAGTGTTTTTTCGAGAAAAGCAATTTTTTTGCGGGTGGAATCAAGGAGAGTCACTCTACAATCATTCGCAGCAATTCCTACGGGAATTCCCGGTATACCAGCACCTGTACCAACATCAATGATAGCGAGGGAAGTAGGAGAGGACAAATTTGATAGCAGTGAGGTTACTCCTCGTAAAGAATCCCAAAGATGTTTTTCCCAAAACTCCAAAGGTTCAACAATCCGGGTTAAATTCAGTTGGCGGTTACCTTCTAGAATTAATTCATAAAACCGCTGGAATTGCTTCTGCTGTTCAGGAGTAGGTTGCCAATTAAGAGTTTGCTGCCATATATCGGTCATTTCAGGCAAAGAAGGCAATATCAAATCGTTCACAGGTAAAAGTACTGCAATTTGGGACTATACAGTTGAACACGAGAACACTAAGCATTTCTATTATCAAGTATGCCGAATCCCTTAGCGCTCAAGATGTTCATTATACAAGGGTTTCAAGATTGTAAAGAAAGATGTGACGTTGGGATAGCGCTCATAGTAGAGGTTCTCACTCTCCCATATTATTTTAATAGGATTGCTATAGTTGAACAAACTGATTTGGAGTACCAAATGAGCATGGGAGGCGAGAACACGGTTAGCTAAAATATTGACTTAACTGACGAGCAATTTTTTCAGCTTTGTCAAAATAACCGTGACTTAAAATTTGAGCGTACAGCGACAGGGGAATTAATTATTATGCCACCTACAGGAAGTGAAACTGGTGATCGCAATGCCGATCTAACTTATCAGTTAAGAGCTTGGAGTCGCCAAAACAAGCTAGGAAAATCCTTTGACTCTTCTACTGGTTTCACACTTCCCAACGGTGCGGAGCGCTCACCTGATGCTTCTTGGGTGAAAATGGAACGGTGGAGTACTTTGACTCCAGCCGAAAAAGAAAGATTTGCTCCTTTGTGTCCCGATTTTGTGGTTAAATTAATGTCTCCTAGTGATTCTACAGAAAAGACCCACGCCAAAATGAGGGAATATATGGATAATGGCGCAAAACTGGGATGGTTAATTAATCGGCAAGAGCAGCAGGTGGAAATTTATCGTTCCAATCGAGAAGTTGAAATTTTACAAAATCCACAAACTTTATCGGGAGAGGATCTTTTACCAGGTTTTGTTTTGGATTTAACGGAAATTTGGTGAATATTTTTGTCCATAGCAAACCTAGATCATCGTGAACAATCAGATTCCCGACTTCTTTAAGAAGTCGGGAATCTGATCCTTAGGATTCTTCGTCCCTATACAAATTTTGCAACTCTTGCAACTGAGTTCTGCGGGAACTGCGCCGATATTTTTTACTTTCAAGCTTTGGTTCGTACTGATTTTGTCCTTGTGCTTTAATTTTTAACTTTAGATTCGATTCGGGATCGGCTTGCTGATGAAGCTGATTTTGACGGGCGATCGCCTCCTCAAGAAAATCTAAGTAATGTAGATAACGTTCCCAGTCTCCGCGAACGACACAGCCCGGTTCGTCTTTATGGAGACAATTGCTAAAGCGACACTTGGCAACTGCTAAGCGTTCCCTTGCTTCTTTAAAAGAATGCACTAAATCTTCTGGATCGCTATCGAGATCGGGCTGATTAAATCCTGGAGTATCTGCTAGCAAACCGCCGTTCGGCAATTCAAATAATTCTACATGACGGGTGGTATGACGACCCCTTGCTAGTTTTCCAGAAACCTCTCCCACTCGTAAGTTAGCTGTGGGAATCAACGCATTAATGAAACTGGACTTGCCAACCCCCGAAGGTCCAGCAACTACACTAATATTATCTTTTAACTGGTTAGCTAATTTATCAATATTGATACCAACTCGCACGCTGATAAAGATTGGCTGGTAACCCCATTTCATCAGGCGATCACTTATTTCGTGCTGCTCTTGTTGAGAAATTAAATCACTTTTATTTAAGCATAAAACGACGTTTAAACCTGTAGACTCAGCCTTAATGAGAAAGCGACTCAGTTGATAAGGTTCCAAAGGTGGGTCCATAACAGCGAATAGCAACAGAATTTGGTTAACGTTAGCGATCGCGGGACGATTTAATTTACTTTGACGAGGAAGGACTTCGGATATCGCCCCCCTTCCACCAATCCAGTCTGGTTCTGCAACTACCACGCGATCGCCCACCATCACTTGTTGCCCGATTTTCTTCAGCCGTGTTCTGCGAGTACAGAGTAGGAGGTTCGGGAGAGACAAGGTAGAATTTGCTTTCTTGTCCTCCATGTCCTCCTTGTCTGCCAAATCCACCTGCACCCGATAATAGTTTGCTTGCACGGCTAGAACCGTTCCCAGCAACTGCCCGGTAGCTGTCTGCAAATTCTCTGTCATTCAGCAGTTATGGGACGGCGGACCAAAAGAGAAAAATAATCAACACAGGCTATAATTTTTTCCACTTTATAACCTGCCATTGTTAAGCTATCTGGAACTTGCTCGATCGGTTCTCCCTGATCTAGCCAGACTTCGAGCAAACTTCCTGGTTTCATTTGTTCCAAACGTAGTTTAGTCCGAACAAAATTAATCGGGCAAGGGGTGCCGCGCAAGTCAAGTTGAGCATCAGGAGTTGAAAGGGAGGATTCTATCATCGTTGGTGAAACAAATTTCCCAAAAATCCTTCTAGGCCGCCTTTACCAGTGCGATCCCCTTTAATCTTAGCGAGCTTCTCCAGCAATTCGCGTTCGTCAGGCGTCACCTTATTAGGGATATCAATTAATATCGTAATCATATGGTCGCCTCGACTGACAGGATTACCCAAGCGCGGTACGCCATGATTTTCCAACTTCATCACTGTGCTAGGTTGAGTTCCTGCTGGAATGAGCAGTTCTACTGGTCCGTCTACCGTATTTACTTCCAAACGGCAACCCAATATTGCTTGGAGATAGCTAATTTTGATTTCTGAGAGAACGTTAATTCCATCCCTTTGGAATTCCTCGTCCTCATTTACGAATAAGTAAACGTATAAATCTCCAGGAGGCCCACTGCGTTGACCCGCATCTCCTTCTGCAGAGATTCGCAAGCGAGTACCATTATCCACTCCTGCGGGAATGGAAATTTTCAGTTTTTTAGTGACTTGATTTGCGCCTTTGCCATCACAAGCATCGCATTTGTCTTCGACTACCATCCCCGTACCATTACAAGTCGGACATGTTGAAACTTGAGTAAAGCTTCCAAATGGCGTTCTCGTGACGCGACGTACTTGACCTGTTCCACTACAAGTTGAACAAGTGCGAGGGCGTGTTCCTGGTTTAGCACCGGAACCAGTACAAACTTCACAGGATTCTAGATGAGAAATCCGAATTTCTTTTTCACCGCCAAATACCGCTTCCCTAAAGTCTAACTTCAGATCTAGGCGTAAGTCATCGCCTCGGACGGGACCACTACGCCGTCTTTGTTGCGTTGGACCACCCATACCGCCAGCAAAACCACTGAAGATACTTTCAAAGATATCGGCGAAGCCGCCCATATCTCCCATATCTTGAAAGCCTGCGCCAGCCCCAGCTGACACGCCTTGTTCACCAAATCGGTCATAACGAGCACGGATTTCTGGTTCTGAGAGGATCTCATAAGCTCGGTTAATTTCCTTGAATCGCTCTTCCGCTCCCGGTTCTTTGTTCACGTCTGGGTGATACTTCCGGGCTAAGCGGCGGTAAGCGCGTTTGATTTCTTCTTTGTCGGCGTCACGAGAGACACCCAGAGTTTCATAATAATCGCGAGCCATATAGCAAAGGTGAAAGTTAAAAGGTAGAAAGCGGCTAAAATAGAATGCAGAAGGTAGAAGGCAATAGTTAAGTTTTGTTAATAGTTAATCTTACCCTTTACCTTTTCCATAAGTCATCAGCAATAACTGTTTTCCTCGTATAAAAAGGAAAAAGCTAGTACCATCAGAGGCTGTCTCTTTTACAATTGTGCTACGCAGTAGGGGAAAACTCCGCCTATCAACAGAGGTGCTAGCCGTACCATTAGGTGTGGAAAACCACCCAAATGTGTTTTTTCGCATCTGTACTGCAACATGTACCACATAAGAATCCGCTTCTACACTCTAGCAAATTGTCATCACTTCCTTGTTGATTTAAGAGCAGGGTGTAGCTGCCCTGCTCCTTCCACCTCTTATTTTCTTCTTACTCTATCGCTTCGTAATCAGCTTTGACTGTACTATCGTTTTCAAAATCAAAGTTGAATGGTGATTGTGGTGTTAGGGTTTCACTAATTATGCCACCCTGTTCTGAGATATCAACAACTTCATCACGGCCCGACGCGCGGTTGTAGACATCAGTTCCAATGGCAAATAGAGTTTGCTGGAAGTTATCCAAGTGTTGTTTGAATTCTTCTACAGAGATTAGCTCAATAGCCATCGCTACTTTGAGTTTTAAGAGTTTTTCATTTGCTAAAGCCTTCATGGAATCGGTAATAAAACTGCCATTATCCTTTAAGGTCGATTCGTAACTATATATAAGATTATCTGCCTGGTTTTTAAGTTCAGCAAACTCTCTGCGCTTCAAGTCTTCTTCCGCAAAAACAAAAGCTTCTTGACGCATCCTTTCTATGTCTTGGGCACTTAAACCACCTGTGTTGGTAATACAAACGCTCTGCTCTTTGCCGGTACCTTTATCTTGTGCCCCAACTTTTAGGATGCCATTAACATCGATTTCAAAAGAGACTTCGATTTGTGGTACTCCACGGGGAGATGAGGGGATTCCTGTCAGTAAGAATTTACCAAGACTCTTATTATCTCTTGCCATGACCCGTTCACCTTGGAGGACGTGAATTTCTACCGAAGTTTGCCCATCTGCTGCCGTGGAAAAAACTTGAGACTTACTGGTAGGAATTGTGGTATTGCGTTCGATGATTTTGGTAAAGACTTCTCCCAAGGTTTCAATTCCTAGTGATAAAGGTGTGACATCCAGTAGGAGAAGATTATCAAGTTCACCACCAAGCACTCCAGCTTGAATGGCAGCTCCCAGTGCGACTGCTTCGTCGGGGTTGACAGAGCGATCAGGAGTTTTACCTGGAAAAAACTTGACCAGGGCATTTTGAACTGCAGGAATGCGGGTGGAACCACCTACCAAAATAATCCGATTCATATCTTGCGGTTTGAGATCTGCGTCTTTTAACGCCTGAATCATCGGTTCAATGGTCGCTTCAATAAGGTAACCTGTCAGCTCTTCAAATTTGGCACGGCTGAGTTCTATTTCCAAATGTTTGGGACCAGTTTCATCAGCGGTGATAAATGGTAAGTTAATCGAAGTATTTACCAAGCTGGAGAGTTCGATCTTCGCCTTTTCTGCCGCTTCCCGCAAGCGTTGTAGAGCCATTTTGTCTTGAGAGAGGTCGATATTCTCACTTCTCTGGAAGCCTTCTATCATCCAGCGCACAATACAATTATCAAAGTCGTCTCCACCTAGGTGGTTGTTGCCAGAAGTTGCTTTCACTTCAAACACTCCATCCCCAAGTTGTAGGATGGAGACATCGAAGGTACCACCTCCTAAGTCAAAAACGAGGATGAGCTCTTCAAGTTCTTGTTTGTCCAATCCAAAGGCTAAAGCCGCTGCAGTCGGTTCGTTGACAATCCGCAGCACTTCTAGTCCGGCAATGATTCCAGCGTCTTTGGTCGCCTGTCTTTGGGCATCTGTGAAATAGGCAGGTACGGTAATCACCGCCTTTTGAACCGATTCACCCAAGAAATTTTCCGCATCCTGTTTCAGTTTTTGCAGAATCATTGCGGAGATTTCTTGGGGTGTATAGTTACGTGCGCGGATTTTGACATCAACAGTGTCGTCTCTTCCTTTGACACAGTTATAGGGTACGCAATCGCGTTCTGTGATCGTTTCATCCCAACGACGGCCTATAAATCGCTTGATACTGTTGATTGTGTTCTCGGCATTAGTAACGCCTTGACGCTTTGCGAGTTGACCAACCAAGCGATCGCCCCCTTTAGCAAATCCGACAATACTAGGAGTGGTTCGTCCGCCTTCTGAATTGCCGATCACAATCGGATGACCACCTTCGAGAACCGCGACGCAACTATTGGTAGTACCCAAGTCGATGCCAATAATTTTTCCCATAAATAAAAGTATTTTTACTGAGTGCTTTTCCCTTGTAATTTGAGCCTGGAAAGGCTTGAAACTTCAAGGAGTGAAGTTTGGCGGACTACCTTTTTGCATTTAGATACGCGATGCTCACCCAAGCAAAGAATAGTATTTTTGGTCAAAAGCACTCAGTAATTTGCTGATGGTTGGTGGTTGTTCTGTCCGAACAACCCACCCTTGTAACGCCCGTGCCTCAAAGAACACCTGACAAAATCGCCAGTTCCTAAGGCGGGTTTCAAAGCGCCCCTTGGACTTGACTCATCAACCAACAGCAACCAACAGAGGAAAACAGCTGATACTTTTTTAACTGTTGGCTGGACTAGACTGATTTTCCTCTGAAGGTAGTGTATCCTCCTTCGGAGCAGCTACTTTGACCATTGCATGACGCAGCACGCGATCGCCCAAGTTATATCCGCGTACTAACTCTTCTAACACTGTTCCCTCAGGATATTCATCCGTAGGTTCGCGCATTACTGCTTCGTGCAGGTTGGGATCGAATGGTTGATTTTCAGGGCGCATTGGTGATACACCC
Source organism: uncultured Scytonema sp. (assembly GCA_937873135.1). GTDB lineage: Bacteria > Cyanobacteriota > Cyanobacteriia > Cyanobacteriales > Nostocaceae > Rhizonema. Next base: position 19,930 of record CALMVQ010000352.1, on the reverse strand, counting down.
AAACGCTTAAGGCTGTCTACCATTTGCTTGTAAACGCCCTGATAACTTTTATGAATCGACATCTCCCCATCAGTTTGAGGTTTAAGTTGTGCTCGCGCCCGCTCAAAATTGTCAACTATTGGCAGCAATTCATTAATCGTGTTCCGCTTTACCTGCTGTTCTAATTCTTCTTTTTCTTTTTGAGTTCTTTTGCGGTAATTTTCAAAATCTGCCGCAATTCTCATATATTGAATGTTGCGATCTTCTACTTGCGCTTTCAAAGAATCGATTTGTTGAGTGATTCCTATTGTTGATGCAGTGGTGTCAACAGTCGTGTTTTCACTCGCTGCTTTTTCTTCTATATTGAGCGGATTTGTAGCTCCGGATACATTAGTCTGCTGTCCCACAAGTTCTGTAACCTCTTGCTCCAATTCATTAGAGTTATTTTCGGCTGGAGAGTCGCTCATCATTGCTTGCTTTACCTCTGTTTGTTCACCTGATTGTTGGCTTGTGTTGTCAATCGTGTTATTTTCTTCCATCATTATGTTCTCGTCTTGTGACGATGCTGTATACAGCAGTTTATCGCCATATCTTTCAGCTGTTAAATCTACACGACAATTAGCGTTGGCAAGACAGGATTAAATGTTCTGTTTACCTATTTTCCTCACTGTGGTGAGACAGCCCCTACAATGGCAAACCCTTATGAAGACTGCGATAGCAACAAGGCACGAGCATCACAAGGGAGGGCGTTTTGCAGATCGGGCTTCTTGCTTTACTGACGTTAATAAGCTGGCAATCAAGGCATGTTTTGTTGCCAGCATTTCCTGTGGAAGTGATGTCACCGTCCTCTATTGTGACAAATGCTGAGCGCGTTAGCGTATATGGCCTAAGGGTGGCTTCCCGTATTTGAGTAGAAGAGAGGATGAAACCTGACTTTCTCCTTTGTATATGGTAGTTATGTCGCAGAGTTTGGGAATACTCTAATCAGAGGTTTCCGGTGCTCATTGCTCAATATATGACTTACTCCTCACCACAAAAGCGTAGTACTGCTCTCACAACTAGAACAGAGTTTTCACCCTTCGGCAACAAACTTGTGCAATCTGGCTATGTCAATAGCGAACAGATGAAGCAGGCGATAATTGAAAGCCGCAAGGTTGGCACTCCCCTAACGTCCGTCTTGGAAGCAATCTCAGGACGACAACTATCTCCAGAGTTACTTAGGCAATACAAACAACAACAGCTATTTGAACTCAAAATACTTCACGGTGTTGAATTCCTCGATCCACAAGTCAACCAAATTGGTAATAGTACTGTAGATCATCTGATTGACACCTTAATCCCAGTGGATATCTGTCGTCGCCATCAGTTGGTGCCATTGTTGAAAAATGAAGACCAAAACCCGCCTTCAGTATTAGTGGCGATGGTCGAGCCGGATAATCTTGAGGCATCGGATGACCTCAATCGCATCTTGCGCCCACAAGGTTTGGCATTGCAGCGCATGGTCATTACTCAAGAAGACTACCAGCAGCTCATCAACCGCTACTTGAATGAACTCGTTGTTCGGCAAAAGCAGATAGACCAACAAAAGTTTACAGATATTAATCAAGATTTAGAAAATATAGAAAATCTTAACGTTAATGTAGACGAAGCACCCGAAGACTCTGATGCTGACTTGGGTGCGGCGATGAAGAGTGCTGAAGATGCTCCGGTGATCAATCTAGTGAATAGAATTCTTGCGAAAGCATTGCATGAAGGAGTTTCTGACATTCATATTGAACCGCAAGAAGAAAACTTACGTATTCGCTTTCGTAAGGATGGGGTGCTACGTGAGGCTTTTGACCCTTTACCTAAAAAAATTATCCCTGCCGTTACAGCTCGATTTAAAATTATCTCCAACCTAGATATTGCCGAACGGCGTTTACCGCAAGACGGACGTATCAGACGATTATTTGAGGGACGTAAAGTAGACTTTCGCGTTAGTACCTTACCCAGTCGCTACGGGGAAAAGGTGGTACTGCGAATTTTAGATAACTCTACAACCCAGTTGGGATTGGATAAGTTAATTACCGACCCAGAGACTTTACAAATTGTCCAAGAAATGGTGTCTCGTCCATTTGGTTTGATTCTGGTAACAGGACCAACTGGTTCTGGTAAAACGACATCTTTGTATTCTGCTTTAGCAGAACGGAACTCTCCAGGAATTAATATCAGTACGGTAGAAGATCCAATCGAGTACAGCTTACCAGGGATTACTCAAGTGCAAGTGATTCGAGAAAAAGGGCTGGATTTTTCTACAGCTTTGCGGGCATTCTTGCGGCAAGATCCGGATGTGCTTTTAGTCGGTGAGACACGAGACAAGGAAACAGCAAAAACAGCCATTGAAGCAGCCTTAACCGGTCACTTAGTATTAACAACTTTGCATACCAATGATGCCCCAGGCGCGATCGCTCGTTTGGGAGAAATGGACATTGAGGCTTTCATGATTTCCAGTTCTCTGATTGGTGTGTTAGCACAACGTCTGGTGCGACGTGTTTGTTCTACTTGTCGCGTTGCCTACACTCCTACCCCAGAAGAGCTAGCTCGCTATGGTTTATCAGCTTCCCTTGAAGTTGGAGTCACCTTCTACAAAGCCAACGCTCTTAGTTTAGAGGAAATTCAACAAGCCAAAGCGAATAACCAGCTTTGCCCTAAGTGTAATGGCGTTGGTTACAAGGGACGTTGTGGTGTTTATGAAGTTATGCGAATCACCGAACGCTTACAAACCCTAATTACCGAAGAAGCGCCAACAGAACGCATTAAAGAAGTAGCCGTAGAAGAGGGGATGAAAACCTTATTGGCTTACAGCATAGATTTAGTGCGTCAAGGCGACACCACCTTAGAAGAAGTAGAACGGGTAACGTTCACCGATACAGGTTTGGAAGCAGAGTTAAAAGCCAAACGCAAGAGCGGTCTTACCTGCCGGACTTGTCAAGCTGAATTAAAACCAGAATGGCTAGATTGTCCCTACTGCATGACACCAAGGTTTCAAGATTAGTCAGTAGGGGCGGATTTAATTGTCAAATTCCGCCTGTGGAATAGTAAAACCCGCCCGTACATTGGTCATTGGTCAAGACAAAAGATAAATAATAAAGGACAAATAATAAATATGGATTTAATGATTGAAGATTTAATGGAGCAATTGATTGAAAAGGGAGGTTCCGATCTGCACTTATCAGCAGGCTTGCCTCCCTACTTTCGTATCAGTGGCAAACTTACTCCTATTGGAGAAGAGGCGTTGAGTGCAGATCAATGCCAAAGGTTAATTTTTAGTATGCTCAATAACTCCCAACGTAAAAACTTAGAGCAAAATTGGGAGTTAGATTGTTCCTACGGTGTTAAGGGATTGGCTCGTTTCCGCGTCAATGTCTATAAAGAACGTGGTGCTTACGCCGCCTGCTTGCGGGCATTAAGTTCCAAAATTCCTAATTTTGAAAAATTAGGTTTGCCAGATGTTGTCAAGGAAATGTCACATAAACCTAGAGGACTAATTCTAGTGACAGGGCCAACAGGTTCTGGTAAGACAACGACCCTAGCCGCAATGATTGATTTAATTAACCGCACTAGGGCAGAACATATTTTGACAGTAGAAGACCCTATTGAATTTGTTTACGAACCAATTAAAAGCTTAGTTCATCAACGGCAACTGAATGAAGATACGAAAAGCTTTGCCAATGCCTTGAAAGCAGCTCTACGGGAAGATCCAGATATTATTTTAGTGGGGGAAATGCGCGACTTAGAAACAATTTCCTTGGCTATTTCTGCCGCAGAAACAGGACACTTGGTATTCGGTACCTTACATACTAGTTCCGCAGCACAGACAGTTGACCGGATTATCGACGTTTTTCCTCATGAAAGACAAACCCAAGTGCGAGTACAGTTGTCTAACTCCCTAGTGGCAGTATTCAGCCAAACTTTGGTTCCCAAAAAAAATCCCAAGCCGGGTGAGTTTGGTCGAATAATGGCACAAGAAATTATGATTGTTACTCCTGCTATTTCCAACTTGATTCGGGAAGGAAAAACAGCACAAATTTACTCGGCTATCCAAACAGGTGGCAAATTGGGTATGCAAACTTTAGAGAAAGTTTTAGCAGATTATTACAAAAACGGAACAATCTCTTTTGAATCCGCAATGTCCAAGACTTCTAAACCAGACGAAATCCAACGCCTTATTGGTGGCTCAGCACCAACTGCTGCTAATGGTGTTGCTGTAAAGAAATAATCCTCGGATTGTTAATTGTTGTTGGTTATTGTCTAAAACTACCAACTAACAATTAGCAACTAAAAATTCACAATTCACAATTCACAATCTGTATGCCAAAATTCGTTGTCCGTATTCGGGATTCGCAAGGAAAATATAGAAAAGAAACACTTATCGCAGAATCCTTGGTGGAAGCCCGTACTAATCTTAGACAGCAAGGTTTTGTCGTTCAAGATATCAAGCAATCGCAAGGCTTTAAATTTGACCTCCAAAAAATTAAAAACTCATTTGTCAAAGTTTCGGTTAAGGATAGAGCTGTCTTTTCCCGTCAATTTGCTGCTTTGACGAATGCAGGAGTCGCAATCGTTAGAAGTTTAGGAGTATTGTCAGAGCAATGCAGTAACCCAAAATTGAAAAAATCTCTTTTAGACATTAGTGCGGATGTCCAAAATGGAGTGAATCTATCAGATGCAATGCGCAAGCATCCTGAATGCTTTGATGGTTTGTATGTCAGTATGGTTCAGGCTGGTGAAGTTGGCGGTGTTCTCGATGAAGTACTGAATCGCTTAGCCAAGTTGTTAGAAGATGTTGCTCGATTACAAAACCAAATTAAATCAGCAATGGCTTATCCTATGGTTGTTGGTTTTTTGGCAACTGCTATTTTTATTGGTATGACTGTTTTTCTCATCCCGATTTTTGCCAAAATTTTTATAGAATTAGGAACAGAATTACCGCCATTAACGCAGTTTATGCTATGGATAAGCGAAGTGTTGAGAAGTTGGCGACTTTTAGTCGTTATTGGAATTTTTATAGGAGGAAATATTGCTTATAAACAGTATTATAAAACTCCTGTTGGGCGTCAAACTATTGACCGTATTTCCTTAAAACTACCTTTATTTGGAGACTTAATTCAAAAATCATCAGTAGCTCGCTTTAGCCGTACATTTGGTGCTTTGACACGTTCTGGTGTACCAATCCTTACTTGTTTAGAAATTGTCAGAGATACATCCGGAAACCAAGTGATTGCCAACGCCATAGATGCTGCACGTACAGACATTCAACAAGGCGGCGTTATTAGTCTTGCTTTGCAAAGAGAGAAAGTGTTTCCTTCTATGGCAATTCAAATGATTAGTATCGGTGAGGAAACTGGAGAATTGGATAGTATGTTGATGAAAGTTGCTGATTTCTATGAGGATGAAGTTGAACAGGCAGTCAAATCACTCACTAGTATTTTAGAACCAGTTATGATTGTGGTTTTGGGTGGAATGGTAGGCACAATTTTGTTGTCAATGTATCTACCTATGTTTAAGGTCTTTGATAAGCTTGGTTAGGGAATTATCAGTTAAAAGTTAAAAATATAAGACTTATACAAAGACACTCAAAGAATAAGAAATCAGACTTCTTAAATAAGATCGGCTACCAGCATGTATGACTTTGAAAAGGCACGGTTCAAGCAAAAATTTTACATGATTTCATTCAAAGCTGACCCCTGATTACTGATTGCCTACCTGTTTTTTAGTTAAATAACAATGTCTGTAAGAAAAAACTATTACGAAATTTGCTTAACTTCATGTTGCGATCGCCTAGCTACGATCGCTATCCTCAAGCAGCACCGCCCCTATTTAGAAATGATTCCCAGTTTGCGGCGTCCCGATGAAAGCCTCATCACTATTCCTCTACCAATTATCCGCTTTCGTGGTGACATCACAACACCTGCACAAGCAACTCGTCTACCTTGCGAACTGGGAATTTTGATGTGCGATCCGGAGTGGAAAATTAAAACAGGAGCCGAAATTATTGTCTTGATTCATCGTCCCCATGAAGACTTTTCTGACTTATTAGGGCGTTGGCGACAAACACAAGTTTGGCTGGATAAAGAATATGAGTGGCTGATGCCTCCCCGCTACACTCATTTTTTGAGTGAGGGTACCAATAATATATATCCTCTATTTATAGTTTTTCCCGAAACTCCAGAACGCATCCTAAGGGGTCTTGTGGGAGCTGATTTACCATTTATCATTCAAACACCAGAATTACAGGACGAGAAGATGGTAGAAACTTTCTCTTCAGACGCACCACTATAAATAGTTTGACGCTCCCCATATCGTTCATGTAAGGAAATTCTCCTTCTTATTGTAGCCGTATTCTCTAAATATCCCACCGTCGAACAAATAAATTTGTCCCATAGGCTTAGTTACTGGACTCCACTTATTTTGGATCGATTACTTCCTTTCTTCAAAGCGGGTGCGCCTACCCGCGCGATGGCATAACTTTCCCTCAGTCCTTGCATGTCCCTACTGTGAATTTTCTGTCCGGCAGACTTCACGTTTCGTGTAAGACCCTTAATCGGCAGTAGGGTCGAAAAATGACCTGTCTAACATGCCGTTAGTCGAAAATGAGGAGAATTTTCTCAAATCTAGAACAGCGAAAACCTACAAACCTGCTTCAAGTTAATGTAAAAGACAATCTTTATTTGACTCTTAACTGCGTTATTTTGCCAAAATTCAAGACAATAACAGATATTTTGATAATTTTGACGTTTTTCTAATTTAGACGCGTTTCTTATTAATACTGCTGTAGTTTTCGATGATTTTTATCATTTAGTAAAACAAGTTGATATCTGACCTTGACTTATGGATAGAGTTAAGGGAAACTAACAATAGGCTGATGTATCCACTCATTAAAACAATAATTTTTGTAAACTTTATGAGATATATATTTTGAGAGATGGAACATTAGTTAACAATAGATATTTTATATAATGAGGGAAAATACTGTTTCTGATGGCTGTATCCCTAGCCCTATATAGGATTCAGTACTGACAAAGCCTACTTAATTGTGGTTGGCAAAAAGCATGGAGACATTAGAATTCATTATCTATCCAGATGGTCGGGTACAAGAAAAAGTCACTGGCATTGTGGGTGCTTCTTGCGCTGAAGTCACAGCAGCAATAGAGGCACAGCTGGGACAAGTACTTAGTCATGAGCCAACCTCAGAATACTTCGCCACCAAAGTGCAGCAGTCTGGGGTGGTGAATACACAAACCACTTTTAGCGAGTGGTAATTCACGTAAACTTTAGTTTCATTGATTAACAGCCACCATGTCACACTTTAGCCAAATTAAAACCCAAATCCGTAACATTGAATCCTTAAAAGATGCTCTGACTGACTTGGGTATAAACTGGAAAGAAGGACCCTGCGAAGTGCGGGGATATCGCGGTCAAACCCATACAGCAGAAATCGCCATTGAGCAAGACAATGGTTACGATGTAGGTTTCAAACAGAATGGAAAAGAATATGAACTCGTTGCCGACTTGCAATATTGGCAGCAAAATAAGTCTGTTGAAGGATTTTTGCGCCAAGTAACCCAGCGCTATGCTTACCACACAGTAGTAAAAGAAACTGTTGGCGTTGGCTTTCAAGTTACCGAAGAACAAAAAAATGAGGATGGTTCTATTCGCCTAGTTGTACAGCGTTGGAGTGCCTAATGTCTGATTTTTTGCCGCCAGAAGATGAAGAGAATCGCTCTGGATTAGAGCCAGAATTAGGTGGCTTTTTACGGTACGATTCAGAACGGTCGGGTTTAGAACCAGAATTAGGCGGTGTGCTGCGGCAAAAAGGTGTTTATGTTGATGAAATTACCTGTATTGGCTGCAAGCACTGTGCTCATGTTGCCCGTAACACATTTTACATTGAGTCAGATTACGGGCGATCGCGAGCTATCCGGCAAGACGCTGATCCAGAGGAAGTTATTCAAGAAGCAATTGACACTTGTCCAGTTGATTGCATTCACTGGATGGATTACACTGAACTTAAAAAGTTGGAAGAAGAACGTAAGTATCAAGTAATTCCTCTGATTGGATATCCAGTAGACCAAGCAGTTATAACTGCCGAACAGCGGCGTAAAAAGCGCAGATTGAACCGTAAGAAATCCAGCTATTAAAGTGTAAGCATCTTAAAGCAAGCGAGATCGCTTACAAAAGAGTTGTATAAATGTTCAACAATATGAACTATTTATACAAGTTGTATCAAAAGTGTATTGATATCTAAATGCTTACCTATGATAGATGGCTGGTTGAACCGGCCATTTTTTATTTATTGATATTTATTAAAGACATTGATATTATTTAGTGGCTGGGATTTATTTTATATTATCGTGCTGTGACAGCAACTTTTCAACTTTTGCCTCATCAATTCTGGCTGTCAGTCTTCTTGACTCATGCAAATCTCTAGTAGTTTTTGCCAAAGTAAAAGTGGAACCTACAGAAAAAGTTAATCCCATTCCCATGAAACCTTTTACCCAGCTACTTACGGGCAAATTGACGATACCAATAGTCGTCATAGAAAGAGAAAGGACAAAAGCCGCCCATGTTTGAATAACCCAAGCGTTACTATCTTTTTGGGAACTAAATTGTTGCATATCCCTACCCATTGAGGAACCATATTTAAATATAATGGTATTACTTACTACCTTGAGGCAGCATCAGTAATGGTACGAGTTTTACAACTGAACTGAGCTAATGGCATAAAATTAGCAACATCTGAATTTCGATGCCCTATCTGATACGTTACGTTACAGCCAGCAATTTTCACATTAATGGACTATATCACTCCCCAATAGAATGCCGCAATTGTGGTACATACATCTAAAAATGGCTATTAGTAAGGACTATTGTACCTACTGCACGATTCGGGGAAAAATGATTTTTGAAAAGTAGAAACGTTCGCTGTCATCTGTTTACATATAACAGCAAGTGTATCTAACATTGGTTCAATATCAAGTTTTTCATTCAGACTCCTGAAAGGTCTGCACCTTACCATCAGGACTATATACAGCCCGAATTCTGACAGCTTGCCCATTTTTATTAGGAGAAACAAAACGTTCACCAATAAGGGGCATTCCCGTGCGATCAACGTAATCTCGTGCCGCCTTTCCTAAGGGTAAGATTCGTTCAATTGAGCCGTCAATACCGATAACTAAACTATACTCAATTGTTTGCTTTAATTGAGTAGGTGGCTGCCAATGTTTTTTCAAGTAATCTTTAGCTTCACCTAATTGGGTTGCGTCTACCAATGAGCGATTTGTGGGAGCAGTGGCTATGGTGGTTTTGTGATTTTGTCGCAATCTAGCCACTAATGCATCAGTACTGGAACTAGGAGTTGCTATGGAGGAGCTTTGGAAATTAGCTAGTTGATTACGGCCACCGCTACCACTTAAATTAGGTAAGGCAGAAACAGGTGGAGAAACTGCTGAAAAATCAGGGGATGTACTGAGTGCAGGAGAAAGAGTGTTCAAGGGCGACTGAGTCTGAGGTAAAGGAATTTCACCTTGAGCAATCGCTTTAGTACCATTCTTTTTGGTATTCGATTGAATGTTAACTGGCGGATTTGGTAGTTTAGGGAGTGCAGCTGTACTTGATGGAATGGAAAGGTTTGGAACTGTCGTTTCGGGTGTTTTGGGTATAGTTAGTGTCTTTCCTGTCAATGGAAGCGACGTAGGATTGGTGAGATTGGAGGGTGTTTGAGATGTTGGGGGGTAAGTGAAATTGGAAGGTGTTTGAGATATTGGAGGAAAAGATTTGGCAGATGTTGGGGATTTTGTAAGCAGAGTAGTACGAGGAGATGTGAGGGAGCTGGGTGCTACTGCGGTAGAACCTAGCAATGGAACGTTGCTGCCTAGAGGTGGCTTTGGCTGTGATGAAAGAAAAGTGTCTGGAGGGGTGAGTGCGGGTAAAGGTGTTGAAAGGTTAGGTGAAGCAGAAGGATTTAAGGCGATATTCTCTTGTACGGGAGTTAGTTTTTTAGCTGTTTTCTGCTGTTGAGTGTGGTTAGCATATTGCAAAGTCATGGGTAGGAAAGCAACACCTATAACTAAAACTGCTGCAACAGGTGTCCAAGCAGGTAATGCTGTACTTGTGGGATTATTCAGAGTTGGCAAAGCGACAACATCATTGGAGTAATCGTCTAAGGCAGTTGCCAAATCAAAAAGTTGCAGTAGGCCCAGAGGAATGACAGATCCAGATGCTGAGGAAGCTAAGTTTCCAAGAAACAGATTATGAATCATACGACCGCTTGGTTGCAGGCGTATATCCGAACCTTGTATCTGGGTACTAAAAGATTTTAATGTATTGATTTGTTGAAGCGAAGAAGTGTGAATATCTTTCGCTTCATTGTCATCAGATATGTTGCTATCCTGGGGTTCTAAAGTTGCCCAGAATTTTTCAGGTGGTTTTTCGATGAAGTCTTGAACGTAGTTTGTGACTGCTACACACAAAGATTCAAGTTGATCGCGATCACCTTGAATTGAGATCCTCCGTTCTTCTGGCAGTTGCGGATCGTCAAAGTGAAGCTCAAAGCGGAGTTGCTTCAAGACTGATTTTCCCATCCAACGGGACAAAGCAGAGCTTTGCGCCAGGATTTCTAGCGTACAAGTGGGTGGTGTATACCGACGAATTACATAATTTGATACAGGCATGGCAGGAACTGCAAGCAGGGCTATTAAGGATTTTGGATTGTTGGAATCTAAAATCTAAAATTTGGTTGAACGGTCTATGAGTGCTAGCCAAAGACGGCGATGTCCACCAGGACTACTATAGAAAAGTAAATCAATTAGCAATTTCAATGCTAGGCGGGTGAGTTCATTTGTGGATATTGTGGCATCCTCTTCCATCCGCTCTTGGTATGTATTACAGAAAGCATCAACGTAATCTCCAATTATGGCAGCCTGGTGAGGTTCACGATTATTTTCTGCCATTTGTTCTAACACACCAACAGCACGACGGATCGATTCTTGATGCTCTTTTGCTAAGTAACAAGCGATCAGTACAAGCGATCGCGCTTCTTCTACATCTAATTTTTTTCTTCCTCCTTGACCTTTACGTATTGGATTTGACTGACGCAACCGCCAAAGAGCCACTCGATCTGGCACCCTTGACTCTAAATCTAGGTGAATTGCCGCTTGAAGCATTGCCTCAGAGCCAATGTTGGTAAATGTTTCTAGCGCCAACAGCACCAAGTCCAACTGGGTTTTGATATTGTCCCACTGAACGGAATTTGGGGTTGGAATTTTGATTAAATCCTCCCATTTGGAAGTTGGAGGAGTGGGTGAATTGGCGGCAGAGTGCATAACTTTTAGCATAGGGGATCCGGCTAGTAGGACTGTTGCTGTTACCCATTTTGAAACCAGACTCTTAAGAGTTTTGATTGGTTTCCAATGACTAAAGGGCTGAAAGCTAGCTTTTATCGCCGCTTACGCACTTTATTCGTGTAGTGAACAGCGTCGCTGCTTTGTTTTACTCTATGATGAAAACCTGTTTTGAAAAAGGTATGAGCTTAATTAATTACTTCTGGTCGGCTCACTGCATAACAGAATGTTTGAGAAATACTTTTAATATTGTAAGCATTCAATAGGGGCGAGTTTAACAAACCCGCCCCTTGAGGTGATTGCAGCAATCACAGGCTGTCACGAATGGTTCTGTACTTGTGATGTCAAAATGCTTATACCAATTTATTTGATATGAGCAATGGTAACACCAGTACCGCCATCAGCGGGTTCTGCTGCTTCGTAGCGGTTGACTTGAGGATGCTGCTGCAAAAAAGCGTGAATACCTTGCCGCAACTTACCAGTACCATGTCCGTGAATAATCCAGATTGGTCCTGTCGCTTCCGAGATTGCTTTATCTAAAACTAATTCTGCATCAGCTACCCTGCGACCCCGTAAATCAACTGTATTTTTGGATGTCCGAATTGCTGGGCTTGACTGTGGAGTTGGTATCGTTTTAGATTCTGCTCTACCCCTTTGGTCATCTGTCGCTCTGCTTTTTTGCTCTTTAACTAATTCTGGTTTTCGACCATCTAGGGATTCGACATCGTTTAGTTTCACTGTCATTTTCATCAAGCCAAAGCGGACAGTTATCTCCCCATCCTCATTGGAAGCTGTTAAGACTTCCGCTGTTTGTCCTAATTTGGGAATACTGACGCGATCGCCTACTTTGGGAACAAACCCGATTTTTGGTTTTGGTGGCGCTTGTGGGATAAATTGCTCAGAAATTTGATTCAACGCATTGGTCGCTTGCTGGGCATTTTGAGCGGTAGGTGTACCTTGTTGCAAGCGACGAATCACGGAGGCAACTTCTCCTTTTGCTTGAGCTATAACCTGCTGCACTGCTACCTCTTGTGAAGCCCGTAAAGCACTTTCTCTTTCTTGTAATGATGTGGCTTTTTCGGACACTTCTTTGTATAATTTTTCAGCTTGCTGCAACAGTTCTTGTGCTTTTGCTGCTTTGGTTTCTTGGCGACGGCGTTGTGCTTCTAAGCCAGCAATAACCTGATTGACTTCGTCTGTTGCTCCTCCTACATGGGTTTTTGCCTGCTCCACCACTTCTCGTTTCAGCCCCAAACGACGAGCAATTGTCAAAGCGTTGGAACGTCCGGGAATTCCCCAAAGTAAGCGATACGTTGGCGAAAGAGTACTTTCATTAAATTCCACCGAAGCATTCTCAAACCTCTGGTCATCATATTTTAGAGCTTTCAGTTCTCCAAAATGAGTTGTGGCAATAGTAAGTTGTGCATGTTCGCTCAGGTATTTTAACAGCGCGATCGCCAAAGCACTGCCCTCAACTGGATCTGTTCCTGCGCCTACTTCATCAAGTAAGACTAGGGAGTGGGGGGTTCTCCCTGTTGAGTCGTCAGGAATAAGGAGTGAGGAGCTCGTTGCTTGCTGAGGTTCCGCCAAGGAGCGTTGAGGAGTCAGAAGTGAGGATTCACTATCTTCTCCCACTGCTTCCCCTGATTGCCCGATTGCGCGAAGATCCCTCTCCCCGTCTCTATCCAGGGCATTTAAAATTCGACTGATACGACGAATGTGTCCGGAGAATGTAGATAAACTTTGTTGAAGTGATTGCTCGTCGCCAATATCTGCTAATACGGAGTCAAACCACGGTATTTCTACTGGTTCACGAGCTGGAACAAATAAACCCACCTTTGCCATCAATGCTGCCAACCCTAAAGTCTTGAGAGTTACAGTTTTTCCCCCAGTATTAGGTCCAGTAATTGTGACTACTCGAATATGCGGTTGAATCAGTAAATCTACTGGAATTACTCTTTGTCCTTGTTCGTGCTGACACTGCCAGACTAAAAGTGGGTGATGCAATTGTCGTAAGGTAATGCTTTCATTTTTCTCCCAGTCAATAAATCGCGGGGGATTCGCTTTGAGCCACAAACTATAACGTGCTTTGGCAGTTGCCAGATCCAAAGTAGTCGCAATTGCCAATAACCTTTCTAAATCGGATTTTACGGCTGCCACTTGCTGTGTTAGCAGGCGGCGAATTGCTTCTTCTTCTACTTGCTCTCTTCTGACTAACTGTCGCAGTTGGTTTCCTAGTGGGACTATAGCATTAGGTTCTATATAAAGTGTTGCACCACTGGTGGAAGTATCGTGGACGATGCCGGGAATAGCGTCTTTTTGAGGTGCTTTTACAGGAAGAACGTAGCGATCACCTCGTTGGGTAATCAACTGTTCTTGAACTGCACCAGCTTGTCGTTGTAGAATTCCTTGAAGTTTCCGGGTAATTTGATATCGCAATTGCCCCATTGAATCACGTATCCCTGATAATGTTGGACTAGCGCGATCGCTCACCTGTCCCCGCTCATCAATACACCGGTGAATTTCCTGCTCTAACTCCGGATAAGTTCGGAGATCAGCAATTAACTGATTTAAAATTAGTAAATCGGGTTGGTTATCTATAATCCGACGTAAATTTCTTGTCCCAGCAAGAGTCGTTGCGATCGCCAACAGTTCATCTCCTGCCAAAACTCCTTGAAGTTCTGCCCGTTCGAGAGAATCGCCAATATCTTGAATTCCCTCAAACGACAGTCCTGTATTCAGGCGTGTTTCCAGTTGGTAAACTTCCTTAGTTTGTGCTAACAATTGCTCGCTTTCCCTTTGAGAATTAGGGATGGGCACATGACATGCGGCGATTAACCCCAGCTTTGTTGCTGCAAAGGTAGACAGGTGCTGGCAGAGACGATGCCATTCTAGTAGTTCTAAAGTTTCAGATTGGATCAAGGCTTCAATATCTAATCTTTAACATTTCATCTATACAATCTATTTTTATGGTAACAATTCTATTGAAAAGCAGTCAGCAATTAGCAACTAGCTAAAAGTCTCTCTCACATTTTTGATAAATTGATCAGTGTAGTAATAGCTCTATTCAACACGTCGTGTTCAACAGGCTTGGGTTAATTATCCCAAACCCTGCTGCGACTACCCCTCTTGTATCGAGAAAAACCGCCCCAAGTCCCTTCACAATTTGATAGCCTAGCTTAAATAGATTTGGAAAAACAGTGTGGACATTCAAATTGGGTGCGGAAAGACAGCTAAGAGAGCTTACGGAATAGATGAAATTGCTCTAGTCCCCGGCAATAGAACACTAGATCCTAGTATGGCAGAGACTCATTGGCGTGTTGGCAGTATAGAACGAGAAATCCCGATTATTGCTAGTGCTATGGATAGTGTAGTAGATGTTCGTATGGCTGTGGGCTTGTCGCAGTTAGGAGCATTAGGTGTTCTTAACTTGGAAGGTATCCAAACTCGCTATACCAATCCAGAACCAATTTTAGACCGCATTGCCACAGTAGGGAAAGATGGATTTGTTCCCTTAATGCAAGAACTTTATGCAGAACCAATTAAACCGGAACTGATTACACAACGAATTCAGGAAATCAAACTTCAAGGTGGGATTGCGGCAGTCAGTACTACCCCAGCTGGAGCAAGCAAATACGGTTCGATTGTGGCAAAAGCTGCTGCCGATTTATTTTTTGTCCAAGCAACAGTTGTTTCCACCGCACATCTTTCAAGAGAGTCAGTAGTGCCACTTGACTTGGCACAATTTTGCCAGGAAATGCCTATGCCGGTCATCCTAGGAAATTGTGTGACTTATGAAGTAGCATTAAATTTAATGAAAGCTGGGGCAGTTGCAGTACTGGTAGGAATTGGTCCTGGTGCAGCCTGCACTTCGCGTGGTGTACTGGGTGTAGGTGTACCACAGGCGACAGCGATCGCTGACTGTGTTGCCGCACGCGATCATTATTATGAGGAAACAGGCAACTACGTACCAGTCATTGCTGACGGTGGCTTAATCACTGGAGGAGATATCTGTAAATGTATTGCTTGCGGTGCTGATAGTGTCATGATTGGCTCTCCTTTTGCCAGAGCCGCTGAAGCTCCAGGACGGGGTTATCATTGGGGGATGGCAACTCCCAGTCCAGTTTTGCCACGTGGTACGCGCATTCGTGTTGGCACGACTGGTACGCTAGAACAAATTCTTACAGGACCAGCACAACTCGATGATGGCACTCACAATCTTTTAGGTGCGTTAAAAACTAGTATGGGCACTTTAGGAGCAAAAAATATTAAAGAAATGCAGCAAGTTGATGTTGTGATTGCGCCTTCTCTACTCACCGAAGGTAAAGTATATCAAAAAGCCCAACAGTTAGGTATGGGGAATCAGTAATGGGTAATTTTTACTCCACGCCTCCTGTAGGGGCGGGTTTTGTAAGATGTTGTGTTCGATGAGTTCTTTCTATTAAACCCGCCCCTACCGCCTCCCAACACCAAATCTTTAAATAAATTTTTCCAGACTCTTGGAACAATTACTGGAAAAATCACATATGTCGCCTACAATAGAAGAAGCGGAGACGCATGTTTCCGTTCACTCCTCACACCACACTCCGCCTGAACTATTGTTCGGGCGGTTCCTTAATCGGATTTTTCAATAAATAGGGTTTGTTTTGCAGAGCGATCAGGGGGCGCAGAGGTAAAAAATAACTGCTGTTTCCTGTCTTTTGTAGAGACACTATATGTAGCGTGTCTTCTTCCTCAGTGCCTCTTTACAAGAAATATGAAGAATCAACCGGGTTTTTGGCTTCCTAGCAGCGGTTTTTGCTATGGTAGAATTTTTATGATACTTGAAAACAATATAGGCAAAGGTTTGTAGGCATGTCAGCAACGGCACAAGTTACGGACTCTACCTTTAAGCAGGAAGTATTGGATAGCGAAGTTCCTGTTTTAGTTGACTTTTGGGCACCCTGGTGCGGACCATGCCGAATGGTTGCTCCTGTTGTAGATGAAATCGCCGCTCAGTACGATACTCAACTCAAGGTAGTTAAAGTTAACACCGATGAGAATCCTAATGTTGCCAGTCAGTATGGCATCCGCAGCATTCCCACGTTAATGATTTTTAAGGGAGGACAAAAAGTTGATATGGTGGTCGGTGCTGTCCCGAAAACTACATTAGCTAACACTTTAGAAAAGTATCTTGAAAAGTAGTTCGGCTAAAAATTTAAATTAGTCAATTTGTGACTCTCAAGTAAGTAAATAATTGTAGACAAGCCAGAGACGTGGTCGGCTACGCTTCTCTGGATAGTTTGCAGGCATCTAAACGAGATAAGTTTTAACAGCATCTAGGTTTATCTTGTAGCTCTCGGTGCTTTTTCTGTCGAAAGCTACATTTTGACCTACTCAAAAACTGCTTCGTTTGGCTTGCAGGCTGATACAAAGTAAGTTAAGTTTGGAGTAGAACTTTTGGAGTGACATGATTTTTGCCTAGAGACGTAGCTATCTACCTCTGTTTGGAATAAAAAGCTCATGTTCAGATAATTGCTCTAATTAGGATCGGCGACAACTGCCGTCACTAGTACCTTGGTTTATTACTGACCAAAGGTGCTTTTTAATGTCAAAAAATATTCAGTATCTAGTAGTTAATGGTTGGTGGTTGCTAGAAGAACCAACAATCAACAAAGGACTAATCACTCAACAAAAGCGGTTAATATAGTCGCATACCAAATTCAGGTAAAATATAAAGCCATTTTGGCGGCAGTTCTCATGACCTCATCTGCGTCGTTTGACACTTTAGAGTCTCTCTTAGCGGATATCGCTGAATTAATTGATCGCTTACCAACGCTAAAAAATCAGCAATTTATTAAACAGGCACTAGCTACCATAGTGCATCTGGCTGAGAGCGAAATTGATCGTCTCGATTGGAAGATCTTATCAGCTACTTTAACGGACATGGAGCTGGGTTTTCAGCTCTTTTATAATTACCGTCACGTTCGCAAAGTCACCATCTTTGGTTCTGCTCGTCTATCGTCAACAACCCCAGATTACTGCATGGCGGTTGACTTTGCTCGCCATGTAACTCAATTGGGATTCATGGTGATGACAGGCGGTGGCGGTGGAATAATGCAGGCGGGGCACGAAGGTGCAGGCAGAGAAAATTCCTTTGGTTTAAACATCCAGTTACCGTTTGAACAGCAAGCAAACCCGTTTATTGAAGGCGATCCAAAGCTGATTCACTTTAAGTATTTCTTCACGCGCAAGCTGTTTCTTATGAAAGAAAGTGATGCTATAGCTTTGTTTCCTGGCGGTTTTGGCACTCAAGATGAAGCTTTTGAATGTATGACTTTAAGCCAGACAGGTAAATTTGGTCCTCTGCCTTTGGTTTTAATCGATCATCCGGGTGGCGATTACTGGCGTTCTTGGAGTGAATATATTGATCGGCAACTGGTACAAAAAGGTCTAGTGAGTCCTGAAGATCCGAGTCTTTACACAGTTACAGATAACCTTGATGTCGCTTGCAATGCTATTACCGACTTTTACCAGGTTTATCATTCCTGCCGCTACGTGGGTGATCGCTTGGTGATTCGGCTCAAAACAGATTTATCGCATACTGACGTAGATCGACTCAATACCGATTTCAGCGACATTTTAGTTAAAGGCTCCATTGAGAAAAGTCAGGCGTTACCACAAGAAGCCCAAGATGAAACAGCAGGACTTCCCCGCCTCATTTTATACTTTAATCAAAGAGACTTAGGGCGATTGTACCAGTTGATCGCACTGATTAACCAAATGGGGACTCCTTTACTAGAGGAAACAGCGCATCCAGAACGCAAGTAGTTAATCGATAAGGGTGGAAGTGACCATCCTTATTGAAGTTATGTAAATTTTAAGGCTTTCTAAAAGCAGATATTTAAGATTTTCTTTAGGTTCAACAAAATTAGGTTATGATAAAAGTCAACAGATCGATCACTGTACGAGGTACTTTTTGTGAACTCTTCAACATTACGTCATCTATGGTCTGTGGTTGAGGAAACTCAGACCAATACTCTTCTTAAGTTTAGTGATGCTGACCTAATTCAGCAGTTACTCAAGCAGCTAGAAAAAAAGAGCCTGCTCAGTAGTGATGAAGTTGGCACCATGAGTAATTACATTAGTTCTAGAGTTCCACTAATTCGTGACTTAGCTCTAGCTCGTTTGGCTTAGGGCAAACGACTTCAAAGGATTTAATAGTGTGATCACTATTGACTTGCAGACGTTGACAAAAAATTCGGTCTGACAAAACAGCAGTTGCCATTGTATTGGTATGGATTTCCAACTGAGCATTTTGTGGTGCTTCAAAGAAAAGATGTTGTCCGGCAAAAACAACACGCTCAAAGTACCAGTTTGGAATGTTTGAGATTCGTGCAATCTGAATTTTACTGGTAACGTTAACGTAATGGCAAAGAATGCACTTAGCATCGGTCATGGAAGATGAATTCATCGTTCTAAATAAGTGAGTTATACTTTATACTCGAAAGCAATTTCTTTAAAGCTTTAATGATCAAAAAAGCATTCATGATTTATTGGTAACTTTGAGAAAATTGAAAAGCTTCTACACCTCTCCTACATAATCTCCTCAGTAGTTTAAGAGTTACAAATACAACTAATCTTTCTCGCAGTTAAATAAATTTATTATTAAAGAGGCTATTCTAAGTATCAAGCAATTTTCACAAAATTACAATATATTAAGGATTTATTTATAATTCATAGTCAGAGAAAAATACAATTAGAAGTTCTTTGCCAATTTCTCAGTAACATTGGATATATAATGGTATAATAAATTTCAGCATAATGGGACAACACCCTGATAACATTACCATCACATATATTAAGCGTGAATATTGGTGTTTTTCTTGACTCTTAAGTACCTACAAAGCAGCTTAATCAAAATAAAGAACAATCTCAGAGCCAAGTTTCTTCAGCTCTGATTGAACTAGATCGACGCCGATACGCTTAATTTCAGGTTCTAACTCAGCAGCAATAATATAACCAAGTTTTGATCCTTCATCATCAAGACGTTGAGCTTCAATCCATTCTCTAGCAAGTTTCCTTGCTTGTGTTGTTTTCAAAGCTTCTTGAGAAGACAGACCATTTTTCTCAACACCCTGAGTTTGGAGAAACAGAACTGTTTTATCTCGATGCCATAGATAATAAGGTTTGCCCTCGTTCGGGACAATTTTATTAAAAAAGCCACCAGTAATTGCTTTCTGCGTAGGTTCACCGTCTTTTTCTCTTAGTCCATACTTTTTCAGAAGATTGCCAAACTTGACTGCAGAAACACCAAACTCTTTGCCTAGCTCAGTTAGTGTCCGCCAAGTTTTTCGGAAGCTTTTTTTGTGATCCATATATTTTTATGATTCGTTGCTGATAATGTGAGGTTCCCCACGTTGAAGCACCTGCCGTGCCAAGGACACAGAGAATTAAGATCGCTAAACTTATACTCAGCACGAGGAGTATTTATATCATGTCCGGTAAATTAACTTTAATTCCGTCTGAACCCCACCCCGCTCCTCTCTGTCGTTTTTATTCGCTCTCCGCTTGCGGGGTGGGGTTGGGGT
>CALMVQ010000351.1 GCA_937873135.1 uncultured Scytonema sp. | reverse complement strand
ACTTTTTACTTTTTACTTTTTACTTTTTACTTTTTACTTTTTACTTTTTACTTTTTACTTTTTACTTTTTACTTTTTACTTTTTACTTTTTACTTTTTACTTTTTACTTTTTACTTTTTACTTTTTACTTTTGCCTTGTTGTACTAGTTAGGAGTGCGAAACTCAGAAGGCTCATTCTCTAAAGCAAAAAAACCAAGGCTTTAGTTCCTGGAAACATATTAAATCCGTAGCCTTATTTTTGGAAAATTTAGTTTCGCACCGCAAACTAGACTATCTTTCAAACTGCTGAACCGCTTTGTCCAATCCGTAGGCTCCCAACAGCTATTAAGATTTATTTCGATTAGTAAAGAAAAATATTAGCTAGCTTTTACGCAGCTTTTTTGTGGTTGAATTGTACCTGCTAACGTGATTTCATCTTCAAACAAAACCCATTCATAACGATGAGCGTTATTTTGGTAATAGCGCTGTTTGTAAGGATAGTCAACGCACTGGCCGATATAGATCCATTGGTCCCACAATCGCTTAACTTCTCTCACCTTAATGACAACACCGTGGTAGATGACATCCTCGCGTGAGACTTCTACCAGTTGCCCCTTGCGGTACAACGGTTTAGTATCAATTGCAATATTCATTGCTTTTACCTTTCAACCTAACTCGAAATACGCCCTGACAAGACAACGTGTGGTGGCGAGTGCCACTATCACCACATCAAGGGTAATTTGGATTTTTTAATATAGTACTATTGTACTAAAATAACAGAAAATATAGCTTGTGTAGGCTGAGCAGTGCCTCACAGAGTTTTGTCAAATTTAAAGACCATTGCAAAAAGTTGCAAAAGAAATATCATTGTTTCATGCTCAACAATTTTTCAAGCAGAGGAATACGTTTGCCACGGCTCCCCTCACTTTTTCACTGATGGACACTGTTAAATACATACTCCCAGTTCGCTTATTTTTTCAGGAGTTATGATATAAGGGGAGCAAAAGCGTAAAGGTAGAAATTAATATCAGTACTAAAAGGGCGATAAAATACTTTACATGCACGCCATAGTACGTGCTAATACGGACACTTACCAGGGAAGGCACCTGTGTGCAAACTTGGATGTAAAAATTAGGTTTGTTTTTTTGTTTCTTTGAAGTAACTTGTGCTTCTTGGGATCTGACCAAATACGCGACTTTCTTAGTTTGGTAAGTACCTGTGCAAAATTAATTTTATTGCCTTTGTTGCAATCATTCTTCTTCTTAAATATTCAACCAATGTTGATCTCGGCGTAGGAACATTATTCAGTGTCATCCAGGCTTCGAGGCAGACGCTTGGAGTTGAGTTGTCCTGGTACTGTGATTGTAGCGTCGATGCCGCTATCATCTAACCTACGTGTGGCTGCTTGCAGGGAGTAGCCAGCAGTTGCAGTGATGGCATACACATAAGCGTATGCATCCATTGCTCCCTCGCCGCGTGCTGTAGCAATCAGTACGCCTGAATCGATAAATGTGCGAGTCATTCAGCGTCTTCCCAATATCCACCTCTACGCTCAGCTTTTTCACGTTCCACTCCTTCCCAATTCAGCAACGACTCACCCGAGGCGACAATTTCTTCACGGATCTTCCGCAACCGTTCACTTAGTGGAAGCTTTGACTTCAGTTCGGCTTCATGCTGAGTAGTAGAAGTTGTCTTAAGTTTCAAGAACTCTACAAAATTAATGGCTTCCTGTTGTTTGTCTGGAGGAAACGATCTCCATTTCTCCAAAAGCAATTGTTCCGGACTCATACGCGCTCCTGCTGTCGATCCATGAGCAATTATCGCATTTTTAATAGGTAATCGCCATCGCGTGCGATTTCTCAAATAGCGATCGCAAATCTTTTGACAAAATTGCCATAAATCGTACTTCATGAGTGTTTCACAACTTATAGATATTAAAGTCTGCATTGCATTAATAATTTTGAAAACAATGCGTGACTAATGCAACATATAGGAGTATAATAGCGGCGCTCTGAAAAAAATAACAACAAAAGCGTGTTTCCCTTCATACTCCTCAGATTTTTGTGTCTAGTTACGGCACTTACAGTAATTATCCTCACAGTTTCCCCATCTATAGCGATCGCTGCGATCGCATACAATGGTGTAGCTGCTGGTGATGCTACAGATACCAGTGCAATTCTTTGGACACGCACTGTTGATTCCACGACCAAACAAGGTGCTGTTAGTAGTTTAACTGCTCAAATCTCCACTAACTCTAAATTCAACCAGATTTTGTACTCTTCTAAAGGTGCAACTAACCCCAGCCTTGACTACACCTTAAAACTTGATGTCACAGGGTTAAAAAGTGGTACACGTTATTACTATCGCTTTTTAGCAGCAGATGGACAGATAAGTCCAGTTGGCACCTTCAAAACAGCACCTGCAAAAACAGAAAAAGTTGCTGTCAAGTTTGGTTTCAGTGGAGATGCTGACAGTCAGTGGCGTCCATACCCCTCAACGAAAGAATTTAACAAGCTCAATTTAGACTACTTTATTTTTCTAGGCGACACAATTTACGAAACGAAAAGCGCTATCTCTGAAGCTTGTACTGACGCCTTTGCTAACCCCACCCAAGCCTTGGCAGATTATTATCGTAAGTACCGAGAACAGTTAGAACCTGTGAAAGCAGGAGGTTTTCCTAGTTTGCAAAAGCTGTTTGCGACTAGTAGCAACTATACCCTCTTGGACAACCACGAACTCGGCAATAAGCAATTTATTAACGGTGGCGCACCAGCAGGTGTTCCTGCTGGCAAAGGTGTTGATGCCAGTAATCCGGCGAATGATGTCAATACGACCAGTACATTTATCAATAAAACAGATGGTTTTAAAGCTTTAGTCAAAGCTTACAACGACTACCAGCCAATTCGAGAAAAAATTATTTCTACTACAGCTGACCCTCGTACAGATGGTACACAACAGCTATATTTTGCTCAACAGTGGGGAGCAAATAGCATTTTTATCAATTTAGACGATCGCTCTTATCGTGACATCCGCATGAAAACAACAGCAGGTGCTGATGATACAGGTGTGCGTGCAGATAATCCCCAACGCACTATGCTTGGGAAAACTCAACTTAACTGGTTCAAACAAATACTTCTGAATGCCCAACAGAGTAACATACCCTGGAAAATTATTGCGATTTCCTCACCCATTGATGAAGTAGGAGAAGATGCAGGCAAATCTTGGGTTGGAGGCTATCGGGCTGAACGGAATGAAATACTCAAGTTCATTGCTGAAAATAAAATTGACAACGTAGTTTTTCTCTCCACCGATGACCACCAGAACCGCGTCAATGAACTAACTTACGTAACAGACCCCAAAAACCCCGCCAACCGTACCCTTGTCCCTGGTACTTTCACCATCGTTGCTGGTCCCATCGGTGCCAGTGGACCTGATAAAATTCCTGTCCACAGCTTTGACACCATTCAATTTTTCACAGACAGTATTGTTGCGTCGCAGAAAACAAAGAATCTTAACCCTCTGGGTCTAGATCCGAAGTATCCCGGACTCCAGAAGGTATTCCGTGAAAATGACCCCCAAGCAGATAGCCTACGCCAACCTGTAGATTTTTACACCCCCGATACCTTCAACTACGTCACCCTTGAGATTAGTGCCAACGGGAAAACTTTATCTGTAAATACTTACGGTATTAACTCTTACGCAGCCAATACTTTCCCAGAACCAGATAAAATAGGTTCTATCCGACGTATCCTAAGCTTCCAAATTGCTAGAACTTCATCCAAGCTAGCATTCGCTCCTAAGTCAGGTTCCATGCTTGGTTTAGTTGTGTTTGCGGCTTCTGCTGTTGTGAGTCTGCGACTTGTCAGAATAGCTCGGACACAACATTAATCTATGACTTCTATCGGAACTACATTGTGGAAACAGTTGTAATCAATGTATCGGTGTCCATCATCCGTGTGGTGAACGATATCGACAAATTGATTGTTCCACATAATATCATGAGCGCTATAAGTGTGACGGGCATTGATTGTCTGTACAACTGTTTCATCAATTCCACTGAGAGAAATCGCGATTGTTGTTTTTGTGGCAATCAGGGACTCAGCTGTCATTCCATATAAAGGACTAAACTCGTCGATGGGATGCATCGCCATCCAGGTTAGCATGAAGCTGGGTGTCTGATGTCTCAGCAGTTTAAGATCGTAAAACCGACGCATATGCTGTCCTTCAGCACTGACTTCATCGCGCATCAGGTATACTCGCAACTGCGCTTCGAGAATCTGGTTACCGCGCTTATTAGCTGCACGAAATATCAAGGAAGGTACGCCTTCATGAGGTGCAATCACCGCCACACGGGTAAAGATGACACGAGCTGTCGGTCTGGAGAAACGTGCAAAGGCTAAGCCAGTCAACACAGAAACTGCCACAAGACTGATCATTGCTTCCAGTGTGACAACGGTATTGGCGTAGGTTGTTTTGGGATACATCGCACCATAGCCAATAGAAGCTAAAGTTTGAACGCTAAAAAAGAAGTCATCGAGGAAAGATCCCGGTCGGGCGTTGTTGATGCAATTTCCTCCTGCTAAGTAGGCTAAGGCAAACAAGGTATTAATACATATGTAAAATAGAGCAATCAACCCGAAAAAGCCGCTCCAGGGAATTGTCAACAGTAAATGGTAAGGATCGCGCCAGTAGGAGTACCACGCACCCATTCCCTTAATGTGAAAATGTCCATCTTGAATTTTAATATGAATCAACGGGTATCGACGCCGCCGTTGGTTCTTTGACCGTTTCTTCTGTGGAAATCTCATTGGAGTAGTGAGTATGATTTAGTTTCAAGGGCAGCTGCACTCAGCTTCTCATGTAGTAGTCTCGTTAGTAACAATTTGATCACAATTTTTTGAAATGCAGAAGAAGGATTTGAACGTTGTAACCCTTACATATTATACCTTCTAGTCGTGACCCCTACCCAAGACGACAGTGAGATAGCATTCATAAATCAAACACGCTCCAACTAAGACCCCCGACTTCGTAAAAGTTGTCGGGGGTCTTGTAATATCTGTATAGCTGACTTTCCACATCCGGTGAAAAGTCAGCTGTATAAAAGGATAGAAGATTTGTTGTCAACAAATAATGGTAGATTGCTGTAGTAGTTTAGTTGCAATATGTCGAACAGTATGATAGACAGCAAATAGTTCATGAACTAAATATTCTTGTTTGTATTTTGCGTCTTTGGCTCAGGAACAGCATGTTCAAAAAAGCTATATTCTCAACATAAATAGTATTAATGTAGTAATCTAATTTAAGTTACAAAAATCCAAAGTTTCAGGCACCTAGTTTCTTTAGGAAAACGGGCTTCTCCGCTCTCAAAAATCATTTAGGACTGCTATATGAATCGCAACTTTTGGATTACTTCGTTAATTGGTTTCATTAACTCTCTCAGTTTCACAATTTTAATTCCGATTATTTATGTTTATGGTAAGCAATTTGGGTTAAATGACTTCCAAACAAGCTTTTTATTTTCAATATACTCTTTAGCTCAATTTATCGCGACTCCTATCATTGGCAAACTCTCAGATCGCTTCGGAAGAAAGCCTTTACTGATTATCAGTTTAGCTGGAACTGTTATCGCTAGTTTCATAGCCGGAACTGCCACAACAGCACCTGTTCTATTTATAGCAAGACTTTTGGATGGAATTACCGGAGGAAACACTTCAGTCGCGCAAGCAATTATTTCAGATACGAGTACTCCGGAAAATCGAGCCAGAGGGTTTGGAATTTTTGGAGCAACTTTTGGTTTGGGTTTTATCTTGGGACCAGCTATTAGTTTACAAGCGCAGAAAATTTCTTTAGGCGCTTCTTTTTTGGTTTCAAGTGCGATCGCTTTGCTAGCTCTTGTGATCACTATCTTTTTTCTTCCCGAAACTCTCCAAAAAAAAGCAGAGAAAGCACACAATATTTTCGATTTAGGCTTGGGGAATTTAATCAAAGGTCTGGCTATTCCAAAAATAGGTATTCTCCTCATTATCAATTTCTTTATCGGGACGACATTCACTATCTTTACCTATGCTTGGCAACCTTACTTTATTAACGTCCTGGGTCAGAACGGTCAGTCCATAGCACTCGTATTTTTATTGTTTGGAGTGTTAAGCGTAATTATGCAAACTTGGGGAGTTTCAATCCTCACTCGTAAATTTGCTTTAGTAAGCATTTTATTTTTCGCTTTATCTATCCGCAGTCTATCATTTATTTTGATGCCAATTGTACCAAGTGTTGTTTATTTTATTGAGGTTAGTATACTTTTTTCAGTTCTCAATTCTCTAGTTCAACCTATCATCAATACCTTAATTTCTCTCAATGCTAACCTAGACGAACAAGGAACTGTAATTGGTCTTAATTCTGCTTACTTAAGCATTTCCAACGCAGTTGGACCTGTCATTGCTGGTATGCTGATTCATCAATCTAATATCCAGACGTATAGTTATCCTTTATATTTAGCTGGAATTTTAACTTTTCTAGTTTTACTGTTAGCTATATTTACTCGTCAAAGATATACACCGAAAATTCAACCAAATTCACCAAAACAGTCCTGAGTGCCTCGTCTCCTTTGTGATGAGTAAAAAGTAAAATTAATTGCACTCAGAACACTCATGTTTGAAGCCCCAACATACAGGTATGGAAGAAAAAAAGATTTATTCCCAAAGGAGAGTGCCACAAGAAATAATGCGTCCTTACTTCAATCCCCCCGTTTCGCGCTTGGGGTTACCAGAGCACTTCACCCGAAGCATCAAGCACTCCTGAAGTACGTCCAGCTAGACTGGCGACGACTGTAGCTAACTCGGCAGGCTCAACAGGTTTGGGCAAATGCATTTGAAAACCTTCCTGAATGGCTCGCGTCCGATCCTCTGCCCTAGCATACGCTGTTAATGCTGCTGCTGGAATCTTCTTAAATTGCTCTGGTGACGAGAGGCTTCTTTGCTCGCGCAATGTCTGACGATAAACGGCTTCGCGTCTGCGTATTTTGCGGATCAATGAGTAACCATCTTCCTCAGGCATGCCAATATCGCTCACCAGAACATCTGGGTTCCATTCTTGGAGGATATCGAGTGCCTCCTGAGCTGATGCCACTGCTTTAACTTCAGCTTGACACTGTTGAAGAACTGTGGTAATATAATCACGCGTATCAGATTCATCATCAACAACCAGTACTTTCACACCATCAAGCATAGGTCCAGGGGAAGCAAGACATCTCTGCTGAGGAGGAGAATTTTTTTCGTACCTTTGTCTAATTTCTGCTAATTTTCTACTTTCTTGCACAAGTGGCAGTTGAAGTATAAAGGTTGTACCTTTCCCCTCACCCAGACTATCTACACAGACAGTGCCACCATGCAGTTCGACTAAATGATGCACGAGTGCTAATCCCAGTCCCAATCCTCCATGAGATCTTGTACTAGAACTATCAGCTTGACGAAAGCGATCAAAGACATAAGGGAGAAACTCAGGACTGATACCAATGCCAGTGTCCTTTACCGTGATTTTCGCATAGCTTGAAGACTTTTCGGTTGTTTCGCAACATTCTTCCACTGAGAGGCAAATGTCTATCCGACCGCCAAGGGGTGTAAACTTGATAGCATTGGATAACAAATTCCAGATCACTTGTTGCAAGCGTTCTGCATCACCAGAAACGATTGATTTTGGTGATCCAACTGTGGGCTGGGGTGCTCGTGTAACTTCTTCTGTGTAGCGAGTATTGTTCAACTGAAAATCTAAAATGGAAAATTTTAAATCGATTTTCTTTACCTCAGCCGCCAGACGGACAGTATCGATCGCTGCCTCAATAATCGAGGTAAGATCGCAATCGCGAACATTAAGACGTAACTGTCCTCGGATCATCCGCGAAATATCTAACAAGTCTTCGATCAGCTGTGTTTGTGCTTTGGCATTACGCTCAATTGTTTCAACTGCTTGAGCTTTTTTCTTGTCGTCAAGCTTGCGGGAACGCAAAAGCTGTGCCCAGCCGAGAATGGCGTTGAGGGGCGATCGCAACTCATGAGATAATATTGCCAAAAACTCATCTTTCATGCGGTTCGCTTCTTTTAATTGCTCTGTTTGTTCTTGCAAAGAAGCAATTAAGCGCAAGCGTTCCATGGATATCGCGATCTGATCGCAAGCCGCATGCATCATCCCAATTTCATTTTGGCTAAACTTAACCCGACTGCGGCTTCCAAACGAAAGAGTGCCGATCATTCGTCCTTGTGCTATCAATGGGTAACAATAATATGCCGTAATCCCTGCAGAGCGAATAATTTCTGTTTTTGAATCAGTTGATTGCTGCACGTTTTCTACAGCCATTGGACTGCGTTCTGCTACTACAGTGCCACATATTGATTGACCAGGCTGTAACCATTCTATTTCTTTGGCCAATTCGGAGGAAATACCACTGTAGGATGCTAGGTGAATTGCCTGTGATTTTTCATCAACCAAATAGTGAAGGTAAACATCTAAACCAATTTGCTCCGAAAGTTTTCTATACAAGCTGTCAATGAGAGTCCCTGGTTGCTGGCTCGAGAGCAGTGCGTTTGCTGTATCAAATAATAGCTGGAGCCGCTTGTAACCCAATGACAGAGCTTTTTCCACCTGCTTGAGATTGGTAATATCTTGGAATGTCAATACACAGGTAGCTGGATAGCTGTGCATGGCGGGCAAAGTATCAGCAGACACCAGTATAGAACGGATACCTACTGATGTGTGCCAGTCAAGTTCAAATCCCTCCACATGTTCGCCACGAGATACCCTTACCCCAGGAGCCTGTTCGTTGGGGATGGGCTTTCCTGCTGCATCAGTGGAATAGTAAACGGTATGATAGTCTTCTGCTGATGTCGCTTTGGGAAATGTCCCCCCAGCCACTTCGTCAGCAGCGTTGTTAGCAAACTTTACCCTTGCCGTACCCGGTTCAATAAACAGCAGTGGTGTCGGCATCAGGTTTAGGACTTCTTCCAGCCATTTTTGCTGGTTACTCAGTGCTGACTCAGCCTGCTTGCGGACTGTGATATCCTCAGCGAATCCCAGAATCTGATAGATTTCTCCCTTGTCATCTAGAATCGGCACATACTTGATAAACGTCGTGACTGGGTTAAGATCTGCTAAATGATGTGTGGTCTCTATCGATTGTAAACTGCGTGTTTCTGTTGCCTTGATTAAAGTTGGAAGATAAGTTTCATAAACAATAGGAGGAAAGATTTCCTCATTGGTATGTCCCAGGATTTCCTCATTTGACTTTTGAATGCTCTCTAGTACTGTCTGGTTCACAAACTGGAACCTTAGCTGAGCATCATATATCACAAAGGCATCAGGGATATTATTGACTGCCAACCGGAATCTTTCTTCGCTCTGACGTAAAGCCTCCGATGCCTGCTTGCGATCGCTCAAGTCTAAAATAAACGCGACTGACTCTTCCCTTTTTTCTCCCGCCAGCGTATAACCCACCAAAACTGGAACGCGGCTCCCATCCTTACGAATGTATTCTTTCTCGTAGGGCTTACAAGCACCGTTAGCCGTTGCCTCTGCAATACCTTGTACATCTAAGTGCAGACACTCTGGTGGAGTGATGTCAGTAAAATTTATCCCTGAAAAGAGATCCTCTTGCGTGTAGCCAATCATCCGTAGAAATTCGTCGTTTGCTTGTTGGATATTGCCTTGAACGTCACCAAATAAAATACCGATCAAGTTAGCATCCATGAAACTTTTGAGTTTTTCCTCTTTAGCCCTGAGTGCTTGTTTAACACAGTCGCGTTCATAGCTCAGCCCTTCTACTAGCGTCGCATTCTGCCAAATCAAAACGCAGAAACTGATAATCAGCACCACCACAAGCAGCGAGAACGCCAACGACGACTCGTAAATCCCTGCATTTTCTGCTTGTAGAATTAACCACCCCAACACCAAAGGCACTGCGATCGCGGCAATCAACAAACGACGTGTCAGCAAGCCACTGTAAGTATCGCGTGTGATCACCCGCATTAACCCTTGATCTGTCTGTGCCCCTAAAATTCCCGCACAAATGACTATGAACGTAACTGCAGTATGCAACGCCATTGGTTTTGTGTCAGGGAGTATGCTACAGAGAATGTTCACTTTGTAGGCATAGCCCATAAGCACAAGTCCAGAAATCACAGTCACCAAGAGGGCGAAAATCTGAGCATACCAATAACTGCGATGAGTTTTTGGTTTATTCAAAAGCTCTATAGCTCTGCTAACAAGTGAAAAGTTCAGTGCTGTATTCAGTGCCATTCTTCCTGGATGGGATGTAAATACAGCCGTTGGCGAGTCATGAAACAGCAGTTGATCTATACCCAGATTCCAACCAAAAATATATTGACAGAGTGTGAATAAACCTACTGAAGAAATGGTAAATGTACATGCTTTAGAAAAAAGGTTCACAAGCGATGGCAGGACAAGAAATTTCTTCTCCTCAGGCTGTTTTCTCAAACACAGCCAAAGCGACACACCAGCCAAAATAAAGCACAGTGCTGCATTCGCTTTCATTGGCACCATACTCAGCGAGAAAAAATTCTTCAGAAACTCCAGATCGAGCCACCAACCTAACAATGCCAAACAGCCCACAGCGATGGTAATCGCACTTGCAGTTCGTGCAATAATTAAGCGTGAAGACACTGACACTTGATACAAGTCCTGTTGCTGCGAGCGCTTGACATCATACATTAGGCTTATATAATAGTGTCTGTCGAAAGGTGTAAGTTTGTACAACTGGTTATAGTCTTCTATCTTCCATTATGATGATATGAATTTTTCTTACATCTACCTTTTTATATATCTCTTACAGAAAGGGCACAAAAGCTAGAATGTATAGTTAGTCAGCTTTTGAGCCTCATATTAATTACTAACGATCAACAATTCCCACTCCAACCTGCATCAAGTCGTCGAGGTCGTTAGCTACCCTAATAACCCAAGTTGCGGGTTATCAATTTCAGACCAATCACAATTGTGCGCTCGCATAAAAGATGAACCAAGCTATTAGACAAAAGATGGTTGTTAAACCAGGTGGAATCATTAATATTCAATCATCAGAATTACGTGTTTATATTGAATTTTATCTAATTATAATTGTGTGATTTATCACACAATAGTATTTGCGTAATATTAATGATAAAGATAATCAGCGTCTCCGCTTTTGAGAAGGAGGGTTTTCCTCCGTATAAGATGCGCTTACCGTTTCACCAAAAGACTGAAAAATCTGCGTTTTCTCATTACAAATAACGGGTTCTAAGCCTCGGTTGAAGCGTAAGATGCCCCCAATTGTCAACTAGTATACAAAAAGAACAACCTTTCATGGGGCGATTTTTCCGGAGGCTAGTACAACAAGGCAAAAGTAAAAAGTAAAAAGTAAAAAGAAAGAAGGCTTATGTTGTCAGCTTTTTACCTATTTCAAATGGGTGGCTTATTTGCGCCGCGCTGTACTAGCAGATTTTTCGTTGGTATTAGCCCAACCCTGCAAAAGTTTATTTAGATACCAATATTTTTATCTATGCGATAGAAGGTTATGCTGATTTTATTGATGAATTAAATCGGCATAATTTGATTTTATAATCCCCTCTCCAAAGCACGGAGAGGGGCAAGAGGGGTGAAGTTACGCCGGATAAATTCTCAAACGCCGATTTGGTTCATCCCCAAAACTATGAGACTTCAGACGATAGTGTTCTACCAACTCGTGTTGCATTTTGCGTACAGAGGCAGAACGTGGTAATAATTCGACTGGCTGTCCTTTAGGAATCACGATTTGCTCTACGGCAAGTCTTGCTTCTTCTAGGGCGTCCATTTCATCATCACTGCCGTTATGGAGAAATAATTGCAGTTCACTGTCATCAGGAAAATCAGGATCTTCGAGATTGAGCAATCTCCGTAAGCCTCGAGAGATTTGTGGAATTGTACTGGATTTAATCATGTGGATGGGAAGATGACGGGCTTTTGCCATTTGCCGTAATTTGGCATGGTTTTTGACATGCGATCGCAGTGCCAAAACTGCATCTGCAGTGTCCATATCTTTTGTCAATTCCACTTGTAAATTCAGCACATCAATGACTTGTTCCAATTGACTGCGACTGACACCATAAGGATAAACGTGTAGGGGTAAATCTTCGCCGTTTGGGCCTGCTTGTCTGACGGCAGAGAAGTCAAAACCGTCAGAGTGATCCAGAGATTCATCAAGCAAGCGATCAAACTCGCCTTGCACCGAACCCCTTTCTCGCTCTAAAGATAATGACGGCAGTGGTAGCATTTGACCAGAAGCACGCCAACCATTATTCGATTGTCGCGGTGGCACAAAAGATTCCTCTCCACTCAAGGCGTGTATACGACCGTTTGTCGGTAATTGACGTAAAGTCGTCGTCACATTGCCGTCGTCATCAACAGTTCTCACCTGCGGGTTCGGCTGACGTCCTCGGAGGAGGGTATCTACTGTATCAGCAACACTTTCGTGGACAACCCAGCTTTGCCGTTCTAACATTTCCACAGCAATTTCAAAGGTGGGAGGGGCTTTGCGTTCCAAAACAGTCTTTTGGCTACCCCGCCTTCTAGCTTCATCATCCCCCAATGTCACAGCTTGAATACCACCAACTAAATCGGAGAGGGTAGGGTTTTTGATCAAATTTTCAATTTGGTTTCCGTGTGCAGTTCCTACCAACTGAACGCCTCGTTCTGCAATAGTACGAGCCGCCATTGCTTCCAATTCCGTACCAATTTCATCAATAACGATGACTTCTGGCATATGGTTTTCCACTGCCTCAATCATCACCTGATGCTGAAGTTCTGGATGGGCGACTTGCATCCTCCGTGCGCGACCGATCGCCGGGTGAGCAACGTCACCATCGCCAGCAATTTCATTAGATGTATCAATAATGACAACTCTTTTTTGGAGATCATCCGCTAAAACACGGGCAATTTCCCGTAAGGCGGTGGTTTTGCCTACACCTGGGCGTCCCAGCATGAGAATCGATTTTCCAGTTTCTACCAAATCGCGGATCATGCCAATCGTTCCGAATACCGCCCGCCCAACACGGCAGGTGATGCCAATAATCTTACCTGTACGGTTGCGGATGGCGCTGATCCTATGTAACGTTTGCTCAATTCCTGCCCGATTATCTCCGCCAAAGGTTCCCACTCGCTGAATACAATCATCGATTTGTTCCTGAGTCATCGGTGTTTCACTCAGATACTCAGCAAGATGGGGGAAACGAGCTTCTGGGCGACGACCCAGATCCAAGACCACTTCTACTAAACTATCTCGTTGAGGATGCGTCTCTAGTATCTGCTGCAGGTCTTGGGGCAAAATGTCTAACAACTTTTGGAGATCGTCTGTAATCGTCATGCTATGCTATGGTGACGTTTTTAGAGATAGCGAGGACACTTCCTTGCTTCTGTCTTTAAAGTTGAGGAGATGTGCTATGCAGTTCTTTAATCAGGAGAATCTTGTATCAAGGGAAACCCTCAATACGAGAAACTACTTGAGTGCTGGCAAGTTTCCCCTTCTCTCCGGTGTAGGTAAGATTGAAAGTGTCCCCAATGTGCTCAAGAGTTCTAGGAATGCGACTTGAGTTGGGAAACGAGAGAATGAGCAAGTCCTACAGCTTGCCAAAGTAATTCTGGTTGTTCCTCTAGGCGGACAGTAGCCTTAATACTGATGTTATTCACCTCCCTTGCTTCTAATTGCTCGATAATCGGTGACAGCAACCGACGTGCGTAGCTACCGTATGCTACACCAGCAATAAATGAGTGCTGAGTCCTGAGTGCTGAGTGCTGAGTCGTAGACTTTTTCTCAGGACTCAGCACTCGCAACTCAGGACTGTTTAGTAGTCCCATTGCCTTTAACTTAACAACGGTATAGCTGTTAGTACCTCCTGCTAACTGCACATATCCGGGTAATCTAGCAGCCAAGACTTTTTGCCCTAATTTCACAGCTGCATGAGTAGTACCATCACCAATGTCACCACTCATGGGACGACCATCTGTTTGCCAAATGAGAACACACGGAAGCGGAGCAATCAGATCGGCAAGGGTATGAAGGTAGTCAATCATACCATCTCCATCTGGGCAGCTAATAGCGAGTAACTTCAACCGCTCAACCCACGGTGAAATGACTTGCCACAATCTTTTAAATTCTGCTAAATGCCCAACATTAGTGTGAATTTCTATAGCGTCCACCCCAGCTGACAGTATTAAAGGCGCGATATCTTTTAGTGATGATACATATGACTTTGTATCAATTCTCTCATATGGACATACCGGAATGCAACGGCCACAACCGTAACATTTTGGTGATATAACTCCCGAAAAATCATCTTTTATACTGTTAAAAACAATGGCTTGCGCTGGACAAATGCTTTCGCATGGTCTAGGGCAATCAGTAGGGCACTGAGTGGAATTAAATTCAGCTTTCCGAAAATGAGGATCTTCCCCATCGTTGAGGCTAACCATCAACAGTGGAGACTTTCCACTTCCGCAAAAGCCTCGCTGGTTCGCGTCTATTGTCAACTGACGGGCAACTTGTAGCGCTTCTTGCACTACCGCAATCACAGCAGGATCAGCTGCCACATCTATACAGTCAGCGCCAGCCAGTGTGTAGGCTAATGCTAAATTTCTGACCGCAGGTAGATGTTGGAAGCTAGCTCCGCAGATGAGCTTGAACCAGCGACTTTCTTTCAGGGATCTTAAAGGGTCGAAGTGATCAGTCACATCTCTATTATGCTACGTGACTGAGAAATGTAGAACGTTTAGATAGATAATTTATTGCATTCGGGGGAGAGGAGGAGAAAATAAATAAACTTGAGCGAAAACAACCGAAGGAAGAAGAAAGACAGATCCTAGGCGATGCTCTTCCCTCTTCCTTCGGTTGTTAAAATTTAACTGAAAAGATTCTTCTAAGTATAAATAATTTAGGAATCTTTCTAATTTAACTATGGATATACGGGCGACTTATCAATTTCTCCAACACGGTTTAGGGGCCAAAAGCGAAATACAGCATGACCAATGATATTCCCTCTTGGAACTAGACCCCAGCAACGACTATCGTAACTATTGTTACGGTTATCACCTAGTACTACATATGAGTTGGGTGGTATTGTTTGAGGTTTGGACAAGTAGCTCGGGTTGATTTCCGATCTACAAACATCAATAGATGTACGCTGATCGGCGTCAAGGTACTTTTCTTGAAGGGGCTTGTTGTTAATATAAACTTTACCGTCCCTAAGTTCTATCTTGTCTCCTGGTAAGCCAATCACACGCTTAATAAAAGCATCTTTGAAACTTTCTTTCTGTAGTTCTTGTGTAGGTGAAAAGACTACAATATCTCCCCGTTTGGGAGAAGAAAATTTATAACTTAACTTATCGACGATAATTTTATCTGCCTCCCACTGATTGTTTGTCCCATGTAGCGTCCGTTCCATAGAACCAGAGGGAATCCAACGCGCCTCAGCAACAAAGGAACGAATCCCTAAGGCTAAGAGAATGCTCAGTACAATTGTTCTAACGAGTTCTGCTATCCAGGAATTATCGGGTTGTTGGCTAGAATTGTTATCAGGCAGTTTATTTTGCATGAAATTATTTAAGTGAAGGCGTGCGGCTTTTAATTAACAAGTCCGCTTAGGGATACTTGATTGTCAGCATTCAATAATTAGTAGTTAGGGGTTAGCTGTAGCGCGAGAATTGTGAATTCAACAGACCTGGCATAACCCTGATAAACTATACGGGCGCTATAGATTGAAACTACAGGCTGAATGCTTACCTTTATTTGTTAATCTTAATTGTACAAATTTACTTTTAAATTTATTTTACGCTCTTGGCAGATGATTCCTTGATGGTACTTATGAATGGTACAAACTGAGGAATAAATCTAAAATCACGCCATATCGACGGCAGATGCTACAACAAAGTGAAGCCTCGCACTTGTTGTGGCTCCAAAATCCAAAATCTAAAATCTAAAATCGAATGACAATAATGCCATTTCCCATAAGTTTGCTGATTCGTCACGCTCAAATTATTTTACCTAATGGTGAATTAGCGATCGCCGATGTGCTAACGAGTGATCGCACAATAGTCGAAGTCGCACCAGAAATCTCTACTACAACATCAACCACAGTCATTGACGCTCATGGGTTAACTTTGTTGCCAGGAGTCATCGATCCTCAGGTACATTTCCGCGAACCAGGATTAGAATATAAGGAAGACTTGTTCACCGCTAGTTGTGCTTGTGCTAAAGGAGGAGTTACGTCCTTCTTGGAAATGCCAAACACACGCCCTCTAACCGTTACTCAACAAGCACTTGATGATAAACTACAACGTGCCTCCCAAAAATGTCTTGTTAATTATGGCTTTTTTATTGGGGCAACAGCAGAGGATCTGCCAGATTTGCTGACGGCAAACCCAACGCCGGGGATTAAGATTTTTATGGGATCAATGCACGGTGAATTACTGGTTGATCAAGACACAGCACTTGAAGCTATATTTGCTAAAGGAGATCGCCTAATTGCTGTTCATGCAGAAGATCAAGCTAGAATCTACCAACGGAGAAAGGAATTTGCCGACATTCACGATCCTGCAGTTCACTCCCAAATTCAAGACAATCAAGCGGCACTCCTGGCTACTCAACTTGCGCTAAAACTTTCTAAAAAATACCAACGACGTCTACATATTCTACACATGTCAACGGCCCAAGAAGCAGACTTACTGCGTCAGGATAAACCGAGTTGGGTAACGGCAGAAGTGACACCACAGCATTTGTTGTTGAATACGAGTGCTTATGAGAAGATTGGTACAAGAGCGCAAATGAATCCACCTTTGCGATCACCCCACGATAATGAGGTTCTCTGGCAAGCTTTGCGCGACGGTGTGATTGACTTCATTGCGACAGATCACGCACCTCACACTTTAGAGGAAAAAGCTCAAGAATATCCCAAAAGTCCCTCTGGAATGCCAGGAGTGGAAACGTCTCTGCCTTTGATGTTAACCGCTGCAATGCAGCAAAGGTGTACTATTGCCTCGGTTGCTAACTGGATGTCAACGGCTGTGGCAAAAGCATACGGTATTTTGAACAAGGGGGCGATCGCTCCAGGCTACGATGCCGATTTAGTTCTGGTAGATTTGAACACTTACCATCCGGTACGCCGCGAGGAATTGTTAACTAAATGTGGTTGGAGTCCTTTTGAAGGCTGGAATCTCACTGGGTGGCCTGTTGTCACTATAGTTGGAGGTCAGATTGTTTACAATAAAGGTCAATTATATACTGAAGTGCGCGGTCAAGCTTTAAAGTTTACTCAAAGCTCGTAGCTCGGGTTGGCAGTAGGGACAGTATTCCGAAAAGCTTTTTTGTCTCTGCTGAGAAAGCGATCATCGATCCCAATCTCCTGAACATTTTGAAGGAATTGGAGTCTCTGCAAAAATAAACATGAAGTAGAAAGAAATGACACAGAATCTACACAATTCGACCATATTTATTAAGCATTGACCATTCGACATGGGAATCTCAATTCGTATTTGTACTTAAGTGTAAATACGAACTAATAATTTTAAGACATCATTAGAATATAGGACTAATATTTGATTTCTGAAAAAGCTCCGTACATTTGAAGAGTAGTA
>CALMVQ010000350.1 GCA_937873135.1 uncultured Scytonema sp. | reverse complement strand
GAATGTCCAACCAGTGTGCGGAGTTCCTCTCCTGTGGCTAAATTCCATAATCTAATCGTTCGATCATCACTAACACTTGCAACAGTTTTGCCATCCGGACTAATAGCAACACCCCAAACAGAACTGGAGTGTCCATTTAAGGTGAGGGCTAAAGAAAAATTATTGCCCAGTGCAATTTTTTGAAACTGCTCGGCAGGAGAGGACTCGACAATTGCCGCAGGGGAAGCTTGCGAATACCAAATTCCCCCAACTCCTAACAGTGCGATCGCTGCACTTGTGGCAGCTGTTTTGATTTTGATAAGATACAACGCAGTCCGCATAGGACAGAGTAAACCTGATAAATGTTTATCAAAATTGTTTTTTTAAAGGAAAAAGGTTAAGGGGTCAGTGAAAAACTTATTTCTTTTTTTCCCATTTATACCCCCGCTCCTATCCGTATTGAGAGTCGTTGTGTATTAACCACAACTGAGATGAAGCACAATATTCAAAATTCTGTAATCACATCGCTCTCCTTTGCTACTTTCACAAAATCAAATCATTTTACTTTTGTAACAATAAATTTATCTACTTAATGACACCACAGTATTCCGGATGTTACTACAAACTTGTAATGTTTTTTTTTATGAAAATTAAAATTGAAAGTGTAAATCATTTTACAAGGGGAGAGACAAACTTTCAGTTTCCCAAATAAAAATCAACGAGATATCCGCCAAATTTTGATCGTATTGTCCTCACTGCCACTAACAAGGGTTGTTCCGTCTTGACTAAAAGCAATGGATTGAACTGCATCAGAATTAGCTGTCAGTGTACGGATTTGTTGTCCGGTTGCCAGATTCCACAGTTTAATAGTTTTGTCAAAACTCCCACTAGCAAGGGTTTTGCCATCAGGACTGATAGCAACCGTAGCCACCGCGTTGGCATGCCCTACAAGTGTATGGATTTGCTGTCCTGTATCCAGATTCCACAGCTTAATAGTTCTGTCAAAACTTCCACTAGCAAGAATTTTACCATTAGGACTGACAGCAACTGTAGACACAGGCTTGGAATGCCCTGTAAGTGTAAAGATTGGGCGTCCTGTAGCCAGATTCCACACTTTGATAGTTCTGTCAAAACTACTACTGATGAGAGTTTTGCTGTTGGGGCTGAAGATAACAGACCGAACCCAGGAAGAATGTCCTGCTAGTGTATAAAGTAGCCGCCCTGTCGTCAGATTCCACACTTTGATAGTATTGTCATCACTCCCATCGGCAAGCATTGTGCCATCTCGACTAAAGGCGAGGGCATGAACCGAGTTAGAATGTCCCTCTAGACTACCAATTTCCTGTCCTGTTGCTAAATTCCACAGTTTGACCGTTTTATCATCACTGCCACTTACAAGAGTTCCTCCATCTGGGCTGATTGCAAGCACATTGACTCTATCAGTATGTCCATTCAAGGTACTGATTTCTTGTCCTGTTGCCACACTCCAAAGTTTGATCGTGTTATCACTGTTACTGACAATAGTTTTACTATCTGAACTGATAGCAAGAGACAACATTGAGTTAGAATGCGCCTTAAGGGTATTGGTCAAGAAAAACTTTTGTAAGGAAATTTTTGAGGGTTGACTCAGAATCGTTTGTTTGTCTGCTGAGGCATTATCAGATTGACTCTCAATAAAGGACACTGGGATTTGAGAATGATGAAATTGCCGATACCAAAATTCACCCGAGCCCAACAAAAGAACGCCAGAACCGACTAAGAGCAAAATTCTAAGTTTGGGATAGTATTTTGGTAAAGACGGTTGCTGAGTTGGTGGAATAGCGACATTCTCCGTAACACTATTAAGTGTTGAAGTTTGCTGTATCTGTTGAGTCAAGTCTGCGATCGCTTCATCGGCTGATTGGTAGCGCTGGTAAATATCTTTTTTTAACAGCTTATTGAGAACGCGTGCCAATTCACCACTCACCGGACTTCTCAAATATTGTTGCCAATCTTCCACCCAGCTATATCCATTTTCTGTCCACAGTTGAAAGGGAGAGACGCCTGTCAATAGATGGAAACAGGTTGCACCTAAACTGAATAAATCGCTGGCTGGATAAGCAGTACCGTCTCTAATTTGTTCAATAGGAGAATAACCATGTGAACCAATTGTCGTTCCTGGCTTCATTTGTACTTTTGCTGTCAGTTGCTTTGAAGAACCAAAATCTATCAGAACTAAATCCCCAGATGCTTCGCTTTTAGAGGAGAAATAAGAAGATTTTGCTGATGAAGCTTTGTTCACACGCCGACGGATAATGTTTTGTGGTTTTATATCTCGGTGTATAACGTTACATTCATGAATAAACTTCAGAATAGGCAGTAAATCTAGTAAAATTTCTTGAATCTCGTTACTGCTGTAAGCCTTCTTTTGTTGTAACTCTTTTAACAAGTTCTGTCCATCTATGAATTGCTGCACCAAATATAAGTAATTATCTTGCTCGAAGTAAGCGTGGAGAGTTGGGATTCGAGGATGTTCTCCCAGTTGTTGCAATCGCTGAGCTTCTTTTTGAAACAACTCCATCGCCTTTTGCTGCGCCCAATCTCCTTGAAACTTGGGGGCTAATTGCTTAATAACACAACGTTCATTAAGCTTATCTACATCTTCTGCTACATAAGTTCTTCCAAATCCACCCTCATCTGAAAGTACACCCGTAACACTAAAACGATCTCGCAGCAACTGAACTAAAGGAGTAGTGCAACTTTGGCATATTTTTCTTCCTTTAGGATTTAGGGGATTTGGGCAATCAGGATTTAGACAGCAGATAATCATTTTCACGGTACTACTGTGTAACTAATTAAACTAATTTGTATATGTAATATTTCGGAAAATTAAATTTTTTTAACTGTTGCTCCCATTCTACAAAATTTTAAATTTAATTGATTGATATATATTTATATCTTTTAGAAGAATTTTTATCAATTTTCAAAAGGTACCTAACTGTTAAACATTTTTGTATTAATGATATTTTAAGTACTTAAACGCGAGCAACTAGTACAACAAGGCAAAAGTAAAAAGTAAAAAGTAAAAAGAAAGGGGAGCATCCCAATTTGGAGAAAACACATTATTCGCGAGGCTATCTCGCGA
>CALMVQ010000349.1 GCA_937873135.1 uncultured Scytonema sp. | reverse complement strand
TTTATATTACCTGTTTTTGAAACCCATCAATTCAATCTTGACAGCCTACTAGTACCGCTGCGGAGTTCGTCAAAAGTCACTCATTCAAAAGTCAAAAGTATTATGGAATGGGCTTTTTATGGATTTGAAATGGTTGCCTTATTTCCGCAGCTTTGTACTAGATTCAGTATAAAAACTCAACGAAATTCCGGAACGGTTATAGAAAAAGTTATTTAGTTGCTTGAGGATTTGGATTAATCGTCGAAAGTGCTTGACGGTACTTGGCATTGAAGTTGAAGACTATCGGATTCTCACCGATAATGGAGAGGATTTTACTATTCCTTGGCATGAAACTGTGACAGAAACTGGAAGCTACAAAGACACTGTAAACCTACCCAAGACTAACTTTGATATGCGGGCGAACGCGAAGGTGCGCGAACCCGAGATCCAAAAATTTTGGGAAGAGAATAAAATTTATGATCGCCTGTCAGAGAACAATCCAGGCGAAATATTTATCTTGCATGATGGACCACCTTATGCTAATGGTTCTCTGCATATTGGTCATGCTTTAAATAAAACTCTCAAAGACATTATTAACCGCTACCAACTGATTAGAGGACGTAAGGTACGCTACGTACCAGGCTGGGACTGTCACGGCTTGCCGATTGAATTGAAAGTTTTGCAGAACATGAAGTCAGGCGAACGGCAAAACTTAACACCGATACAGTTGCGAAAGAAAGCGCAAGAATTCGCCTTAGCTGCAGTTGAGGCTCAAAGCAAAAGCTGCAAAAGTTATGGGATGTGGGGTGACTTTGCACATCCATATCTAACTATGCAACCGGAATACGAAGCAGCGCAAATTGGTGTTTTCGGTCAGATGGTATTAGAAGGATACATCTACCGAGGATTGAAGCCAGTACACTGGAGTCCCAGTTCTAAAACTGCTTTAGCAGAAGCAGAATTGGAATATCCAGAAGGGCATACTTCGCGGAGTATCTACGCTGCCTTCCCAATGACGAGTTTATCGGAGGCGACAAAACCACTCCTGGGTGAATTTTTAAAGGAGTTGGGTGTTGCAATTTGGACAACGACACCGTGGACGATTCCAGCAAATTTGGCAGTGGCAGTCAATCCAGACCTTAATTATGCCATTGTAGAAGTCTCACGCCAAGATGCAGAGACGCAAAGTAATCTTAGCGACTTAGCGTCTCTGCGTGAGGCAAATCCAAAATACCTCATCGTAGCTGCTGATTTGGTGGAACGCCTATCTACCATCCTGGGAACTCCATTAACCGTAAAAACCACAATTAAAGGGCAATATTTAGAACATTCAACCTATCGTCATCCCTTATTTGACCGAGAAAGTCCGATTGTTATTGGTGGTGATTACGTGACGACAGATTCTGGTACGGGATTAGTACATACTGCCCCAGGGCACGGTCAAGAAGACTACATAGTGGGTCAGCGTTACGGTTTGCCGATCCTCTCGCCTGTGGATGATAATGGCAACTTTACAGAAGAGGCAGGACAGTTTGCTGGGTTGAATGTCTTAGGTGATGGCAATCAGGCGCTGATTGATGCCTTGGCTTTATCGGGTTCTCTATTGAAAGAGGAACCGTATGTTCACAAGTATCCTTATGACTGGCGGACGCAGAAACCAACAATTTTCCGTGCCACAAAGCAGTGGTTTGCCAGTGTGGAAGGATTTCGAGATGAAGCACTGAAAGATATCACCGAAGTGAAGTGGATTCCAGCACAAGGTGAAAATCGGATCACCCCAATGGTTGCAGATCGTTCTGATTGGTGTATCTCCCGTCAGCGTAGTTGGGGTGTGCCAATTCCCGTGTTCTATGATGAGGAAACTGGAGAACCTCTGCTGAATGAGGAAACGATCGCCCACGTCCAAGCAATCATCGCAGAAAAAGGTTCAGATGCTTGGTGGGAACTTTCTGTCATGGAGTTGTTGCCTGCTAATTACCACAATAACGGTCGATCATACCGCAAAGGGACTGATACAATGGATGTGTGGTTTGATTCTGGTTCTTCTTGGGCAGCAGTGCTTAAGCATCGACCTGAGTTACGCTACCCTGCAGATCTGTATTTGGAAGGTTCTGATCAGCATCGTGGTTGGTTCCAATCGAGTTTGCTGACTAGTGTGGCGGTGAATGACTGTGCGCCTTACAAAACTGTGTTGACTCACGGCTTTGTTCTCGATGAACAAGGGCGTAAAATGAGCAAGTCAGTGGGCAATGTGGTAGATCCGGATCTTTTAATTAAAGGTGGCAAAGACCAAAAAAAAGAACCTGCCTACGGTGCTGATGTTTTACGTCTATGGGTGTCTTCGGTAGATTACTCGTCTGATGTTAGGCTGGGTAATAATATCATCAAGCAACTTGCAGATGTGCGAAACAAAATTCGCAATACGGCGCGGTTCTTGTTGGGGAATTTGCACGATTTTAACCCTGAGAAGAATGCCGTCCCATTTGAGGAATTGCCGGAACTAGATCGTTACATGCTGCACCGGATGACAGAGGTTTTTCAGGAAGTGACGGAAGCGTTTGACAGTTTCCAGTTCTTCCGCTTTTTCCAAACTGTGCAGAATTTCTGTGTGGTGGATTTATCCAACTTTTATTTGGATACTGCCAAAGATAGGTTGTACATCAGTGCGATTGATGCCAAGCGTCGTCGCAGTTGTCAGACAGTGCTGAAGATTGCTTTGGAGAATTTAGCACGGGCGATCGCACCTGTACTCTGCCATATGGCTGAGGATATCTGGCAATCTCTCCCTTACAAAACTCCTTACAAGTCGGTATTTGAATCC
The DNA here is from genome assembly GCA_937873135.1 of uncultured Scytonema sp. Classification (GTDB taxonomy): domain Bacteria; phylum Cyanobacteriota; class Cyanobacteriia; order Cyanobacteriales; family Nostocaceae; genus Rhizonema. The sequence goes on along the minus strand of CALMVQ010000349.1, from coordinate 2,402 downwards.
GGTTGGCTACACTTAGACGAGCAATGGCATAATCCAGAATTGGCAAAATTCTGGCAACAACTCCGTCAAATCCGCAATGAGGTGAATAAGGTAATAGAAGAAGCACGCATTGACAAAATGATTGGTTCTTCTCTAGAAGCCAAGGTGTTGCTATATATAACAGATGAGCAATTACGCTCCTCAGTAAAAGCACTGAATAGTAGCAACGGTGTAGATGAACTACGCTACCAGTTTATCACCTCGCAGGTTGATTTATTAGATTCTCCTCAAGAACTACAATCTGTGAAGTACAACTTGCAGTCGGATGCATGGGGAATTGGTGTCGTGAACGCAGAAGGGCAAAAGTGCTATCGCTGCTGGAACTACTCCACTCATGTCGGAGAATCAACCGAACATCCTCTGATTTGCGAACGGTGTGTTGCCGCCTTGGCTGGGCAGTTTTAATTGGTAATAATTATCCAAGCGCGCTCCTCAGAAGATCCTCAGAAGCGCGCTTGCCCATTCCATTCCTTAAAAGGGGTGGGATGATATTACCTCTAATTAATAGGCAAACCCAATAGCTCTTGGTAAACTACTAAGAATGTTGGTGGCGACATAAAGCACCAAGAAAGCCAACATTGGAGACAAATCAATCCCACCTAAGGGGGGAATGACTGATCTAAATAGATTAAGATAGGGATCTGTGATCTGGCTTAAAGCGGCAAATGGTTGGTTAAACCAGTTAATCGTGGGGAACCATGTCAAAAGAATCCTAATAATCAGTAGGGTTTGATAAATACTTATGAAAGTAAGCAGTGTGGTAATCAGTAAATTCATGGATTGATTAGTTTCCTAATAAGTTTCATTCATCGGTCTTACTTTTAATTTTAATTGAGTGTTTGTCATGTCGCTTGCAGTTGGTGCTACCTAAGTAGTCTTTTTAGCGAACTTCCTCACGTAACGAGGGGCGTTCGTTAATTGCTTGACTGGAATTGCTGTTCACGTTTCCAAGTTGCTGTCTGACTTCATCAATTGTGGCATTGAGTTGGGCAATTTTATCTTCTAGCGATCGCCGTGCTATTTCCATATCCATGCCCTCTACTTGTGAAGCTTTCATCTGGCGTCTTTTAGCGGCAGATGCTTTCTTTGCTTCAAGGGAACTACTTACTGGACGTTCGTCTTCTGCTGCTAATTCTGGATCGCGACGAGAGGCAACTAATGTACCCACAATACCACCAATGACACTACCAAAAACTGCCCCGGCTAAAAAACCGCTAGTAAAACCATCACGCTGACTCATAATATTTACTGCCTTGAAGAAATACTACTACATTTAGGATTATCAAGCTACTTTCTTTGTTCTAGGTGCATATTAGCTCAAGTCCCAAACATGCGATCGCCTGCATCTCCTAATCCCGGTACAATAAACCCTTGAGAGTTCAGATTTTTGTCAATGCCAGCACTGTAAATAATTAAACCCGGATAAGCCTGACTCAGTTTTTGCAAAGCAGGAGATGCTGCAACCACACAAACAATCCGCGTCATAGTTGGCTCAATGCCCCTCTGTGTTAATTCTGCCATTGCAGTCATGATTGATCCTCCTGTTGCCAACATCGGATCGGTAATTAACACCCGCGTTTGAGGGTCGAGTTTTTCCGGCAATTTATTCAAATAACACTGAGGTTCCAGTGTTTCTTCATCTCGCACCAAGCCAAGATGATAAATCGATGCTAGGGGCAATACTGTCTGTGCGCCCTCTAGCAATCCCAGCCCTGCCCGGAGAATTGGTACAACTGCGATCGGTACGGTTGGATTAATTAAAGTCGCAGGACAGGAATCTAAGGGAGTTTGCACTATTGCCTCTTGAGTGGGTAACCAATCTCGAGCCGCTTCATAAGTCAACCAGCGTCCTAATTCGGTCATAGCACTACGAAATAATACTGAAGGCGTATCAGCATCACGGGCGACAGCTAGCCAATGCTGGATTAGGGGATGGGGTGGGACATAAATACGCAGTTGTAGCGTCATAACCAGAAATAGGCGCTTTAATCATGTATAACAATTGAGAAAACATAATACTCTTTCCTGAGTGCCATCGACAGCTAATCTCGACACCTAAAACATTATGACAAATATTTATCTTTCTCAAAGTAGTTGACATTAATTCTCAATGAGGTGTATATTGTTTTTCAGTGTTCTCCTCTCTTTAAGGATCGGTAGACGGGATGAGCCTGCTACTGCTGGCTTTTCCCTATTTTTTCGTCAAAAGCGATGGAAAATCCGATTTATTCTCTAGACTAAGAGGGTAATTACCTCTTAAAAAGTAAAAAGGAAAAAGTAAAAAGGAAAAAGAGAATCCCCATAATTCAAATTAGGGGATCTTACGCTCACCTTTTTTGCTCGCACTATGTGTCCCCTTAAAA
>CALMVQ010000348.1 GCA_937873135.1 uncultured Scytonema sp. | reverse complement strand
GTAAGTCCGGTTTCTAGGGGGGAAAGGGACAGCAATGTCCCCGCCCTACCCGACTTACAGCCCCTAATGCTGAATGTATGGAAGCGATTATACCTCATATAATTGCCATATTAGGGATAAGGGGTCTAGAAGTTAACTCGACAAAAACCCAGATACGACATAACTCGCAAGGTATTGACTATCTTGGCTTTAACATCAGGAGATATGATGAGAAAACTATCATTAAACCTGAAAAGAAAAAAGTCCTTAGCAAAATCCAAGAAATCAAGTCATGGCTCAAAGCTAACACTAACGCACCTACTGAAGCTGTAATAAATTACCTGAATCCAATTATCAGTGGATTTGCATACTATTACCGAACTGTTTGCTCCAAAGAAGTCTTTGGCTATTTTGACCACGAAATTTGGAAAGCTTTACATAATTGGGCACGTAAAAAACACGGTAAAATTAGCCGCAAAGAAGTAAATAGAAAATACTTCAACGTTGGCATCAAGCACCCAGATTATAATAAGTGGGATTTCCTAACTATCACAAAAGACCGTAGAGGATTTGAAAAAGTGTTAGTACTTTTCAAAGCTTCTAGCGTGCCAATTGTGAGACAGGTTAAAGTTGCCTCTAGAAACTCCAAAGATGATCCTACCCTGATTAAATATTGGGAAAAAAGAGCTATGAATTTCGGTAATCAACGATTTGCTTCAAATAGTAAATACCAAAAGGTAGCCGAGAGACAAAACTATAAATGCCCAATATGTGGCGAACACATCTACAGCGAAGAACCACTACAACTGCACCACATTATTCCAGTTAATAAAGGTGGTACGGAGAAATTGGAAAATTTGACCTGGATGCATGAAGCTTGTCACAAAATAACACATACCAAGAAGTCTAAAAAGTCAAAATCCTCATTAACAATCGATGATTGGGTAGTCACTGAGGCTTGAGCCGGATGATGCGAAAGTATCAAGTCCGGTTCTTAGGGGAGGTGTAAAACTTGACAAAAATAATCCGCAAGGACGACGATAGTCTCGCTGATGGCAACATCAGCGCCTTACCCGACTGGAGCCTGCGTAACAGCAAACTCTACAACGGAGAAACCTCTAAAGCCCTCAAGAGGCAAAATCATACATGTGACCACTGTGGCATGAAAATCTTCGCAGGCGAAAAAGCCCATTTACACCATGTGGACGGGAACCACTTGAACTGGAAAACAAAGAATCTTGTAGCAATACATGAATCATGCCACGACTATATACACATGAGCACGGGGAAACCCTAGAACATCGGGAGCCGTGTGCATGGAAACAGGCACGCACGGTTCTAACAGAGAGGTGCTCCGGATAATACCGGACATCGACTCTACCTAGCTTTTTACGAGAATGGTGAGATGCTTGGAGAAAGCAGCTTTTATGATATTGACCGTCCTATCTTTGGTGAGCTAACCCTTAATCCTCATGCTGGTATGGTAAAATTTGATCCTCCTGAATATGACTACAAGCTTAGGCAATTGATGCCGTAATGGTCAAAACAGCAGTGTGAAGGATTAACAACTCAGTGTTTTGGTATTCCGTCAGTGAAATTGAGTATTAAAAATTATGTTTTCTGTTGCCGTAAGAGACCACATTATGATTGCTCATAGCTTCCAAGGGGAAATTTTTGGACCCGCTCAAAAGCTGCACGGAGCAACCTATATAATCACAGCTGAATTTAAAGTAGCTCAGTTGGACAAAGACGGCTTAGTGATTGATATCGGTCAGGCGATCGCGATTCTCAAAGAGGTTTTGACACCATTAAATTACCAAAATCTGGATACTCTTGAACAATTTAAGGGGATAAATACAACGACGGAATACATGGGTTATTATATCCACCAGCAAATTAGCAAACAGGTCAGTTCTTTTTTCAAAGGCGTTCTCAAAGTCACTCTGGAGGAAAGCCATATCGCTTGGGGAAGCTATGAAGCCCAGGTATGAACCGAGCACGATCCATTTTATTCAGCCTCAATTGAGCCATGTATCAGGAGGCTCGATTTACAATTTAGAAATTGTCAAACGCTTAGAGCAGGAAGCCAGAGGCAAGGGATTTTTTCACGCCTTAAATAGCTCTGTTTCCGAGCTTATTCAACTTTTCAAGACTTTGCCTTCTAGCTGCGCCATTGTGCTTGATGGACTCTACTTGACAATTTCTGAATTTCATGAATATATAGATAAATTTATTCCCTATGTCCAGCGGATTTACCTCATGCTCCACTATCTTGAGTCGAGGAATACCTACTACTCAACTCAGGAAAAGGAAGCCCTTTGGACTCGCGAGAAACTATGGCTAAAAGCTGTGAATGGGATTATTGTTCCTAGCTTGCAAATGGGAGATTATCTCTCAAGTCAGGGTATAGAAAAAGATAAGATCACAATAGCATTTCCAGGGATAGAAAAGGTTCAAGTATCCCGTTTGTCTCATCCCAAGAAACTTTCTGACAAAGAACCGATAAATCTGATTACTGTAGGAACCTGCTCTCAAGGCAAAGGACAACTCGATTTAGTACAAATGTTAGCCCAGATGCAGGTGAAAAATTTTCGGCTGCATTTGATTGGTGACTACGAACACAACGCCAGTTACACAGACGAGATTCGGGCGATAATAAAGCGATCGCGTCTTCAAGATTCTATCATTTTACATGGCTATCTTCCGCAACAGGCTATCTTTGACTTGTTCCTCCAATGCGATTTTTATATCTCCCCCTCTACTTATGAGAGTTACTCTATGGCAACCGCTGAAGCAGTTGCTCACGGACTACCGATATTAGCTTATGCAACTGGGGCAATTGCTGACTGGATTGGGGATGGTGATAATGGCATACTGATTGATCTGGGTAAGCCGGAGCAGTTTTTCAAAGCGCTCCAAAGGCTGCTCGCAGAGCATCATGAACTCAATCAGTTACGGAAAAATGCTTTGGCTTGCACCACGAAACTATCCTTTAACTCCTGGGATAAAACTTATCGAGATTTTTTACAAGCATTTAATAAGTGACTCATGGATAAAAACCAAAAATTAGCTCAATGGCTAGAACTTCGCATCCCCTATGATACCAAGGGGCGTAACTTAAATGTGGAAGCAAGCTGCCAAAAACACTTGGAAAAACACAAGAGGCTCAGAATTGTTGATTTGGGAGCAGGTACGGGTGCTAACTGTCGCTATTACCTTAGTAAAATTTTCCAGGATCAGGAGTGGTTTCTGGTTGAACAAAATCAAGAACTTTTGGAAATCGCCTTTGATAGACTGGTATCCTGGGCGCTGGACAATGGATATGAGTCAATAGCGCAAAACTCAAGGTTGGACTTGAAAAATCAAGACCATAAAATTATCATTTACAAAACTGTTGGCTCTATTTTAGAACTGGAAAACCTGATCGGCATAGAGACTATCGACTTAGCCGTTGCCAATGCAGTTTTCGATCTATTCAGCGAGCAGCAGTTTCAGACTCTACTCGAATGTTTAAAAAAGTACCAATTGCCGCTTCTAACTACCGCTAATTACACGGGTATGAGTTTTAATCCTCAAACAGATGAAGACTCGTGCTTTATTAGCTACTACCATCAGCATATGCAGCGTGAGCAACACTTTGGCAGAGGGATGGGACCTAAATGCGGTTCCTATATGTGGGAGGCAATGAAGTGTATTGGTATGAGGGGATTACAGGGAGAAAGCCCTTGGGAAATCAGTAGCAGCGATCCTGTCTTTCTCCAGCTACTTCTAGAGTTCATGGAAAAATCGATTCCAGAAATTCTTGAAGACGCCTCTTTAGAAGATGAGCTAAATACCTGGTTGCGTAAGAAAGAACAGATGATTGCTCAGCAGGGACTCAGTTGCAACGTCGCACATCAAGACTTTTTTGGTTACTGGGAATAGCGACTATTTACTGAACAATCTTCTGAAACACTAAAAATCTATATTCACCCTGTGTTCGATACAAATTTGCGGTATATCTATATATCTATATTATTTGTGAAAATCACCAAATTTTAACTGTCATATTTGTTCATATGACAGCTCGTCATATTTGCGGAATATTGGGATACAATATCACAGGTTAGATAAATTACCCAGCAAAAACGCACTCGCGTTCGCGCTCATAGCTTAAGTGCATTTCAACGCACTGCAATTAAGACGGATTGGAACTAATGGGTTAGACCTCCTGCTAATTCGCCAACACTCTAACAGATTAGACACCATGGGCGGCTCGCGCACAAACAAAGCCGGGGAAATTCCTCTTCCCTTAGCCCCTAGCCCATAGTCCCTAACCCCTATTTTCAAGTTAGGACATTAAACTTTATCTCTTTAGAGGGAAACAGCAGGGTATTTAACCCTAACTTCACTCTCACTTTATGTAGAGGTTCAATCACTCATGCTTAAGCTGTTGTGCAGCTAAATTTAATATACTGCATTACCCTTATTTTTAATCTTCCGCTCCCACTTAATAATAAGACCACCTTCATTAAGCAATCGAATTAATAACTCTTCTAGTTGCGATAATGATTCAAATAATCTATGAGCGATATATTCTTTTGCCGAATGCCACACTAATTCAATTAAATTATAATCTGGACTATATTCTGGTAAAAACTCTAGGATAACATTTGGCATTTCTGACTCAATTTTTTCTAAAACATCTTTTCTTTTATGGAAGCTGGCGTTATCTAGTATAATAAATATTCTGGCTGAATCCCTATAGAAATATTCAACTGAATTTCCTTGTTCTATCCATTCTTGTATTAAGAAACTGTTGAAGGATTGAAGCTGCTCAAAAAATACATCGGCATTTCCTTTTTTAATAACAAAGTTTATTCTCTTTTTATCATGAAAACGTAAGCCTCCCATGAGATTTACTCTTCCTTGTCTCCTTTGTCCTGTCACTTTTTTTCTTATACCTTTCTTCCCCCAGTTTTTGCGTCTTATAACTCTTAAACTAAAGCCACTCTCGTCCCAAAACCATACCTGTAAACGTTCTGGGCTTGACTTTGTAATTCTTAAATATTCTAATAATTTTTCTTTAAAGGCTTTACGTTTTGCAGGGTTTTGCTTATCTTCTAGGCTGTATTTTGCCCAGATGTAAACGTACTTTTTTCTCTCTAGTATTCTCCTGATTTGAGAGCCGCTTAACTTAATTCCTGTTATTTTTTCGAGATATGTTGCTAATCTTGCTGCTGTCCACCTACCAAATTCATATCCGTATTCTCCGGGAGCATCCCAATTTGGCAGAAACACATTATTCGCGATGCTATCTCGCGAAT
>CALMVQ010000347.1 GCA_937873135.1 uncultured Scytonema sp. | reverse complement strand
CCCCTGCTTCCCCAGCACAGACTGCCCCCACTCCCTCTCTCTCCCCCTCCTCTTTCACAAGTAGGCTGGGGGTTCACTTGCGAATGACCGGTCAATTACTGTGGCTGGATCGAGATGAACCATTACACAAGCACACACGGGTAAGAATATACTTTGGCGATCAGCATGAATTGCGCTTTGTTGATCAGCGCACGTTTGGTCAAATGTGGTGGGTTCCTCCAGGAGTTGAATTAGAAAGCATTATGACTGGGTTGGGAAAACTAGCAGTAGATCCCTTCTCACCTGAATTCACGGTTGAGTATTTGGCTGATAAGATTCAATGCCGCCGTCGTCCGATTAAGACAGCCCTACTAGATCAGTCAGTGGTGGCGGGGTTGGGTAATATCTATGCTGATGAAGCACTGTTTCTGAGTGGAGTGTTACCGACAACTCTTGGTATTAATTTGCAGCGAGAGCAAATAGAGCGTTTGCACAAGAGTATCATACGGGTGTTAGCTGACAGTATTGAGGTTGGTGGTACAACTTTTAGTAATTTTCTAAATGTTAAAGGCGTTAACGGTAGATATGGCGGGATTGCGTGGGTTTATAACCGCGCAGGCGAACCTTGTCGAGTTTGTGGTAGAGCAATTCAACGGACTAGGTTAGGTGGGCGTTCAAGCCACTTTTGTACTCAGTGTCAACGCTAAGCAAATAAAAAGATCAAATTAAAAGTCCGAAAAATTGCTAACGAATGATGCAATATAAGGTATAAAAATTAATGGCGCTATTGGAAGCGGGCAACGCAGATAAGCTGTACGCATCTAGTAGCACACTTATACGTCATTAGTCATTTGCAAGTACTAATGACCCCTGTTGTTGCGACTGCCCATCCCATACATAGAAGAAATGGGAAGAAGAGTCACCTTTTTTTGAATGCTTAAGGCTGTCCTTGACAAATTTAGTGAGAAGAAAATAGCCGTAAGCTAAAATCCTGAGTAGAACAACCTCAACACTAAATAAAAAGGCGAACTTATGGCAATCAAAAGAGGAGACATGGTTCACGCTATCCGCGAGAAGTTGGAAAACAGTCTAGAAGCACAAGCCAGTGACTCTCGTTTTCCTTCTTATTTGTTTGAAAGCAAGGGCGAAGTTGTAGATATCAAAGATGATTATGCCCTTGTGAAGTTTGGGAAAGTGCCAACGCCAAATATTTGGTTGCGTTTGGATCAACTAGAACAGTTTAAATAAAATTCAAGCATATGAATGATTCCCCTTCGTCCTTAGTTTCGTGTCATTCGCCGCGTGTCACTATCGTCGGTACTGGTAAAGTTGGCATTGCCCTAGCCCAACGCATTGCTGAAAAAAACCTGGCAGATGTGGTGTTGTTGGATATTGTTGAAGGAATGCCTCAAGGATTAGCGCTGGATTTGATGCAGGCAAGGGGAATGGAACTCCACAATCGCAAGATTATTGGCACAAACAATTATGCTGATACATCTGGTTCTGATGTAGTCGTCATTACGGCAGGTTTTCCCCGCAAACCAGGCATGAGTCGGGATGATCTGCTGCTTGTGAATGCCAAAATTGTCGTGGAGTCAGCAAAGCAAGCGATCGCTCATTCTCCTGATGCCATCTATATAGTTGTCACAAATCCCCTAGATGTGATGACTTATTTGGCTTGGCAAGCAACGGAATTACCAAGCGATCGCATTATGGGTATGGCTGGCATCTTGGACTCTGCTCGCTTTCAAACCTTTATTGCCATGGAATTGGGCGTTTGTCCTAGCGATGTCAACGCGATGGTATTGGGCAGCCACGGTGATTTGATGGTGCCTTTGCCACGTTTTTCTACTGTCAACGGGATTCCAATTACAGAATTGCTAGGTGAATCTACAATTAACCGTTTGGTAGAACGAACCCGTAATGGTGGGGCAGAAATTGTCGGACTAATGCAGACAGGTGGGGCTTTTTTTGCCCCCGCTTCTTCTATATATGTAATGGTGGAAGCAATTTTGCTCAATCAGTCTCGCTTGTTACCAGTCTCGGCTTACCTCCAAGGTGAATACGGTTTAAAGGATATTTTTATCGGCGTTCCCTGTCGTTTGGGATGTAGTGGTATAGAGAGTGTACTGGAATTGAACCTCACCGATATAGAAATGAATGAATTACGTGTTTCTGCTCAAGCAATGCGTAAAACTATTGACAACTTCATCTAGATTTTTATCACGCTTTTACAAAAATAAAAGGCAGTAGATTTAAGGACTACTGCCTTGCCTGCTATTATTCCGCCTAAAAGATATATCTGTATCTTTTGATACACATAGAATTACTCTTTTAAGCTAATCAGCCGTAGTTCTGATCCGCCGGATCACCGTATGGATCTTCGCTGGCTGGACGAACATCGCCATATCCTTGGTCTGCTGGGTCACCGTATGGATCTTCACTGGCTGGACGAACATCGCCGTACCCTTGGTCTGCTGGGTCACCGTATGGATCTTCGCTTGCAGGGCGAACATCTCCATACTGTCCAGATGCACCAGGGTTGCCGTAGGGATCTTGACCTGGCATGACATTGCCGTAGCCTTGGTCTGCTGGGTCGCCGTAGCGGTCTTCACTCGCTGGACGGACTTGGCGATCGCCGTAATTTGCCTCTTCATCGACGCGATCTTCGTCCCCTCCGCCGATAATTTTCCTGAAAAAATCTCCTACCATAATTCAATCTCCTTATTATGTTCGTGCCGAACTTTACCGTTTTCTTTTTTTATTTTGGGTTGCCACTCTTGCTTGAAAGTTAGTCTCATCCTTCAAACAAGTGTCTTGGCATTACTGAAGGAAATGTTTTACGCAGAAACCGAGCTTATTAAACTTCAGGCATCGTTCAACAGTTTAACAGAAGCGAAAAACCTGATTTCTTCTCTAATATGGACCTCCTGAAGGAGCAACATCTCTTAAAGTCCGACCGTTAGAACTCCCGTTATATCCCTGGAAACCCTGATACTGCTGGGCTTCCGACTGAGGAACTTGAATTCCTCCTTGTGGGGGTTGTACCCAAACAGGCTTACCATTAGAGTCGCGGTAATAGACACGTCCGTTCTTAGAAAGGTAGTACTTACCCTGCGATCCCTCTTTTTTCGCATTCTGATGCTGTCTGTAGAGGTAGTAAAGTGCGGCGGCTCCCACCAACGTAATCCCCACTTTCTGACCCGTACTCAATCCCTTTTTAGCTTGAGGTTGATCTGGATTGCTGACAGTTCTACCAGAGGCATTATCAACAGGTGGCGGTGCAGCAGTGCGAGAACCTCCTCCACCGCAGCCATTTAGCAGTGGAACTGTTAACAATGCCGAAAGGAATATCGCTAGCGGAAACGAAACTTTTTTAGTTTTTGGATATATTGTGTTCATTATTTTTCCTCACCCTGCCTTTGCTGAAAGCCATTCTGTGGTAAAAAAGTGCTTGAATTCTTAGGCTTAAGAGAATTCTTACTAGTTGTTGGCAATAGCTTAGGTACACCTTAACTATCACTATATATAGTTTTCCCATTTTTTCATCCTGCCTTTGAGAGAAATCTTACTCATCCAAAGGAAATATAGTAATTGGCGCAGAATTCACCCTCCAGCCCATCGCCGTCTCCCTAAGACATCGGGGGGCTACAGTTCGTTTGTAGCTTTCCGCAAATTTTCACCAATGATTTAAGTAGGTCGGCACAAATAAATTCATGTTTGTAGTTGCGCTGACCTCGCCCTAGATATCAGCACTGAAGCGCAACTACGAACCAATACATAAATTTATATAGTTTGGTTTTTCTCTGTCGATTTACTTATTTATCAATGCGGCTCAGTTAAGGCTGCTCGTTTTAAATTGCCTACTGTGTAAAGACGCACTGTTTGAAGCCTCTCTACATGGGTTGGGAGTAGATAAATTATCTTAACTGAACCGTATTGATTTATGTATTGGGTTGATGCTGAGTGAATAAAACCAGAGAACGCTTGTATCAATTTATCTACGAACATATTTTGTATAAAATTTTCAGCCAATATAAAGAAGGAGTTATGCTCGTAATGGTAAGTAAATACAAAGCGATTTATATGGTGTCAAAAAATACTGTACAGACCACAGAAGCTCAAGCAACAACTCGTCTGCTTCTGGCTCTATGGGATTTGGGAGGAACAAAGCAAGAAGTAAAGAAAGGTGAACTTACCAAACGAATCGTATCCAAAGGCAAAAAGATAGCAGATTACCGAGACATCTTTGACAAATTAGAGAAAGAAGGAGCGATCGCAATCTCCAACAAAGGCTACTCTCTCGAATCACCTACGGGGGTAGAGGTATTAGGTGAGGGTTTGAAGAGTCCTGATCTTAGGTTTGACGGGACTATTGTTGGCACTTGGGTAGCAAATGCATTACTCAAGTGGATTAGCAAGCAAGATGGTGCGGTAATTGGTACAAAGGTACTCTCTAACGGGGTAAAGAGCGAGATCGCATCTTACGACGAGTTTAAGGAAGTCACGATGGAAGTCTATGACCGCCTTAACCGTGACTATAACCTGAATGATTTCATACCGATTTATCGAATCAGAAGAGAAGTAGGCGATAGCGTTAGTCGTGAACATTTCAACAAGTGGCTGCTGGAAATGCAGGAAAAGGACATTTTGCAACTAATTGCGGGAGAAATGGCTGACATGAGCGCTGATAAACGAGAAGACTCAATCACCATTCCTGGAGCCGGATTACGCTCTTATGCCAAGCGCTTAAGTTAGTCAGATTGCGCCGAAACCCTTTGTCGTTCCTCACACGAGATCTAATATACCGAATCATTATGACAAGTTCCCCTGTCTCTCCGATAGAAGCCCTCAATTCCACGATCCAAAGTCACAATCCATTTACTAACACTGGTATTGTCAAAGAACAAGATGTATGGGGGAAGAAATTCCCTGACGTACCTACCCTTAATGCTCACGCTTCTGATGCAGTTTTTCAGGCAATTGATCTAGTGCGAACCAGTCAATCTAGTCAAGATAAGGTGACTTCAATTGCCATAACTGCACAACAAGGAGTTGGTAAAACACACCTTCTCAGTCGCATTCGCCATCGGCTGGAACGCGAGGGCGGTGCTTTATTCATTTATGCAGGTGTCAATAACTATACAGACTTAAATCTGGTTAAGTACCAATTCCAGCAAACCTTGGCAGACAGTCTGAGCAAAATTGGTAGTCAACAAGCTATGCAGTGGCAGGAAGTAGCGGCTGCTATGGCAAACGAATCTGGAAGTGCAAATCCTCAGACTCCAACAGAGCTAGTCAAAAAATTTGACCAAGCGTATACAAAGAGTTTGGCTCAGAACAAAAATTTAATGAATGCCCTGCAAAACAAAGTTCTTCAAAAGAAACAAAATGCAGATCCCTATATTGTGCGGGCAATTTTGTGGACGCTTTCAGAAACTCAGGCACCTTTTGCGATTAAATGGTTGTCTGGCGAGGAGCTAGCTCAATCTAATGCTGATGCTCTGGGATTACCCAATCTTAGCAAGACTAGTCAAGATAGAGAAGCCGAAGCCCTGAAAAATATTCAGCAAATATTGAATTTAGTGAGTTCTTCTAACCCCGTCGTCATTTGTTTTGACGAGATAGATGTGAAGAACAACTCGACTGATGATGGGTTGCCAACAGAACTGGTAATTGCTGATTTAGTAAAGCGTCTACATGATACCCTCGAATACTCGGAACTCAGTCGAGGGGTTGTGATTATCACAGTTATGCTGCCTGCTACATGGAATCTTAAGGTAAATGAAATGCCAGGTGGTACGCGAGATAGAGTTTCAAAATATACGCAAAGAAATCCGATAAATTTAGAATATATTGATAGTGATTCGTTGATTGAATTAGTGACCCTTTGGCTGAAAGAATTTTACGAGGTAAGGAATTTAGTACCGCCTCATCCAATCTACCCATTTGAAGAAAGTCAACTGAGAGAATATGGTAAACTTAGACCAACTGTAAGGGAAGCTTTGAAATGGTGTGCAGAAAATTTTAAGATTTGTGAGGAAGCACTTCCACCCGATCCACTTGAGCGGTTTGAACTGGCATTGAAAAGGGAAAATGAATCAGACATTGGAGATTATCTAGAGGATAATTCCCTAGTGGCTGACGTTCTGCGTTTTGGCTTTCAGACTTTGAAGGGAGAAATATTAGAAGGTGAGACTTCAACAGGCGAGAAGTTGGATGAAGTGAGAATTGAAGATGTTACTGAAATTGAGCCAAAATCAACCAATCAAGGGCGGATTAACTTCAAGGTGATTGGGAAGGAACAAGGTAAGGTTTTCAAAATAGGCGTCGCTGTTCTTCAGCATCCACGTGGAAAAGCAGTAAGAGCAGGAATGGGGCGTTTAATTGAATACGAGAAATTCGATATAACAAGAGGATGTCTAGTCCGGTCAAAAGAAAAAAAGATTCTGAAAAACTGGGATTCATACCAATTTCTCAATAAACTTGTAAACGAATTGGGTGGAGAATGGGTAGATTTAAAAGCAGAGGAGATCAGACCACTCATCGCCCTTTATTCTGTTTATAAGAAGCGGGATAGTTATCAGCTAACCGAAGCGCAAATTTTTGAATTCTTGAAGCCGTTAACTATTGAAAATAATTTATTGCTAGAAATATTAAGTAACCCTTCTGGTGAGATTAATCAAGAGAGTATAGAAGATGACACTCAACTTGTAGAAGACTTCCTGAATTCGTCTAACCTAGATGATACAGATGACACAGATGACACAGATGATTTGGGTGATTTGTTTAATTAAACATGAGTGAATCAGTTTTAATTTACAATGCCCTTTGTCTACCAGCGCCTGAAGTTGAAGCATTAATCCAAGGGCGAATGATTGCAACCCTGCCTAGAAAATGGATTAATCCGGGGCAGAAATTTGCTCTTTATGCAGCAAATGTCTTAACTAACTCACTAGTCCCTGAGCATCTTTACCGCTCAAGCTTTTTGCCCATTGCTCAAACAGTTCTTGCTAACTTAAGTTCTGAAACTGCTTTGATTAAAGCTTGGGCTAGGTGCGAACTATGTCAAATACTGGATGCTTCCGAACCATTACAGGCTTTGTCAGGGTTAACCGTTTGGACAACAGAAGGATTACAACGAATACTCAGTCAACGTACTTATATTTATCTGGCTTACTTGCGAGTATATATATTACCTCAATCTAGTGAAATATTAGTTGATAACCAAGAGCGTCATTTTATACCGTTGCCGCAACATCTGACAGTTTCTGAAGCAAACCCTGTGTTAAATGATCGCATCTTTAATCTCCGCAAACACCAACTAGAAACACGCCAACCACCACTACATCCAGAATTAGAAGAATTGCAGAGTGAGATCGCCTCCCTTGCCACTACTCACCCAGCTGCTAAAGAATTAGATCGGGATATCAAAGTATTTTTGGGTTGGAGTAGCGAGCAACTTACCCAGCAACCCGATCCAAATTTAGCTTGGATTGAGAATATAGCAGCCTTAGGCGATCGCAGCATACAAGAAGATCAGGATAAAAACAATTATCAAGCTGGGACAGATTTTGAGAACATAGTGCGTCAAAGCTTAGAGTTTCTGGGATTTACTGTTGATTATTGCCATAAAGGTGGAGCGGGAGGTTTAGATTTATTATGCTTAAAACCCTACCCATTATTTGGTGAATGTAAGGCAGGTAAAAAAATTCCTAATTTAACGGCAGTACAACTGTTGAATTTGGGAACGCTAAGACGAGCCGATCTTTTCAATCAAGGTACTAAATTAATAATTGGTCCAGGTGAATTGACAGAGCAACTCAAAAACGCTGCACAACTACATAGTATGGCTATTATCAACCCGAAAACATTAGAGAATCTGGTAAAATTACAAAGTATTTATCGCAACTCAATAGATTTATTTAAGCTAAAAGAATACTTAAAACCAGGTCAATCTGATGAGGAACTGGAGAAATACATTGAGCAAATTTATAGCGAGATTAGATTGCGATCGCAAATTGTTCAAGCAGTTCAAGAACTAAGAGAGCAAGACAACGGAAGTTCAGGAATTACCCACCAGTGTTTCACAGTTACAGAAATTCGCGCTCATTACAATGCGACTCATAAAGATAGGTTAATCGATAACGTAGTTCAGAATCTACTAGTGGAGCTTTCCTCCCCATTAACAGGATACTTGGGACGAGAAGATGGGAAGAGCGATCGCTTTTACTTTCTCCGCGACTTACCAATTACTCGAACTTAACCCGGATTCCTCTTCTTTCCTCAACAATCAATTCAATTTCAAACCATAGCTGTCCCTTACTACCAAACTCACTCTGCATCATATAGTGCCAGTAGTCCCAGTCTCATTTAAACAAAAAACACAATGGTGAGCATTTGGGTACTTCTGAAGAGCTTTTTTGTGAGCTTGGATATCATCTATATCAATAAAATAATCTCCACTATCTGGCTCTACAGCAATATACCAACCATAGTGCGGCTCAATCCATTCAGGACGTACTCGCTCACAAATTACTTTACAAAGCTGATAAAACGCTTCATTTTCAGCTAAGCGTCTGGTTAGTTCTTGTGGTGGTAAAGTCCGTTCTGGAAATATTCTGCCACGACGACGTACAGGTTTTTGTGGTATTGCTTCAGTCATATTATTAACCTCACCTGTTAATGTTAATGCTATCTTAACTTTATTCTTAAATTTTACGTAACATATAATAGTACCTTACCCAAATATATTTCAAACATAATTTCTCCATGTACTGTTATCTCACTTTTTAGAGAAATAGCTATTTCTGTCGCTCAGGGTTAATCCATTAAGTTATGCTTGTAATAACAAGTAAATTAGGTTGTATAAAAATGAATCCAAGTGAAATGAAAGTGGATTTACCTCTCGGATTATCTAAAGATGAAGCAAAGCTACTCCTTGCTATTAAACTTTACGAAGTTGGAAAAGTTTCACTTGGACAAGCTGCGAAAATAGCTGGGTTCTCCAAACGTACCTTTATGGAAATATTAGGTCGGTATAAAGTCCCTATTTTTGCTTATTCACCTGAGGAATTACGGCAAGAAGTGGGTCTATGATTAATCCAGTCGTCACTGATAGCACTTGTTTAATAGGGTTGGAACGAAAAGGAAATTTAGATATACTACCAGCACTGTTTGAACCAATTTTAATTCCACCAGCAGTTCAGCAGGAGTTCGGAGTTACATTTCCGTGGTTACAAATGCATATTCCATCCGCTCAAGGACAGGTGGTAGCTCTGAAACTGCTTATTGATGAAGGTGAAGCGGAAGCCATTGCACTCGCCTATGAACGGAAATTACAAATTATATTAGATGATAGACAAGCGCGAACTGTAGCTCGAAACATGGGAATTTCCATAATTGGAACAGTCGGAGTATTGGTAAAAGCCAAACAAGCTAAACTGATTTCTACTCTCAATCCTTTACTAGATGAATTAGAACTGAACGGATTTTATCTGACCGAGGTATTGAAAGCAGAAGCCCTAAGCTTAGTAGGGGAGTAATTTGAGAAGCGATCGGTTAACTTGTTCCATTAAATATTATTTACCCTAATGTCACTATTCCAGCCTGATAATTCACTACTAAGCTTAGTAGGAGAGTAATTTGAGACGCGATCGCTTTTACTTCCTATGCGACTTATCATAGTTTTAATAATAGAATGTTAGTTTAGATTTGTATAACTTGTCCCATTAAATATTATTTACCCTGATGTCACTATTCCAGCCTGATAATTCACTACCAACGGTAGAACCTTTAGCCACTGTGAATCCAGCAACACTTCTGTAATTTCATTTCCCGCAAAGACAGGAATTTCATACTCCTATTCATCTAACAGTATCTTACCCATAGTAGTCCTAAATTATTGGTGAGACATAAGATCCCCGACTTCTCTAAGAAGTCGGGGATCTTAGTCTTGAGGGACAAGACTTCTCAATTTACAAACTCAATAACAGGTGTTGGCATCGCGTCAAAGTCTTCTATATGGTTTGTTGTTTCCAGTTGCTTCAACGCCAATCTTGCTGCTTCCAAATCATAAGGAAACGGTCGTTCACGGGTTACATAATCACGTTCTTGGGGTGGTTTATGACGCAATGCAGCATTTACCAGAACACATGCTTTTGAACTCAGATTAATTGCTCCGTGTAAGACTCCTGGTGGAATTATTACCACGATAGGATGGTCTTCACTTAAAGGAATATACTGGTATTGCTTATTGATTAAAGTGACGATGACAAGTCGCCCTTTAACTACTAGTAGTTGATCGGTATGTGTTTTGTGAACAAATAAATTATCGACTGTATTTGGGGGTACCTGTACCAGTATTGTTTCAGTACTAGCTTGGGCAGTGAAGAATTCAACCATCCCTCCTTTGGTAGATTCCAAATGGCGGATTTCAATTCCCCTGACTTTACTCATAATAAGAACCTAAAAGAGCATCGTAAAATTAAGGCTTGACCTTTAATCTTAGATGCTCAAAAATAAAAAGTTGTTGCTTGTGCAACAAAAGTGACCACATTGTGGTATAGAAGCTATACAAATTTTTAGCACTTAAGCGTTCAGCCAAAAGCCGATCACTTAGCTGGCAGAAATCGTCAGACTACTCGGTTCCCCAAGATTGCCTTGCACCACGATACCCCGCTGATTAGTGTGCAGGTGCCGTACAATCTTGTAGATAGCTTCAATTTGGTCTGATGCACCTGCTTTTTGGGCAATCGCCTCTAGAGAGAGCGCAATTTTTTCTTTTTGCAAAACTTCCATGACTCGTTTTTGCAAGTCAATAATTACAGCTGCAGCTTTTTTGCCTGCTTCTACACCCGGTTGATGGTAAGCATTGACATTCACTAAATTGCCGTAAAAACCGACAGTGCGATCATACAAAGCAATTAAAGCCCCTACTGTTCGCGGATTGACTTGAGGAATAGTCACTGTAACGGAATCACGGTGGTTTTCATAAAGCGCTTGTCGAGTGCCTTGGATAAAACCTGAGAGATAATCCCCTGATGTGATTCCGGGTTCTATTTCGGGTGATGAAGTTTTTCGGTCTTCTAAAACTTCGATAAATGTGACAAAGAAATTTGCCACACCATCACGCAACTGCTGGACGTAAGCATGTTGATCTGTCGAACCTTTATTCCCATAAACAGCAATACCTTGATGGACGACATTTCCATCCAAGTCTTTCTCTTTACCCAAGGATTCCATCACTAATTGTTGCAAATAGCGACTGAATAAAAGTAAACTGTCCTTGTAGGGTAGGACAACCATGTCTTTTTCACCCTTGCCATTACCAGCAAAATACCAAGATAAAGCGAGTAGTGCTGCTGGGTTATTTTTCAGATCAGCCACGCGGGTAGCCTCATCCATCTCTTTTGCACCTTCTAGCATGGCGCGGATATCAATGCCCTGTAATGCCGCAGGAACTAGTCCTACAGCAGACATTTCTGATGTACGTCCTCCTACCCAGTCGTACATGGGAAACCTTGCTAACCAGTTTTCAGATTTTGCAAGTTCGTCGAGTTGACTACCTGGCATGGTAATCGCGATCGCATAATTGGCAAAGTCCAAATTTTGTCCGGCATAGACTTTTTTAACTTCAATCATGCCGATGCGGGGTTCTGGCGTTCCTCCAGACTTAGAGATGATGATAACCATTGTGCTGGCTAGGCGGTTGCGTAGTTGAGTCATAATGCGATCAATACCTGCCGGATCGCTGTTGTCGATAAAGTGAATTGCCAAGTTGGGAAAATCAGGGGCTAAAGCTTCAGCCACAAATTCCGGCCCTAGGGCAGAACCACCAATGCCAATCGAGACAACATCGGTGAAGCGAGGTGCTTTGGGGGGGTGAATTGCACCGGTATGGATTTTCTCAGCAAAGACTTCAATTTGCTCTATGGTCTTGATAATATCTTCTTCGAGTTCTGGCGTTGGAGCTAATTTTGGATTTCGCAGCCAGTAGTGTCCAACCATGCGATCCTCGTCCGGATTGGCGATCGCACCCTTCTCAAGTGCTGCCATATCCGCAAAAGCTTTATCGAACTTCGGCTGCAATTCCTTGACGAAGGCATCATCAAACCGCATCCGGCTTATATCCAAGTAAAATCCCAATCCTTCTTGGAAATATAACCATTTCTGGTATCTCTGCCAAAGTTCCGTAGCATTCATGGGGAAATCTCACGTAAAGTGTTTTTCAAAAACAAGTTTAATGTAAGGTTTTAGCGATCCATTGTCACCCTTATACAGTTTTAAGTGTTGGCTGAACTGTTCACCCCACACATCTAGCATTGGTATGAATAACTCAAAACTGACGTGGGCAGAGGAGGAAGCCCAGGAGGCAAGGGGAGAAGGGATTTTGTCCTTGCCTCCTGTAGGGGCAGGTTTTACTAGACGTTGCGGCGATCAGACAGTTCTCTCTCATTCAACCCGCCCTTCCCCCTGTTTTTGCTATCTTTCCAAAAAAGAAATTCTCAGAAATAAAAAATTTCTCCCCGGTTGCTGAAGCTTACTACAAGCGGCTTTGAACGGGTTTTCTTGTCTGTTTTTAAGCTAATTTTGTACCTGTGTTCTCACCCACGAGGGGTTACATCCCCCTAGCAGATAGGGATTTGAGTCGATTTTAATGGACTTAGTGGTATTAATCCGGAACTGACACTTCCAGATGGTAAAGGGAAATTAATTGATAATGCTGCAAAAGACCCGCCTTATCTGAAGTTACTCACTAGTAGATAAAATTCGTAGCTTTACGCAACGAACACCATAGTCCCAAGTATTCACAACTCGGGGCTATAATTTTCCTTTTTCAAAAAAATGTACCACCTGTTCTGGCTAAAGCCACAATTAAAACAAATAACACAAATATGTTCAGAATTAACAAACTTTTAGCGCAAAAATTAATTTTTTTGGAAAACTTTTGGGAGAAACACCGCAAGATGTCGAGGTTTCTTCAAAAAGTTACCTTTGAAATTGTGAATAGAAGGCTTTTTGTACTGCCACACCTCTCAAAACACAAGCTTAGCCAAACATTAGAGATTAAACAATGAACTCCTCCTCGCTGTTAAGACTTCAGGGAGAGCAGATTCAGACAAGCCACCAGCCATCTCCCACACTAAATGCGTCTGTCCTCAACCTTTTGAAGATAGTTGCAGACGATACAAGTCTAGTATCAGACTTGAGCCAAATTTGGGTCATGCGCGAGTTTCAACTGGGTGACGAACTGACAAGCTATAGTCTGGATAAGCAAACTGAAGATAACAGCAAAGTTCTTTACTTAATTTGTGAGGGTCGAGTGCGACTGCTGGGGTTTAACGTCATCGGACGAGAAGTCTCAACTCAGTTGCTTGTGGCACAGCAAACCTTTGGAGCTGATGACTTATTTTGTCATCAAGCTTTACCTTACCGGGCGATCGCAGCTAGTGCTGGTTTGGTTGCACAAGTTCCCGTTTCTCATCTGATGCCGTGGTTGCAACGCATACGCAACATGTCAGATTATTTACAGAGGATGGCTGGCGATCGCCAAACACTCATCTTCTTCAAGACGGTAACTGAGTTACGTTCACTTCAAAGCCACCGTCTGCGACAGCTGTTACCTTACTTAGTACAAACTAAGATCAGTGCGGGCTTATCTTTAATGGAAACAACGCCTCCTGGTGAAGGACGATATTGGTTAGCGAGTGGAAATATCCAAAGCTATAGAGCAGAAACTCCGTCGCCGCTTGTAGGAGAAAGCTGGGGTTATCCGGATCTCACACTACCTGCTTGGTCCGCTCAAACTGATATCTTAGTGTACCGCCTACCTATAGAATACTGGGAATTAGCAACGGCGATCGCACCGGACATTTCCCACAAATCTCACCAAGTCACAGACAAAGAGATTGTTTCTGTTCACAAGCAGCAAACACCCCGGAAAACTCTCAGCTTGATTAAACTACCACCCCGCCAACCACGTCCAGAACTTTCAGAACAAGCTGAAATCAAAGAAAACTCCTTACCGCCAGTGAGTTTGGATGCGGAGGTTGAGTTTCCCCAACTCAGTCAAAAGTATTGGTCAAAAGCTTCGTTCTGGCGACGAATACCTTTTATCCAACAACAAAGTTCATCAGATTGTGGTGCGGCTTGTTTAGCAATGGTGAGTCTGTACTGGGGCAAACGCTTTAGCCTTAATACCTTACGTAACTTAGCGCTGACGGATCGCATGGGTGCATCCCTTCAGGCTTTAGCAGATGCGGCCGAAACAATAGGATATCGCGTGTTACCAGTACGGGCTTCTTTAAGTAAGTTGGAGTTGCATCATCCTTGGATCGCCCACTGGCAAGGAATTCACTATGTGGTTGTCTGGCAAGTTAAAGGCGATCGCGTGTTAATTTCCGATCCGGCTGTTGGCAGGCGATGGCTTTCTCTTCAAGAGTTTGAAGCAAACTGGACGGGATATGCACTGTTATTATCTCCCACCGAACGCTTCAGTGCCTACAAGAGCGAAAAAATTTCACGTAGTCAAATTTGGCATACATTTTGGCATCACCGTTACCCAATAAAGCAAATTATTGTCGCCTCTGTACTGCTGCAAGTTTTTGGGCTGGCGACTCCCTTAATTACCCAAGTCGTTCTCGACCACGTGTTGCCAAACAAAAGCTTAGCCACCCTGAATGTCTTTGCTTTTGGCTTCCTGATCTTCGGTATGTGGCACATTATCTTGACAGCCGTGCGCCAACACCTGCTGGACTATTTTTCCAACCGCATGGATCTTACCTTGATTAGCGGTTTTATTAGCCATACATTGCGGTTGCCATTACAGTTTTTCGCATCGCGCCAAGTCGGAGATATTGTCAACCGCGTTCAAGAAAACCGTAAAATCCAACTGTTTATTACCCGTAAAGCTGTGGGTACCTCTTTAGACGCCATGATGTCGGTTGTCTACTTGGGGTTGATGGCTCATTACAATTTACAACTTACTTTCCTCATGGTGGGTTTAATTCTACCGATTGTGACTTTGACTTTGGTGACTAGTCCATTTCTTAAAGGAGTGTCACGAGAAATCTTTAAGAAATCGGCAGAGCAAAACTCTTCAATAGTAGAGATGATCACTGGTGTTGTCACAGTAAAAACCGCAGCCGCCGAACGAAGAGTGCGTTGGCGTTGGGAACATCGCTTCCAGAAGATGGTAAAGGCGCGGTTTCGAGGTCAGAAACTGGCTAATAATTTACATCTAGCAAGTAGCTTGATTAATCACCTTGGTAGCACCACTGTGTTGTGGTACGGGGCAACTTTGGTGATTCGAGGGGAGATGTCTATTGGTGAATTTGTCGCTTTTAATTTACTGATTGGCAACGTTATCAACCCAGTTTTAGCATTGGTAGGGTTGTGGGATGAGTTTCAAGAAATATTGATTTCCATAGAACGGCTTGACGATGTCTTAACTGCCCAGCCAGAAGAAAATCCTCAAAAACAGCTACAGACTTTACCTTCGATTCGCGGTGAAGTCTATTTTGAGAATGTCTCTTTCCGTTACAACCAAAATGAACAGCGCAACAGCCTGCAAAATATTTCTTTTAAGGTGAAAGCAGGACAGACTGTTGGGATTGTGGGTAAGAGTGGTTCGGGTAAAAGTACTTTAATGAATTTACTTGCGGGTTTATATCGTCCGCAAACTGGACGCATTTTGATTGATGGACACGATACGGCTAATGTTTCTTCCCAGTCGCTACGATGTCAGTTGGGTATAGTCCCACAAGAATGTTTTCTGTTTTCAGGAACTGTTTTAGAAAACATCACGTTCTACAACTCAGAATATACCCAAGAACAAGCGATCGCTGCTGCCAAACTCGCCGACGCACACGACTTTATCCAGGCGCTACCCTTAGGATATAACACCCAGGTAGGAGAAAGAGGAATGATGCTTTCGGGTGGACAACGGCAAAGAATAGCGATCGCACGAGCACTTATTAAAAATCCACAAATTTTGATTTTGGATGAAGCCACGAGTTCTCTTGATGCTGAGTGCGAAAATAGATTTCAGCAAAATATAGCTCGATTCAGTCGCATCATTGCTACTCCTGATCAAGCTCGTACTACCTTTATCATTGCCCATCGTCTCTCCACCGTGGCAAATGCGGACTACATAATTGTTTTAGATCGAGGTATCCTCGTTGAACAAGGTAGCCATGATGAATTAATGACAACTAGTGGTCTTTATTCTCACTTAGTCGAGCAGCAATTACATTTGTAAAGACAGGGAATCGGGAGTAGGGAGGAGTTATTGCTCCCTAGAAGCCAGTCAGAACGGGTTGGGCTAATAGAGCGCGAAAAATCCGGCAACATCGTTGGCTCTAAACAAGCGCTCTGAGTAATAAGGCTGCCGGATTTTTCAGTATGAAAGGTGAAACGGGAGTTTTTTCCTCATTAAGATAAGAGCGTTGAGAGAAGTCTAAACCGACCTCCTTTGCGATCATAACTTCACCTCTGTGTCGCGTGTCTTCCGCAAGTGGCGTCTTCGGGGAAGCTAAAACTTCTAACTGAACAAGTCGCGACAATAAGCCGTACTCCGTTCAGTTGAAAATTGCTATATCATAACAACCTCTCCCTGTGTCTCCGCGTCAGTCTTAGTAATAAGTCTTCAACAAGACATGATATGAACACCTAATTTGGGTGTTTTTTTTATATACCTTATGCCACTTGCATATGTTGTTAACCTTGTACTAATAAACTGTTTCTAAAGATACAGTTTTATAGACATACTTACTAAATTTTCTGCAAGGTTAATAACAATTTTTTCAAATTACGATAGCCGTTAACCTTAAAATCCATGACATACAGGACTCTTCATTTAGATAAGCACAGTCAGATAGCTAGCTACTGATTGTAAAAAAAGTACTATTAAAATCAAGGAATTTATGTTGTCTAAATACTACTATTACTGCTATATTTTTTATATGGATAAAAATTAAAAACAAGTTAGAAATGAGGGGTATAACCCCTCATTAGTTAGTAAGGAAAAGACAAAATGTAAGGTTAAATAACAAAAAAAAATTAAAATTATGCGGGTTTTAAACTAGGTGAATGTAGAAAGAAAAAGTAGTGCATAAATAAAAAAGGGGGGTCAATGAAAAAATATTTTATTTATGCTATTCTTGAAAAAGTAAGTGGTGTAACTCGTTCGCTCCTAATATTTTGGTACAGAACCAATAGATAAAATCACCAAAAAGTTTTCCCTAGGAGTTTTTAGATCTTGGAAAAGACAAAACTGCATTTGCAAAGAGCCAGATAAAGACTTCGTATATCGGTCATCTGCCTTCAGCAAAACGCTTTGCGTGTATGCATAAATTAATTTTCGTAATTTGCATCCTTTTCTCGAAACCTTGAAAAGTTAGTTAATCTGTACTTCTAGGTTATCTATAAGGTAAGAGAAATTTCTAAATCTTAATTGAGCTAAAAAGAGCTAAAGAGACTGATTTTTTAGTTAAATCCATCCACAACAATAAACACTATGAACCACGATATTTCTTGCAATACCAGCAACATGGGTAAGAAGATGAATCCGGAACAATTCGATCAAATTGTTGAAGCGATTCTTGGAGGTAAGTACTCCTGGGCTTGTGTTTTGCTACTAAGGTTCGCTGGCTATAATCCTTTACATTACATTCCCTATCGCACCTATAACAGATTGCTCAAGGAAAATTCCAAAGTTGGTAGAGTTCATCAGGTACAAAATGAAAACATCAAAATTAGCCAGATAACATCAGAGAGCAATGTTTCACCAAGTTGCTTAAGTAAAATTAAAGATTTAGCTTATCTTGAGGTTGTTGGTAAGCAAAAAACTGAAGTTCGCGGGGGTACGATAGAACAGTGGTTGACAACACAAGTCTGCGAGTATGAGTCAATCCAGTCTGAGTCAAAAAAAGAAGGTACTAAAGGTTTGTCCTTACAGTTGTGTGAATTCACATGAAACTTGTCTTTGAGATTCTAAATCAAGACTTACGCATAAATATTTATAGAGACGGTTAGTGAGAGCGTCTCTACACAAATGCGTATTGCTAAGCTGAAGTGCATTCAGTTTGTACAATTATAGGGTGCGCTCCTTACTACTCATAATACGTAAAATACATTATATAGTTTTAATGGTGAACAGTAGCTTTCAAGAGTTTTTGAAAACTCAAAGAGTCATACTATATTTAAGTAGATTGACACAAATAAATTCATATTTATAGTTGCGCTCGAGAGCGCTGATATCTAGGGTGCTGAAGCACAACTAAGAGCCTTTACATAAGTTCATATAGTTTATTTTTTCTCTGTCGATCTACTTATAGCTAAATATATATTTTCTTAAAACATCTGCCAAAATGGCAAACATTTATTATTGATTTTTACTAAATTAGAGATAACAGCCATCAAGGAAATTGCTTTAAAAGTCATTACTGGTGGTTCTTTTTCCCTAAAAAGTTCTAAGCATAGAGAAGCTGGAGTGGCGGAACTCTCAATCCAAACTTCCAATAATTACTTTATAATTTACACGGTTTGAAGTAATGCTCTATAGAACTTTCAGAACTTCAGTCAGTGTTATTTTATAACGTTGATGGAGAAGAGGAAAAAGAAAAGTGACGGCAAAACCATTCTTGTGGTTGGTACAACGCATAGTTTCTCTTCTCTTTTTACTATCCTAATTCTAGTCCTCCCAATTAGGATTCTCACTCTTGATAGACTGGTGATTCATACAACACTACTGGAAGCTTAAAATTTAAAAAGCTTCCAGTTTTTTAGTAAGCATTCAGTCGTTATACCATTTCACGAAAATCTTGATACAATTCGCTCAAGAACTGCTCCCTTTGCATCCCCTGCATCCCCTGCAAGCCTAAATGTATCAACTTTAAAGTGAAACGGTATTAGCCCTCCTTTGTGACGCTCTTTCCTCACATTCGGAATGGAAAACCTGCAACATCACATCTTGTACGCCTGAAAAATTTATGAATTTTAATCACTCAGTATGAAACCTACTACCCTTGATTTAGCGATGAAAGCTGAGAGAAAGAAGTAGATATTTTGACGTTGTCTCTCTTTTGCACGGATAGGTGCAGGATATGACTAGTACAACAAGGCAAAAGTAAAAAGTAAAAAGTAAAAAGTAAGAACCTTCTTTTGTAAGGGTTTTACCTATTTCAGATGGGTGGTTTATTTCCGCCGATGTGTACTAGATACTTACATAAACCTAACGTTCAAAATTGCTATAGAATTATGAGCATGGCTGATAGCTAAATGCTTACCTACTTTGTTTAAATGCAGTCTCATCCAATGCAATGAATGACATCTCGAAAATAGTTATTGATCCAGAAGCAATTGTAAACTTTCTTAAAAGTGAAATGAACTTAAAGGAAGTATGTCAAAAAATTTTGTTTCAAAGGGTGATATCTAGCGCCGGAGAGCAAAGAGGGATAACTGTGACACCGGAAGAAATTCAAGTTGAGGCTAACAACCAACGTCAAGAAAAGCGTTTGGAAAAGGCTACAGATACACTTGCATGGTTAGCAGATCAGTTGATTAGCCCTTATGATTGGGAAGTAGGAATACGCAACTATCTATTAACGCAGAAATTAGCTGATGCACTTTTTGCTGAAGAAGTCAAAAAGTTTTTTGTCCAAAATCATCTGGAGTTTGAGCAAGTCATCCTCTATCAAATGATTGTCTCTTCTGAAAAGCTTGCCCAGGAAATTTATTATCAGATTGAGGAAGGCGAAATTAGTTTTTATGATGCCGTTCACCTTTATGATCTAGATGACAGTCGCAGATATAAGTGTGGTTACGAAGGAAAAATATATCGTTGTGATCTGCAACCAGATATTGCTGCTATCGTATTCAGTACGCCACCCAAACAGTTGATTGGCCCCCTTAACTCTGATCTAGGATACCATCTTTTTATTGTGGAGGATTTTATCCCAGCCGAATTAACACCTCAGCGGTATAAAGAAATTCTTGATAATATGTTTCGACAGTGGTTAATCTCAGAGGTAGATTTTTTATTTGCTTAATTGTATAAAAAACTTGTTTAATAGAGCCTCCGGTAATCAATACTGTGTAGGCTTTGGAAAATAGGGAAATATTGTTCGCATTAAATTTACGAAAACAAAGCAACTGAATAATTTGACTTACTTTTTCTCATTGAGGCGATGTCTAACGACAAGCCGCTAAGAGCGTCTACGCACAAGTTCAGCCAGTTGAGTCTCTCTGTAATCAACGGTACACAAAAATTGTAGGTCGCCTAAAGAATATGGGCATACCGGAGAATAGCATAGTAGTTGTTGTAATTTTGATTATATAGTAAGTCTGACCTACAGGAGGCTTAGCCTGACTAAGAGACTGCGATCTTTATAGCGTCACCAGAAGAGTCAAACTTGGGTAAATTTTTTATAGTATTGTTGGAAAGTATTTAGAAACTCATTAATATTAAATTTCAATCGGATCAAATATTCTCAATGGTTTCAGAGAGCTACGATGCTTATTTCATCTATATTCTCTCTATTTTTTTAGTCCTCTCACTTAGCACCTAGCAATTTGGTTTACTAGGTGCTATATGATAGGAGCTAGTTTCAATAACTTAGGAGACTTTTGACCTTCTCCTTATTTATCTACTCAAGACATTAACAGCACAATTATCAATGATGACCTGAGCCAGAAGGTGCGCCAGCAACCGAGCCAGAACTACTGGAGCTTGTACTGCTACTCTCAACGTAGATATTATTAATGATAGTTGTAGTTGGCTGTTGATTATAACCAAATAAACCACCAAGAAGCTTAGGAATAATACCTAAAATACCAAAAGTACCGCCTACAACTGTACCTAACTGATCTTCTTGTGTGATATCTTCTACATAGTTCAAATCTGAAATATTCATTACTTTTCTCCTTGTTGTTGATTGACGAACTGCTTATCTAATGTCTTATTTTTTGAACACTAATAGCATTTTAAAAATCGAAACATTACATAACAAGCTTGTTTCTATTAACTTATCATAAATCTATCAAAACGTATCAATTTTGTTTTTATTTTTAAGACATAATTCCTTTATCTTTTTGCATCTTAGGACATAATACCTTCACTTTTATATGTATGCTAATAAAGTGTTTTTAACATGTCGCTATATTTTATGAGCAGTATAGCAAAGTATATTATTAAATTGTTAAAACATTGATTTTGCGCTGCACTCAACGAGAGAGTAAAACTGCAAAATTGTACCTTTTGGGACTTTTAAAACATCTTCTAAAAGTGAGTGTTTGGCATTGGAGAGAAAGCTCATCAGGGTATAGCTGAGATTTGTAGATCACAACATGACAAGATCGCAAATTAATAAAGCATATCAAGCGCAATTTGATAAAGGAAAAATGTGAACTAATTGCAGAACTCTTTCCAGACTCAAAACTCGGTAGTCGTCCTCGTACAGTAGCAATGTACGCGCTTTATATAGCTAGGTTAAGCGCATGTCAAGAAGAAAGGCAGCTATGCTGGAGGCAGAAGGGAAGACAATCAGTGGGGGCTTGAACCCGGTTTGTGGCGGCTTTGGCAGAGAACAAAGTATAATCGTGTATAAAAGATTACTTATTTCTTCTGCAATCAAGCCTCTGCCTTCTGCCTTGCAAGGGAGGGCTGGTCAAATAGGATTGACAAAACATCCACTTTAATGCAATAACGAGCACAGAACGGTTTAGGGTTCAATTGATTTCTAAGGGCGTTCTAGCGATGCCACAGGCTTGCCGCAGAGCGTCAGTGTCCGGGATAACGCGAGGACTGCATTATACTGATGTCCGTAAAATCACTCAGAATAAAAGAACCCCACTCCCAACTCCTCCCTGCAACCGGGGAGGGGAGACAAAGCACAGCGAGGAGCGGGGTGAGGTTCAGACGAAATTAAGGTTAATTTACCGGACATAATTTTTGACTCGCATGGACTTTTTCAACATCCTTAAATTTAAAGACAAGATGAAGAATTTATAAAATTTTATCTATTTTTTTTATAAAAGTCTTGACAAACTGTATTTAAGATTACATAAATACTATAGATTAATCTTTTGTGTGAACAACTCAATGCTTTTACTTGCTCGCAGCTTTTTCTGAAGGCTGAGGTTTTTTAGTTGAAAAAAAACTATTTGCGTGAAGATCTAAACACTCTTGTAGTTAGGAGCGCATATCATTTTTATGTTTATGCAAATAAATATTGGCTGCATGAAAGCAAATTTAACAAACCTCAAAATTCAGAAACTACCGCAATTAACAGGATTGGTAGAGTTCTGTAAAAGTTAAACAACTTGTAAAAATTCGTTTTATAAGTTTTGAAACAATGATAGTATAATAAAGCTGGTTATTAATCAGCCATTTAACATTAGGGGGTTCATCGGTGATTAGAATAAATTATAGTATTTTTACCAAATACGACTGTTTATCAGCGAGACAACAGCAGTCTTTATTCTATATTTTTGGGGATTACCATACATAGTTAGGGAACCACACACATCAGTAACTTGGTAGTCAAACCCAAAACTAAAATTATACTGAGTCTAAAAGCTGTATATTTCTTTCTTTTCGAGGAAATGGCTTGAGACTAATAGGTTCTTCTCAGGAATAGCTCTATTTTTATCACTCTAGGAGATAAAAGTAGAGGCTAAATGATGAAGATTAGACTTAGTGAGAAGATTAGCGATTGCCTAAGGGGCAGCGCCAAAGCTCATGGTTTACGTGGAAAAACATCCTAATAAATCTTTATCAGTAAAACTTGATCTGGGGAAAGGTTCATGTTTTTCCTGTAGCGAAAGTGATAAAAATGGATAGGGTAACAAGAAATACAGACAACCCCAGACATAATCCCTCTTAGGAGAGCAAAACACTAAGAGGGTCTGTTAGGGGCAGTTATACATCAAGTAATTGCTGAGTTAGCCAGATAGGCTGACTTGCTATGCAGCTGTGAAACCTTGGCCGGGATTTCAGCAACAGCTGCATCAGACGCATACGTCCACATTTTACAGTTGATGCCAACTGGGGATATATTATGACAAATTATTCGGGTTATCACAACTCTAATGCGAGACATAAAGCAAGAATCAAAACAATGAGTCAGCTAATTTGCTCTTGAGACAGGAGTCAGAAGCAACACACATAAGACAATCCGGGTTTTTTTAAGGACAAAACTTTAGGACATTCAGGATTCAAATTACAATGATTGTCCTACGAGCGAGTAGAACTTCGAGGTCTCTACCGTTACAAAGAGTCATCTGCCAGTCGTACAGAATTCTTCTGTCTCCTAATCTCCTGACTCCTAAATTCCCCGGTACATGACAGATATAATTGCGACCGATCAATAAATTCTGTGTTGGAGGGAAGGGAATGCCAGCAGTGTTTTCACAAGCTCAGCTGATGCGACAACTCGCCACGAATTTGGGCGAGACGCTTTCAGAAACCGATTTGCAAAACTGCATCGCTAATGTAGAAATCCTAGAACCACCACCTGCTAAACAGTTCTGGCAGTCAGTAGATGCGAGTCCAGGTATCTACATCATCCTTGGTGGTAAAGTCAGATTGCTAGATATTTCTGAGAACTTGATCGCCACCCTAACGAGTGGATCATCGTTCGGTGATCTAACTCTGTTTCCCAAACAAGACTTTTTACCCTATGTTGCCAGGGCATCAGCAAACTTAAAGCTTTGCTATGTTAAGGAAGAAGCATTACAGACTTTAATACACAAGTACCCTCAAATCCATGATCGCCTGCACAAGCAAGCCGAATTATGGGATATACTCCTGTTTTATTGGCAAAATGCAGAACTTCCTGGCAGTACATCTGATTTTGAGGGTCTCGGTAAAGCCTTATCTTTGTTTGAAAAGCACAATATCGATCAAATAGGTGAAGCGTCTGTACCGAAAGATACCAAGCTATTGCTACTGCGTCGAGGTCAACTGGTACATTCTGAAGGCAACTCTTTAACAATAGGCAAAATATTCCCTAACCCAAAAAAGGGGAGTTGGCAGGCTACGCAACCAACAACAGCCTATATCCTCAAAGATGCAAATTGGCTAACTGCAGTAGAGTCCTTTCCGCAATTGGCATCTGTTGACCCCCAAGAACACCCAGTTGAGGTTAACAATCGTCCGATTGCCTCTCACAAGTCTCGACCAGAACGTGCCTCCTCCCAAAATGTCATTCCCTTTCCCCAACGAGATCCGGCGTCAAAACAAAAGCCCTCAAAATCGCGTCCATACTTTCCCAGTCCAAAAGTCCGAGTCGGGCATTGGTTGGGACGCCTTTCTAAAACTTTTCCATTCTATGCCCAACAAAGTGCCTCTGACT
Source organism: uncultured Scytonema sp. (assembly GCA_937873135.1). Taxonomy (GTDB): domain Bacteria; phylum Cyanobacteriota; class Cyanobacteriia; order Cyanobacteriales; family Nostocaceae; genus Rhizonema. Next base: position 6,555 of record CALMVQ010000347.1, on the reverse strand, counting down.
GCGGTATCGCATGTCTGGTGATGATTGGTCGCTATTGGGGTAAGCACTTTAGTTTAAATCGGCTGCGGGATATGACTAACGTCAGTCGCAGTGGCGTATCTCTGCGTGCTTTAGCAGCAGCAGCAGAAAGTATTGGCTTTGCCACTCGTCCGGTGAAAGCTAGTCTCGATAAATTGGCACAACAACCTCTCCCAGCGATCGCCCACTGGGAAGGCAAACACTTTATTGTTGTCTATGAAATCAACGATAAGCAAGTCATTGTAGGCGATCCCGCCATCGGTCAACGCAGCCTGACAAAAGCCGAATTCAACGCTGATTGGACGGGTTACGCTTTATTGCTACAGCCGACAGCGATGCTGTTTGAAACCCAAGAAGAAGCGACAGGTTTTTGGAAGTTTTTTGAGATTATCAGACCGCACTTTCGGGTATTAGTAGAAATATTCGTCGCTTCGTTTCTGATTCAAATCTTTGGATTGGTGACGCCTCTATTTACCCAAATACTCCTAGATAGAGTGATTGTGCAGGGTAGTATCCCGACTTTAAATGCCGTCGGTTTCGGGTTACTGATTTTTGGACTGTTCCGCATTGTCATCAATGCAGTGCGGCAATATCTCTTAGATCACACCGCTAACCGCGTCAGCGTCTCGCTGCTGGTAGGTTTTCTGAAACATACCTTCCGATTACCTCTCTCGTACTTCGAGTCGCGTTATGTTGGTGACATTGTTTCTCGTATCCAAGAAAATCAGAAAATTCAACGCTTTCTGACTGGTGAAGCACTGTCAGTTATACTCGATCTGCTGACATTAGTCATTTATCTAGGATTAATGTTCTCTTACAGCTGGCAATTAGCAGTGCTGGTACTTATGGTTGTACCGCCATTCTTTATCTTGGCGCTGGCTAGCACAAGTATATTGCGCCGCATCTCTAGAGAAATTTTTAATGCTGGAGCCGAAGAAAACAGCTATCTCATTCAATCTCTCACAGGAATTCGATCTATCCGCTCAATGGCGATTGAGCAGACAGTACGTTGGCATTGGGAAGAACTGCTGAATAATTTAATCAAAAAAAGCTTTAGTGCGCAGGTGATTAGCAACCGCTTGCAAATCATCAGTTCCACCATCCAATTGTTAATTAACACAGGATTGCTCTGGTACGGAGCATGGTTGGTAATCCAGAACCAACTTACCATTGGACAATTAGTTGCCTTTAATATGCTGTTAGGCAACGTCCTTAGTCCGTTCCAACGGCTGGCGGCGCTGTGGAATCAATTACAGGAAATCATTATTTCCACTGAACGGATTAATGATGTTCTCGACGCCGAACCAGAAGAAGATTTACAAAATAAACCCCGCCAGTCCCTACGCACGTTTCGCGGCAACATTCGCTTTGAGAATGTGACTTTCCGGTATCACCCAGAAAGCGAGACGAACGTTTTGGAAAATTTGAGCTTTGAAATCCAACCGGAACAAACTGTAGCAGTCGTCGGGCGGAGTGGTTCTGGGAAAACAACTCTCTCCAAGTTGATTTTAGGCTTGTATCCCCCTACCGAGGGTAAAGTCTTGATGGACGGTTTAGATGTGACGAGTATTTCCCTGCGATCACTACGTTCTCAAGTTGGTGTTGTCGATCAAGATTCCTTTTTGTTTGGCGGTACCATTCGGGAAAACATCGGCATCGCTCATCCAGAAGCCTCTCAAGAAGACATTGTAGAGGCAGCGCGACTAGCTGGAGCCGATGACTTTATTCGACAACAACCGTTGGGTTACGAAACTCAAATCGGTGAAGGCGGCGGAATGCTATCGGGTGGACAACGCCAACGCTTGACGATCGCCCGTGCTTTACTTGGTAATCCTCGCTTAATCATTTTGGATGAAGCCACTAGTCACCTCGATTCTGAGTCTGAACGCATCATTCAAAACAACCTGAAAACAATTCTGGTTGGACGTACAAGTCTCATTATTGCCCATCGCCTTTCTACTGTACGCAACGCCGATCTCATTCTGGTGCTAGATCGCGGCATATTAGTCGAAAGCGGTACTCACGACGACTTAATTGCTAAAAGAGGTCATTACTACTACCTGAACCAACAACAACTTGCTCAAGTGGGTTAGTAAGCATTCAGCTATCAGCACTTAGCACTTAACAATTAGCTGTCAACTCAGAAACCCGATTTCTTGGAGAAATCGGGTTTCTTCGTCCCATCTATCTTTAACTTAGTGTCCTCCATCTTTTGAGGACTAAATTCTTTTAATTAAATAACTGTATGCCTACCAACTATGGTCCGTATATCCTCTTGAGGCAGGACTGATCTGGGGAGCAGGGGGGAAAGAACGACTCCTAAACCGCCAAAAGAATACCGATTAGTTAGATCAACCGCTCTTGAGCCGAGGACGCAGAGAAAGAAGGTAATCTTACACTCTCCAAAGGGAGTAATTGTCTATCAACTCTTTCCGTGGCGAGCCTAAAGGTGCTCAGATCTTTCACATCTCCGTATAAACACAGCCAACGTCAAAACATTGATGATAAGGATACCTTCTTTTTCTCGACGTTTCTAGAGAAATCAAGGGTAGTTTGTTTCGTACTGAGTGATTAAAATCTATCAATTTTTCAGGCGTGCAAGATGTGAGGAGATACATTTTTAGCATTTCCCGTTCATAATGCTTCCGCAGTTTAAATAGGTAAATAACTCTCAAAAAAGTATAATATATAATCAAGTTTAATCTAAGTTATAGAAAATGAAGACATAAATAAGATATTTATGTCTTTTTAACAACCTCTGATGATTGACTTCCTTCATTCAATTACAGAATATAGTTAGATATAAGAAATCATAGTTATCTTGCTAAAAAATATGATCTAACCGTTATAAACCGATTTATGGAATTGGATGAATTGCGTCATGTCGAATATTTTGACAATTTCCAGTAAAGACATAATCCAGATCAGCAAACTTTCCTGCCAGATTCCTAGCTTGGTTCAAGCGAGCGCGACTCAAAAAATTATTACGGACGCTGCCAGTGGATTGGGCATTAAAGTTGAGGAAGAAGAATTGCAGCAGGAAGGCGATAAGCTGCGCTTAGAGAATAATCTGGTTAAAGCGAAAGATACTTGGATGTGGTTGAGAAACCATCATATATCTATAGATGAATTTGAAGATTTAATCCGCACCAAAGTTCTGACTCGCAAATTAGCAGAATACCTATTTGCAGAACAAGTTGAACGATTCTTTTATGAACATCAGCTTTACTATATAGCAGCAGTAACATACGAAGTCCTTTTGGATGACCGAGACTTGGCTTTAGAACTGTTTTATGCGCTGCAAGAAGGCGAGGTCACTTTCCAAGAAGTTGCCCGTCGATATATCCAAGATCCAGAACTCCGTCGCGCTGGCGGATATCAAGGGACTCGACGCCGTGCAGATTTTCGACCGGAAGTTGCTGCAGCTATCTTTGCTAGCACTCCACCACAGATGCTAAAACCAATTATGACTCCCAAAGGAGTCCATCTCGTTTGGGTTGAGGAAATCATTCAACCGGAATTAAATGACCAATTACGCCAAAAAATTACAACAGATTTATTCTCCGCTTGGCTAGACCAACAAATGGAGCAAGTCGAAATTGTGATTCAATTAGACTCAGATTCTAATGCTCAAGAATCCAATGAACAGCAACAATTTGCTTATAACACTACCAACAGCAGTGAACATTAAAATGTAAGGTGCTTAACCGACAGTACAGCACCCTTATCCTTAAAAACGCTGCCTTACTCTCGTTTACCTACCCTACGTGCTAATAACTGATAACTGTTAAATCCTAGGTTATATTGTTATATATATTAGTCTCTCTAAAAAAGACAGTTATCAAGACATAACTAACTTAGTGGTGTATGAAAAATTAAGATTTCTAATGACTTACCTTGATTATTTTGTATAATATCGCTCCTCATTTCAACGGGAGCCAGTACTGTTCGCGAACGAGAAGACAAGAACCCTCCTGTAAGGAAATACAGAGAATTTCACCAGTGATTTATAACTACTATATACATTGACATAGTATTATAATTTTGCCAATTCCAGTGGAGAATTATGATTTTTTTAGAGACAATTGCTTAATATGATTTTGTTATTGCATAGCTAAATATTTTAGCTATGCAATTTTGTTAGTGCTAATTTTTCTAGGACATAACTAAAGGTTTTTGGTCTACAAAAAAGAATAAAAGTCTAGTTTTTTTTCAAAAAAATACTTGCCTTTTTATTCATATGTTGTATAGTTATAAATGTAAGCCAAAAACACTAATTTGCTTACAAGAATTTAGACAAAAAACAAAAATTCCCAGGAGAATCCCATGATTATTTCTGACTTAAACACTCTCGAAGCTATTGATGGATCTGATGTTGTTGGTGGTTTCTTTAGCGTAGGTAGTGGCGTTGGTAATATAAGTAATACCGTGCGCACTACAATTGGTACTGTCGTAAGTGGTCATCTTGCTCAATCTCAAGGTACCGCCAGTGCTACTGGTATCGGTACAGCTACCGAAGTTGATAACGCCACTGCCACAACACCTTACAGTTCTAACTCTGCTGGTTCATCAACCTCTGCTAGCTCTGGTTCATACTACTACTGGTAAACAAAGATAATTTATTAGTTAGATGGTGGTTCGACCACTCTAACTCTTGCTCTCATTCTTTGTAATTGAGAATTGTAAAAATATCGTTGAAAGCTATTAAGAAGCTTTCGACGATATCTCTTTGTCATAAAGGTTTTTTATGAGCAAATTAAAAATTTCCGACCTCAGTTTTTGTGAAATTGAAATTCACAGTAATAGTAAAGTACAGGGTGGATTGAGCATTTTTTCTATCTATCCTTCACTCTATTTTCAGAATCAACAACCAACTTTTAGTGTTGACTCTGGAACCTCCAAGACAGACATTTCTAGATACTTAATCAAAGATCAAGGAGGCAATATTTTGGGTGCTGGAGGAACTCTTATTTCTACTAGTGATAATGGCATTCAACATACTGCATCTGCTTCAGCATTTAGTATCGTTGGCAATTTTTCTCTATAAGCCGCCGTTAGCATAAAAGTCAGTTTAGACACACGGTTTCTGAAGGGTTATAATCGCAAGAATTAGCGGATATCAAATAAGACTACTATATAATCCGGATTTCTCACTCTGGATATATAAAAGTTGAAGCTAGATGAGAAAATTCAGATTTGGTGAGAGGATAAGAGATTGCAAAAGTGGAGAAACCTTCAAACTAATCTTTACAAGTGAAATACTACGTAGGTAAAGTTGTTTACTCCGAAAAAAGTAAAACAAAGAGAGGTAAGCCACTAGTACACAGGGCGCAGTAATAAAGCTACCATTCAAGATTGCTTAGGAGCCTTGCAAAAATAACTTGAACACTTTTGATAGGGAAGTTAAGCTCACAGCTTATTCCAAATTTAATTTGTACAACTTATTTTTACATGATACCTTATTGGCTACAATGCAAGCTTTTCTAATTTTTAGTTACGCAAAGCGTAACTAACATGAATGTTAGCTTTCCTTATAAGCAAGGAGAAATTACAAAATCATGCCTCTTTATCAAGTTGTAATCAAACAGGTAGTCTCACCTGATGTCAAGATTACCGCAGAGGCAAGAAGCGTAGTCATAACATCTGGCGATAACTAAACTGAAATTACTCAAACCGTCTCAGTCGAAGTTTCTGCTTGCTTAGTTCAAGCAGCTCATACTCGAAATCTAGTTAATGAAAACACTCTTCTTAAAATATATAGGAATATTATATCAATTATGGGACTTCCAGAAAACAACATATCTCAACCATAGATTGAGCAATCGTATCATTTTTAAGAGTGAGGTTATCCAGCCGCTACAATTTGGGACAATTTATTTCTTGGTGTTCCCTATGAAAGTTCCAAATCATAAAATCCCGGTTTTACAGATATTACCGGGATTTTCATTTTTTAAAAATAATTTAGACAAACTGTAACAATGACGAAATTAGTAAACTATGTATTTTTCAGGGATTACAAAACAGTGGCTGAGTAAGAAATACTTGTAGCCGTAAACGAGGAGGTATTCTTACCAGTTCTAGCAAAAGCAAAAGCGTTTGCAAAGGCATCACTGATAGAAAAATTAGGGCCGCTAGTGACATTAGTATTGGTTGTGGTAGAAGTAAGAGTCAGAGCACCTACAGCGGTTGCATTAGCATCTGCCCCTGCACTACCTGGCTGAGCAGATGTAGAAGCACTAGCACTAGTCGATAAACCCCCGATAATGCTATTGTCCAATTCTAAGAAAGCCAAAAATTCTAAGTCATAAATAATCATGGTTTTTCCTCCTGAATTATTCAAAAATTATCTGCAGTAATCCTATTTTACCTGTAAAAAAATTACAATACTATTAAACTTTAACAGTTGATTATCAACGTTAAATAGTATGAACTCAATCTTTACAAATAAAGACGGCTTACCCTAAATAAAATATAGCAAATAAGATGGTAACCGTTCACAGGATTGATTGAGTTACCGTATAAAATAAGTACCCATCA
>CALMVQ010000346.1 GCA_937873135.1 uncultured Scytonema sp. | reverse complement strand
CACTGATGGGTACTTATTTTATACGGTAACTCAATCAATCCTGTGAACGGTTACTTGACAACTTTTGGTTCACCTTCTATCAAAAAAGTGCAATGATTTGTGTCAAGCAAATACATTCTTAAAATTCTAACGGCATACGAGTATCATGAACAAGCTGAAGACATTCTCTAATATCATCACCTGACCAAGTTCCTGCAAATTCTAGTAAATCTTCAGCTGTAGAACCATGTAAGTTATTTGTAATTGACTGTTTTGCTGTATGACTATTTTTTATTTCTCGAATGAAATTAAGTGCTTCTGTTAGTAATTCTGCTGGTAAAGTTTCTATCTCTTTGATTAATAATTCTTTAGTAGTCATATTTTATCTTTCTCACTACTTCTTCATTTTGTATTTTACCAGATAACGACTAGTACAGTTTCCTACTCGGTAGGGAGCGTCCAGTTTTGGCAGAAATACCCAACTATGGATTAGTTTCCCTCGCGAGTAGGGACAGTAATACAGAATTCTACATATTTATTACCATTATTATCGTTTCCATTCGATTAGTTTCCCTAGCGAGTAGGGACCCGACGGCGGTGCGCTCCAGCTCGATGGCGCCCCGCACCAGGTCGGTTTCCATTCGATTAGTTTCCCTAGCGAGTAGGGACCGCGCAGGGCTCGGTCAGCCGGTGGCGGACCAACACCAACAACGTTTCCATTCGATTAGTTTCCCTAGCGATTAGGGACAAGGGCTGCTCGGGCGGGGCCGCGCGACCGTAAGGGCCAAGTTTCCATTCGATTAGTTTCCCTAGCGAGTAGGGACGACGTCGACGAGGACGAGGACGCCGGCGAATGACGGTCAAGTTTCCATTCGATTAGTTTCCCTAGCGAGTAGGGACCCCACCATCTTAAACCTTGACTGAGTAAGGCGTCTACAGGGGGTTTGCGAGGGGGTCAGATTTGAGAGCCGCAATGGATGAAAAATGATCTGAAAAAATCGCTCTGTTGCTTACAGGACAACGGAGCGAGGGGGTTGACGAAATAATCAGCATTTTAGCCATTCGCGTACCCCCTCGCGCTCAGAAGTTAAAGACGATGAAAGTCCATCCATCCTCGAAGCGTCCGGTGTGAATGCAATAGTGCTCGGTTAGCTATAGAAGATCCACTCAACCCCCCTTAAAAAAGGGGTTTAAGTAGGCTTTCCTTTTCTTCGATTAACGCGAACCGATAAACTGAAGCAATCGGAGCGATCGCTTTTCGGGATAGTGGGAACATAATCCCAAGATCCACAAATACAATTCTAAAATAAAATTAAGATGCTTAAAATTACCCTATCGGAATGAATGAAAGTATTACATTTTATACTAAAATTGATTTACGCATTGATCATAGATGAGGTAAAACCTGTGCTTGCGGTTGTTGGAAGGAAAAATGTGAACGCTACCTTTGATTTGAGCGATCGCACTTCGCAGACAGCAGTTGTCGCAAAAATTCTAAAACTACCAAATTTCATTAAGCCAAAAGCAATACTGCTCAGTTATTGCTAGAAGATACCCCCAACCCTCTTAAAAAGGGGGGCTTTATTCTGTCATACTTTTCATATTAAGAAACTGATTCAATTTTCAACAAATTTAGACCCCATTCGTAGAGCGATCGCACCAATAATTTCTCTGGGTTTACAGGTTGACTAACTTGTTGAAGAACGTCCATCATCAATTTTTTCACAACTTGCGGATCTTCTGATAAGGGAACTGTAAATAAACCGCGATCTGTCCAAATAGTACGAATTTGTGATAAAGTTATAGAGTGAGCGGAATGAACAACTTTATTGCGTTTATCGCCTATACGGTTTAGTAACTTATACCATTTATTATCACTAGACAAATTATGATATCTTTGCCATCCATCTATTAATTCTAAAAATCCGGGTTGGGAGGTATGTCCTCGTGTAACAAAACCTTTACTAATCCAATTATTTTCTCGGCATTGAAGATACAGTAAACGCTCTATAGTTTGAGAAAATTGTATGAATGCCGCTGTATAGTTTTTTCGCAGCAGTGGTAGTTCGATGAGAAAAGATGACTCCCAAACCTCAGTCAAAGAATCTGGGTTGATTTGACGAAATTGTTCTTGCCAAGCTTGGATTTTTTCTGTATTTACTACCTTACAAACATCATTTGAACGCAGCCAATTGCCAATTTCTCGAAGAAAATTATCCGTTTCCCAGTTTGTAAATACAGCTAAAATTCCTGATAATTTATATAAAACTTTATAACGACTTTGATGGACTTTTAACCAAAATTGTGCTTCCGAAAAATCTCCCCGTTCCCAAGCAGAAATCACCCGCAACCGTTCCAGTGACCAAAAATACTCACCCATTGGAATGAGTTTAAATGTCTGGGAGGAACAAGCGGTTCTGAACCCATTTGGTAGTGTTTCAAAGAGTACATCTGGTTCGTTGGGGTTGGCGTTGAAAACTTGGCACTGACGTACCAACGCCGCCGCACAAATTTCTACACTAGATGCGATCGCTGGCGCACAACCTTTGTTTTGTATCCATAGGACAAACTCTTCATTCCCGTTGGGAGAGAAAAAATTGATTGCCTCTCGCAAAACTAAAACTTCCAGTTCTTGACGAATTGCATCGCTGTCATTGGCATTAATATTGGGTGTATGCACATCAACTCTAAGATTGGGGAAAATTGTTTTGATTTTCCCTGCCATCAACTCTGCCAGCCACAGGGTATCCAAACGTCGATAAAACCAAGATACTGTTTCTGGTTGGTCAGTTCCCCACAAAATGATATGCTTTAAACCCTGTTCAACACCCTTCTCAATAATTTTTCCATCTAATAACAGTTCAACTTGGCTGAAGTCACCGCCAAGCCATTCCACACAGTATTCGTAGTAGCGTTTACCTAAATCTCTTGTACTGCAAAAATAGGTTTTATCGTTTTCGGAATAAGTACCGCGCTCAATTTTTAGTTCTTGATAAAGTTCGTCAACGTGGGGTGGATAGCTGCTATTGCCGTCTGCACCAAAAGAGCGAATAACACTATCTTGGCAACGCCAGCCTACTTGTCGAGTACCGACAGTGATAATTAAGGTATCGACGCGGTTGGTTTCTGTTGATATGGTGTTCATACAGCAGTTATATTTAAGAAGTGTAAATTATTTTTTATGAACCGCCAAGGACGCCAAGGACGCCAAGAGAAGAAAGAGAGAATTCTATGAATATTTTAGGAGTTATACTTGCGTGGTATTGGTGATTTTCCGGACTGCATTTGTCCAAATACTAAAATCGCTTTCTGATTTTTGAGTTCTTTAGCAAATGCTTGCCGCTCGGGATGATCGGTTCCAAAAATAGTAATAACTTGATAGCTGGGATTGTTAGCAGGAAATATCGATTTAATCCAGACAAAAGAAGGCGTTTCCAAAGCACCACCTACGTTTGGATTTCCTTGTCCTTTGCTTTCTCCCTTGAAGCGGATATCACTATAAAGTAGGTTTAATGCCGTACCTCTGACGTTTGGGCGATCGCCTTCTGTTTCCCAGTTGTTAACTTTGTCAGGGGCAATTTGTGATGGTGACTGAAGTAACCAGATTTGAGCATTTTTATCTAAAACATCTTGCTGGCGTTGTCTGGGTTTACCAGGATTGCTGGTGTAAGAACCAATAGGCGCTTGTACTGCTTGAAATGCCTGCTGTAATTCCTCAAAAAGCTTCTGCCATTCTTTGGCATCATATGGAAGTGGCAAATCTGTATCCATGACTTCCCAATGACATCCTCGCATCCTACGATTAAGTAAGTGTAAAGGTCGTCGTGAACCTCTTCCTAGACCTCCTAAATTAGAGGCTAAAATTAACAGCTTTTCAGCTAGGTTTAGATACTTTTGATCCGTTGCCTCCACATAAATTTTGCCAGTGTAAAGGTAAGGGTTTATCTTATTAGATGAATTAACCTTTGTATTTACTGAGAATTGTCCTTGTTGCCCTAACTTTCCAAATAGTTTTTCTTCTAACTTCTGGCAGATTTGGGCATCGTACAATCCCAAAGCTACAGCACGAAACCAGTACCGTAAGATACCTCGTAAAGCAGTAGGACGAAATTCAGGAATACCTTGATACTTATTTTCTTTAGATGGAGGATGACTGCCATATATTCCTTGAGTCCATAATTCAAAGCTGTAACTTTGGTAATTTTGGAAATGTGGTATTTCACCTAAAGCGCGACCGTAACCACTACTAACACGAGAACCAATGCCACTTCTAAGGGCATTTTCTAGCCATTCTTTGACAACCTTCACTCCATCTTTGTCACCTCGTGTTGTCGGACGTAGCCCAATGAAAAACTCCGGTTGATATAGACTGATGAGGGGATGAGGTTCTGGCTTGTACATCACCTGATTATTTTGCCAAGACCATTGTGGAGTCGCTACATCTATACTCAAACAAGGTTTGCAGGGGAAAGCATCTAAAAATTCTACCTTGGCTGCTTTGGCAACATTACCATTAAGCATCCCCAACAAGTCTTTAAACTCATTCGATCCTCCGTGTTTTTTTGCCCAAGCCAGTGCTGCACCCTTTAATGTGGAAGCTGGAATATAAGGAATGCCAAATACCGGATGTAACACTGGAAGCAGCAATTCTCGGAAACCGCGAGTTCCTCCAACGCGCACTCGCCAATTAAAAGAAACTCTGATTGTGTTTTCTTCACCTCCAGCTAGGTTTTGGGTGCGTTGTTTAAGTTTGATGTAAAGTTGATTGCAAGTCTGTTCGGCTTCTACTGTGGCATTGAGTATCCGCATCCTTGCAGTGGCGTCGTTTTCTATTGGGAGATTCGGTTCAACCCAGTATAACGCTTGTAAAGGATTATGACTTTTGTGACTAACTGTGACGGGTGTTGCAGTAGTGGGAATAGAACCAGTGGTAAAAGTGATGTGATCGCACAATAATTGGTATTGCCTCAGTTTATCCTGAATGCTTTTGAGTTGTCCCTGCGCTGCTTTACGCGCCACATCATCAGAAAAATATATTGTCAGAATTTTATTTTCATAGCCACCATATACGCCTGGTGTTAGGATTGTACCCAGCTTCGATTTATTTTTCAGTTCGGCTTGCACAAACTCACGCCAAATATCTGCGGATGATTTACCGTTCATTCTTGCTCTGCCTCACCTAAAATTGGTACAGCCCAAAATGACCACTCCCGTGCTAATTCAATTGCCAAACGGTTTAACCCTGTATAATTTTCTAAGTTCATATTGATTAAGCCATTTGCATCATCTGGAGCAAAAGGAATTTGACTCAAATGCTGCAAAGTTTTGAGAAACTCTTGATAAACTTGACCTCTGTATTTAGTGTCAAGACTACGAGTATTTATATACTTGACTCCATCTCCACACAGCCGATGTAATCCCCACGTGGAGATATATGCAGATAATCCTTGAACAGCAGCACTGGCTTTTTTGTGGTCTACTTGACGTACTATTTGCTTAACTTGTGAAACTCCGTTAAAAGCGTGACGGCTGAAATCTCTTAGATCTAGCTTCATTGACTACTATTCCTTGTTAATATGAATTTTTACTGTCTTGTTCTCCGTCCAACCTCTACCTAACCCCTCTAGTCCACCAAATTGCAGACGATCATTGAGAATTTTGACGAGTAAATCGCGAACATTCTGTGTTTTGTTCTCATCTTTATCTGGCTTCATTCCCCAAGGAAAAAACAGTATAGTTTCTGAGGGAATTGCTTCTTCTGAACGAAAGGAACCCCCGAATACGACTTTTTCATCTTCTTGTAGAGCGATACGTACTTCTCTCTGCAAACCAGTTTCAACCAAAGCTGCACAATCTTGATCTGATAAGATAGCTAATTTTTGCTTGAGGTCAAGAATACTGTTACCATCAGGAATTTGTTTAAAACAGTCCCAACTGTGAGAGTCAATTTTGCCAATTTCAGCCTCGTTCAGGATTGCACCTTGTAAATAAACTTGCTTACCAGAAGCAGATGAAATTGCTTTTTTGTCTGGTTGTTGTAGTTGCGATCGCCACTGTTGAATCAGCTTCTCTAGTTCATCATTTCTCAACCAGCGATTCCAACGACTCAGCCACAAAGGACAAGTTATCCACAGAAACTGATGGCTAAATGAAGCGACGGGAAATAACAACAACGTAGCATCAGCAAACCATACTTCTCCTTCTGTTGGTTGGTTCCCGTCTTTAATCCTTTCCCCGAAAAAAGTCCCTGCTTCAGCTTTGATTGAGGGTATAGATTCTAATATCGCACGAATCTTTCCCCGCAGCGACGAAGAAGGAATGTAAGGCAACTCGGTTTGTGCTTCACGGGCAATACCTAAAAGATTGCCTGATTGAGTACTTGCACCTGTGTGCAAGGGAGTGAGGAGATAGGTGTAAGTCAAGTAATTCATAATTCACTTTTTAGTGATAATTGTGTATAAAAGGAATCCACAGCAACTCAGAGTAACCAAGTTGTCTCCAGGTATGTACCTTTGTATTCGAGTCATCCTGAAACAAAGATTGCGGCTGCTTGAGGTAATATAAGCTACCAGGAGGTGCGGCAAAAACTTGTGGTGCAGGAATACTCTTGTCTTTGTCACGAAAGCGACAACTGATAGCTACGGCTTTCTCAGTTGCAAAGCTGACTAACTCCCCTGGCGTTTGATTTTGATTAGCTGTTTGGGCTAACTTCCATTCCCAAGGGAAAGCCTGACATATAGCTGTTTCTTTGCCGTTGTCTTTTTCTTTACGTTCAAAGACACCGGGTGTGACAAGGTAAGCAAGGGATTTTCCGCCACGGTTAAAGTTGTGCTGAGACAACTTTTGCAGAGTCTCCCATTGTTTGCTGAGGTGATCGCATCGCTGCAAAATCACTCGATGTCCCTCTCCTCCCAGTCGCAAAGTTGTTGGAGTGTCTATTTCGACATCGACACCAATCGCTAAACTCCACCCAGGATAAAGGCGAATCGCATTCTCCACAAAGTAACCATCCGCATCCTTAACTTGTCGTTTCCCGTCTTCAATGGAATTGTGGGAACGAGTTTCTACCGTCCAAGGTTTGTCTTCTCCTGCATGTTCCACCAGCCAATGATTAGGATCGATTTCTCCAGTTTTCAGGTATTCATTAACCACCTCAAATGGCAGGTACTGACGATACTTTTTCTCAATACCAGCATTATCCTCATCCTCTGGATGCTTACTCCAGGATGGTTTCACCAGAGGACGAGGTTGGTGTGGATCGCTCAGAGCGTGATGCACATGCGATCGCTCATCCCAGTCCACAGGTACTAACGGCGTTTTCCCCACAAACCCCAACGGACGAGGAAAATATAAAGTTTCTCCACTCCAGCATAAAAACGGTCCTGTTAGTCTAAATTTACTCCCCTGACTCCGATTCATTAAGGCACTTAATGCCCCTGCAATGCTATGACCGTTCGGCGGAAATACGCTTCCTGCCCATGCTCTTTCTCCTGGTGAGAAAGGTTTTGCATCTCGCAATAACAGTACATCCAGTGGCGTAAGAGTGTACCAAAACATTACACTGTACCTCCCAGCTTGATGTCACGATTACGAATTGTCAAGGCAGCAAGCTTTAGCCAATTTTGTACTGCTGGTGTTAAATCTTTATCTGGGGTAGTTATCCACAAAGCTTTCAGAAACTCTGCTAGTTGCAGCTGAAACTCGTTTTTGGCTGTTTCGTCTCCTTTAAATTGTTCTCGGCGATCGCAAAAAGCTTTTGTCCAAGGTAGAATCGCTTCTCGCATAGGTACAGGATGTTGACTCCAAATGCTTGCTGCTTGTTCAAATATCGCCGCATCTATCTGAGGATGGATATTAAGTAGCTTTTGCCACAAGTTGAAAACATCAAATTTAGCTGTTGCCTTGAGGATGTTACCGTTGCTATACATAATTCGGACTTGGACAGCATCTTTTTTTATGTAGGTATCCTTGTTGCAACCCCCGCAATATTTATGCTCTTTCGCCTCCGCTTCGGCTTTCCACATGTTATCTAAGGCAATAGCTAGAGGGACTGAATGATGGGCGATCGTCACCCCAAAGCTAATTGTGGCTTCTCCACCCATTGTAAAGAGTGGACGAGTAGAAAGTAGAGGTTTCCCCCGAGCATCAAGTGGTGGTTGCTCATTCTTCCATTGCCAGTAATCACCCTGATTATTAAACTTATCATGTGGGTCTTTATCCCCTCGGAAACATTGGCGAATATCCCACAACCATCTATCCCATTCCCACAAATTCGTGTATGCTAAGACATCATCGCCACCCCCGTAAATTAAGCGTCCGGCGTAACGTTGTTCTGTAAGGTAGGGAACGAGTTGATTGGAAAAGTCCAACAAGGCACGGCTGAGGGCATTATGGGTGGATGGTCCCATACGTTTTTTCTCTGATAAAAACTTTAGGAAACTTTCTGAAGCACTTGATAATCCAGAGGGAATGTAATCGCCATAATTTTTGAGCTTTTTACCTTGCAGCCATTCACTCATGCCATCACCGTCACCTGCTGCTAATACATACCAGTCAGTAGGATTGTTGTTGGGATAAAATCTGTCAATTATCTTTTGAATTTCGGCACGATAGTTTGTTTTAATTGTGCTGATTTGTCGGCGGATATTCTCTTTACTATCTTGGTCTGTTTCCTTTTTCAACCGATGTTCTTCTTCATCAATATCCGGTGTTTTAATATCTTCTACTAACCAGCCTGCATTTAATAAGCGGGGATGATATTGCGTTGAGGCTGTGTTGTCGTCTATCCAAGGAATTCCCCATTTGTTTCTCATGTCATTAATGACGTATTGAACCCAAGGAAATTTTGTGATTACGGCTTCACAGGCTTGTTTAAATTGCTTTTGATGATCGTTGTCATTCTCGTTAACTTTTAAATACCCCGCTACGCCCGACGTTAAGTCAGGGTATGATGCGGCGATCGCATCAGCTTTTTGTTGATCATCGTTTATTTGTAATAGCTTGGGTAAAACCTTTTCCAGTCCCCGCTTGATAGTTTCCGTGGCATTGAGTTGTTCTCTGCCATCAAATAAACCTACTTGTCTTTCCCAGTATTTTTTAGTTTCGCTTTCATTCATCCAATCATCTCCTGGATGTACCACTGGTCCGATACCAGATATAGTGGAGCGAGGACCAAAAGCGGTAGGAATTTGCCAATTGCGGGCATTCTTTACAGCTGTTACAGAGTACCTAGTTTGGTCAAAGATGTGCGCCCACCACGAACCAACATTGACACTAAACCTGCTCCGTTGCTTGCTAGCTTCCTGGAGAAAATTAATTTCATTTGGTTGAAAGAGTTTTGTTTTATCAGTAGTTAAGTTATATATTTGATTTTGGGCATCTCGCCAAAGTAAAAATTTATCTTCTTGCGCTTCTAGGATATCATCATTTTTCAAAGGTTCACCTTCTATACCAATCGGTACAGCAGCCCAGTAAAATTGCCATTGGGATTTTAACCAACCTTGCCACGTTTTATGGTTACTTTGTAAATCTCGCATCCAGTGGCGGTTGTCGTGTAATTCATTAAAAACTAAGCTGCTTATTTCTTGCCATTCTTGCAAAAGGGTTTGTTTGGCAGTTTGCATGGCAGCTTGCACTTTATCTTTTGGCAGTACCAATACCAGCACATTTGGAAATCCAGCTGTGAGGAGAGAGCGATCGCTTGGTTGGTTTACCCAGTCTTTAAATTCTGGAAATTTTCTCAGTAACCAATGATCTATCAATGGTTGTTGAAATAAACTCGGATAAATAAAGCTATCAGGACCGTATTGTAAAGCCAATTGCCAGCAGACTTTGGCTGACAGGTAGTGCAATAACCAAGAACCAGCCCAAAAGTCACGCATTTTCCGACTGGCTTTAATCAGTTCTTGCACAGGCGTAAAGGTAAAGCTGGCAAGATAAGGATGAGATAAAGTTTTTTCTGATGACCAACGTTGAGTTAATGCGGTTGTCAAATCATACCCGGCTAACGCACCTGCCAGTGCAGCAGTTGTACTAGCGTGACTCCAAATTGAACTATCGGGCAGGCGAGTTTCTGCTGGCATCAGCATCAGAGAATCATCTTGAAATTCCCGACAAGCGACTTCTGGTAAACAACGCCACAGCCACCAAAATACTTGTTTGATATCTTTTTTAGCGACTTCTGGTATCTTTTGTAGCAGATCCTTTCGATCTGTCGGCTGCTTGATTTTAAAGTTATGTTTAGCCCCAGACATCAAATGAGAGATTTCTAAGCCTGTGTCTTGGCAATAGTTTATACTTTCAATCAGACTCGCAATGGCAGTGCGATCGCTTGCGGAGGAAATGTAGTCTGCTTGGCGGATGTGTCTTAAAATCTGACGATAGGAGACTTCTGAGTTCGATTTTTTATCTACCCAGTTTTGTATAACTTCTAGTTGTCGTAGTTTGCGCCAAAAGCTATTACCACCACGCTCTCCGTTATTGTGTAACTGTTTTAGCACTGGATCGTGAAGCAATCCCCAGATTTTCGCTTGCCAATATGCATCAGACACAAGTAAATCCCTTTGATACCATGAAGCCTCAATTGTATGAATTGATATCAGCAACTGTCCAATTTACGTAAATATTTGTATAGACGAATTTTCAGTAAACCAAAAAGTTTGTCTGTGAATTGACTAAAACAGGGTGGGGATGGTGATTTGCCTTACAGTCAGGTACACTTAAGACGATCCGTCTGAACGTAGTTTTGTTGCATGTCTCGCTGGTTCAACATCGCAGGTCCCTGCCAAGACGATATTCACTACATGCTATCGCCAACTGCTCGGTTGCCTGATTTGGAGGAGCTAATTCAACAGCGTAGTTACTTTGTAGTTCATGCACCTCGGCAAACAGGTAAAACAACCGCGATGCTAGCACTGGCGAAACAGCTTACACAAAGTGGACGCTACGCGGCAATATTGGTATCAGCAGAAGTCGGAAGTGCGTTTAATAATAATGTAGGTGCCGCAGAATTAGCGATTCTGGGAACTTGGCGCGATACAATTGCAGACCTATTACCCAAAGACTTACAACCACCTGTTTGGGGTACTGAAGAACCAGGGCGGAGGATTCGAGCTTCTTTAAGAGCTTGGGCGCAGGCTTCACCGCGACCGTTAGTAGTATTTATAGATGAAATTGATTCGCTACAAAATGAAACCTTAATTTCTGTTTTACGTCAGTTACGCGATGGTTTTGCCAACCGTCCTAATAACTTTCCATTGTCTGTGGGTTTGATTGGTTTGCGGGATGTGCGCGATTATAAAGTAGCGTCGGGTGGTAGCGATAGGTTAAATACGGCGAGCCCCTTCAATATTAAGGTTAGTTCCCTAACCATGAGAAATTTTCACGCCACTGAAGTGGCAGAATTATACCAACAACATACTGACGATACTGGGCAAGTTTTCACTCAACAAGCTTCATCAACAGCATTTGATTTGACTCAGGGACAACCTTGGTTAGTAAATGCCCTTGCCAAGGAAGTTGTTGAAAAAATGGTAAAAGATCGAAGGGGAGCAATTACCCATGAACATATTCTCAAAGCGAAAGAAATATTAATCGCCCGTCAAGATACCCATTTGGACTCGCTGGCAGAAAAACTTCGAGAACAACGAGTCAAAGACATTATTGAACCGATACTAGCTGGACTTGCGTTAGGCGATACTCCTGCTGATGATCGACAATATTTAATTGATTTAGGATTGTTGCGACGCGACCCCGCAGGAGGACTCGTGATCGCTAATCCTATTTATCGCGAGGTTATTCCCCGTATCTTAGCGCAAGGGACTCAAGACAGTTTACCTCACATCAGCCCTACTTGGTTAACTAAAGAAGGCGAATTAAACACTGATGCTTTACTAGATGCATTTTTGAGATTTTGGCGACAGCATGGTGAACCATTATTAGCTAGTGCAGCATACCATGAAATAGCACCACATCTAGTGCTAATGGCGTTCTTACATCGTATCGTTAATGGGGGTGGAACACTCGAACGTGAATATGCTATTGGAAGCGATCGCATGGATTTATGTTTAAGATATGGTTCTACTACTTTAGGGATAGAATTAAAAGTATGGCGTGATAAAAAGGGCGACCCCCAAGCTCTTGGTCTTGAGCAATTGGATTCATACTTAGCGCGATTGGGAGTAGATTTTGGCTGGTTATTTGTATTCGACCGACGTGAAAAAGCACCCTCAATGGAAGAACGTTTATCAACTCACATTGTGCCTACAAAAAATCAACGTTCTATTACTGTTATTCGTGCTTAGAAGCAATACCCTTAAAGAGTAAAAAGATAACAGTAAAAATGCCGTCACTCAACCCATTAATTAATCTTGTCCATTCGATTAGTTTCCCTAGCGAGTAGGGACCAAATTTACAATCGCCCGTAGTAGATTGATGTAAGACATGTTTCCATTCGATTAGTTTCCCTAGCGAGTAGGGACCAGATACCGAGGGAAATGTCAATCAACATACTACTGGAGAGTTTCCATTCGATTAGTTTCCCTAGCGAGTAGGGACTTAAAAATTGACTTGTTAGAAAAGTTTTAAAAAAATTTTACATTCTATTATTATCAATACCGAGAAGAGAATTAAAATGGAATTT
>CALMVQ010000345.1:15004-55825 GCA_937873135.1 uncultured Scytonema sp. | reverse complement strand
ACAATAGTTTCAGGCTATCTTGCCCCTGGTGACAGCTTCGCTAGATCCGCCCCAAATAACTTATTGCAACTCTCTGTAAACTGGCTAAAATTTGCCAAAATAAACCTTTGTCAATACCACCTCGGTCATAAAAGGGCCAGAAGATGAGTATCCAAGTGTCTTGGATAACTTTAATTGGACCTGGTAGTGTAGCTCCTGGAGTCCAAGAAAACAGTTGCCACACAACTAAAAAGATCGCGATCGCAATAGCAGGAGGTATAAGTTCTGGAAGTTGCTTTTGCAGATGTGATACAAAGCTATTATTAACCGCAGGTATTACAGAGCGTCTTTGAACTGTTGTCATAAATTTTTTGGGTATGAGGTTTGAGGAATTATTGAGTTTTTATGATTCGACTATTCACTATCAATGAACTAAACACTGACTTTTTTAATTTTGAGGCTCTTCAAGTATTCTTCTGGCTTTTCCGGGTCAAACTTAATACCATCGAAAAATTCTTCTACACCACGAGATGTGCTTGTGGGGATATCGGCAGCTGCAATTCCAGCTTCTTTGGCAGCTTCTTTCCAAATATCTTCGCGGTTGACTTTATCAATCAGTTCTTTCGATTTGGTTAAGTAATCTTTGGGTAAAAATCCCCAGCGCACACTTTCAGTTATGAACCATAAATCATGGCTCTTGTAAGGATATGAAACACTTCCTTTTTCATCTTTCCAGTAGTAAGGAGCTTTTGATTTATCGTTAATAACGCGACCATCACCCATGTTATATTTGCCTTGATATGGTTCTAATAAAATATCTGGTGTTGGTAAATTAAAGTAGTTTCGTCCTGCCAGAATTTGTGCTGCTTCTTTGCGGTTGTCGAAATTATCTAACCACTTCTGTGCTTCCATAACTCCTTTTAAAAGAGCTTTGGTTGCCTTCGGATGTTTGTCAACCCAATCTGCTCTCAAGGCAAAATATTCTTCAGGATGATTCTTCCAGATTTCTGCTGTTAATGCAGCTAAGAAACCAATTTTATCTTTGACAATTCGATAAGGCCAAGGATCTCCAGTACTAAAAGCATCCATCGACCCTGTCTTCATATTGGCAACAGTTTGTGCCGCTGGTACTGTAACGAGTTTGACATCAGTATCTGGATCGATACCACCGGCTGCTAACCAGTAGCGAATCCAGAAATCTTGATTGACGTGTGGAAAGGTAAATGCTGCGGTGAAAGGAGTTTTTGATGACTTTAGCCCATTAAACAGAACATGTGCCTTTGCTGTGTCTACAGAAAGTTCTTTTCCTACATGCTTGCTAGCGATGGCAATTCCATTTCCATGGGTAATTAACTGCGCTAACAAATACATGGGAATCTTTTGGTTACCCTTGGTAATTAAACCTTCAGTTATCAAATGTGGCATTGGCATTTGATATTGACCACCATCAATTCCACCACCAGCTGAGCCAATTTCGGTGTTATCTCGCATTGAACCCCAAGAAGCTTGTTTAGCAAGTTCCACATCGGTCATGCCATACTTGGCAAAAAAGCCTTTTTCTTTAGCAATGATGAAAGGTGCTGATTCAACGATAGGTGTATATCCTAATTTGACTTTGGTCGTTTCTGGTTTTTGTTCAGGGTTAATGTTGGCAATCTGCTGTATCGACTGCTGTGATTGAATGCCAGTGCTATTCAAGGTTGTAGGGGGATTTCCCAAGCAGCCCTTTAGGAAGATAGCACTAGCAGATGCCCCAGATGTTAACAAAAACTTCCGTCGAGAAATTTGATGGAAAAATTCATTCATATAGATCTCCTGTTCGCAAATTTTCTTTTTTAGGCGATCGCAGTCACAACCTCATACACAGCATTTATTGCTCCTCAAGTTGCTAAACTTGATAATTTTTAGATAATCAATGCTGTGGCTGGATAATTTTTTTGTGGTTCGTTATCAGTTTTTTTCTTCTTGTGATGATAGTACTCTGAAACAGCTATAGTAAAAAGCCATTATTTTTTATCTCTGCTATAGAAATCTTCTATAGTTGTAATTTTCCGCAAAAAAGCACCACATTCGCTCAGAAATGTGCATTAGACATCTCCGGTTCCGGACGTAGGGGCGTTCGCCTTCATGCGTTCTGTGTAGGGTACGACTGTTCGCCTAGGGTGTTGATTTTGAGGGTTTTAAAGCGATAATTTTTCATACGGAATCTGTGTTCAAAGCGCCGACTTGCTTACGAAAAGAACAATCTCTAGTCCTATACTGCGTAGGTTTTGCTCAAAACTCAAATTCAGGCGTAGGTTGGGGAGCCAGCGCTGCAGGGGGCTCACGCCCGCTAGAGACGGCGACTGGCGTTTGAGGAACCTCACCCAACATTTATCAGTATTTGCTGGGTTTCGCTATCGCTCTACCCAACCTACAATTTCTGTTAACCAAGCAGTATTGATCTCTATTCAAATTCACTTAAAAGATGAAAAAATTAGTAGCATTGAAAGCCAGGGTACAATTCTTATGTGCTTTGGGATTAGCAGCAAGCTCCACCGTCTGGTTCCCGCAACCAACTAAAGCTTTGTGTGCAGCCAGTCCGATGGACGCAACTTGGCAAAATGTTGATTCAAATACAAGATCAATTGTAAAGGTAGAGTACCGTACAAATTGCAATGATGTAATTTTGTGTCCGGTAGGTGAGCCATGTTCACAACCTGCCAAAGATATCGGCAAAATCAGAGTGTTTGGTTCTTGTCACCCACGTGCGTGTGACTGGGGGTGGACTCCTGTCTACAAAAAATCTCAATGGGTCAAAGGACAGTACGATCAAGGATTTGCACAAAGGCAGGTTTGGGCTAAACTCCAAAATAATCAGTTAGTGTTGGTTATTCGCTCCCACTTCACAGACAACAGTGGTCGTGCTGATTACCAGACACGGGAATACTTCCGCAAGCTTGGGAAATAAACATAACCCATAACAGCATTTGTGACACTTGTCAAACAGCACTGAGAAAGTTTTTACCAACAGTAGCTCAATATAAACAGTAGGTTTTCTGGCTAACAACCGTGGTGGAATTTCCCAAAATGTGAGCAGCGGGATACAAGCTTCTCAAAGTGATAACAATAAGCAGCACACGCTATTGCTGCTCAGGCGCTCGTATATGAAATATACGCAGTAAAAACTATGAGCGCCTTAGTCAATCAAATTCAATTCGATGTAGAATTCGCTTCACTCAACAATTTGGCAAAGAATCTTCGTATTGCTGGTGCCAGATTTTCAGTTAGAAAGGTAGGACAGAAACATAGAGTCACCGTACTAGAAAAACCCGGCATTGCTTTGGAGGAAATCATCACTTATACCTTGGAAAAAATTAAGGACAGTATCGACACTCTCAGCCAGCCTGATGATGTGGCGTATGCGTAGCCCGCCGTTCGCGGTAGCGTCTCTGAAAGAGAAGGCATCGCTCCCTTCACTGCATCTTCGGGGGAAATAACGGATACGCCCAATCCTCAGGAATTAGCGGTTTCAACAGAATTAGTAGTTCCACCGGAATTATCCCTATAAAGTCACTCTCCGAAAACTCTTGTCATTTCTGAATTCTAGAGCTTTTGTATAGCAAGTGATTGCCCAAAGGGCAGACGCCTAAAGGCGTATCGCGCGATTCTTTTTTAATAACAAATACAAGACTTAACTTTTTTCTAATAGTATAGCTTGTATTGATTGCCTCATGAGGCATAAGCGCGATACGGCTTATGCCGTTGCCAAAGGCATCGCCCTCCTTTGAAAGTGACAGAAGAGGGTTATAGCGTTTCTCGCTTGACTACAATACAGTATGGGAGAATGGAGAATGTCATTTTTAAGTGCATATGGCATGAAAGCATACTCCATCGACCTCCGTCAAAAAGTGATTAATGCATACCACAATCGAGAAGGCTCTCAACGAGAACTAGCTAAAAGATTTAGTAGTTAGCCTAAGTTTTGTTCAGAGTTGACTGAGAAGATACTGTAGTAGTGGGAGTGTTGAGCAAAAGCCCTCTGCCGGGGGTCAATCAGCCAGACTAACTAGTGAGCAAGTAGCTGGGGAGTGGTTTTTTCCGTATGATTGTGATATCAGACATGATATTACCCCATCAGAAGCACCGTATCAATCACATGGATGACACCGTTATCGGCTTCAATATCTGGTGCTATGACTGTGGCATTTTTGACTTCAAATCCATGCGTGGTATCAATCCTAAGTTCAGATCCTTCAATAGAAGTTAAGCAATTAAGTTTGGCGATATCAGCCGCCATGAACTTGCCAGGAACGACATGATACGTTAATATCCTTGCTAACTGTGGAATATTCTGCACCAAGGTTGTTATAGTTCCTGTCGGCAATTTAGCAAACGCATCATCGTTTGGTGCAAACACAGTGAAAGGACCAGGGGTTTTGAGCGTGTCCACTAAACCAGCAGCTTGGACAGCTACGACTAGGGTTTGGAAAGAACCCGCGTTTACTGCAATATCAACAATGTCAGCCATGTGTTTCACTTGAGGTAGAAGATATGGCAATCCGTGGAGTCGTGAAAATTATTTTTGGAATGAACCGCCAAGACGCCAAGAACGCCAAGAAAAGAAAGAGAGAATTTCACAAATGATGCGCGGATTGTTATACGAGGAGCTGAGACAGGAGTGATGATTCTGCCCCTCGCTCCTGGCATCACTACCTGTAATTCTGTGATTGAACATCTCGCAGACGAGCTTCAGGACGGTTAAATCTGTCTATCTGTGATTCAAAGAAAGCTCGATTTGCTTGGAGATGTTTTGGATTAGGATCATCTAAGGGATAGAGAAGTGCAGTCCGCAATGCTTGAATCACTGCAGAGGTAACAACGTACATTGAGCGTTGGAAACTGATACCTAGTTGGATCAGCATGTCATCTTCGCCACGGCAATGTTGCCGATAGTAATCTACGAGATACTTTGGTAAAAAGTGGAGCATATCTTGCATCAGTAATGTTGGTGGAATACCAGCCGTACCCACTGGGAAGACATCAGCGTAAAGAATTCCGTAGTGGAAGTCTTTTTGATTGTTGGGAACTTGCTTAGCCTGAGCATTGTAAGATTTTGTTCCTCGAAAAGGAGCAGTGCGATAGAAAACAGCTTCCACATAAGGTAACGCCGCTTCGTACAACCACATAAAGCCACATGATTTTGGAACAATTTCGTAGACTTCTCCTCGAATGTGGACGTGATGATAGATCGGACGCCCTGCAATTGCAAAGATACCGTTAACGATAAAGTTCATTGCTTCAGGGACGCTTTTGATTTCTCCTGCGTCATAGCGATCGCTCATTTCAAAGAAAACCGGAGCCATCACTTCCCAGAACAATCCCAAATTACTGTAGTAAGATAGTTGCCGTACTTGTTCAATGAACATTTCTGGAAACAACTTATAAAGTCCCAACATCACCGGATTGCCTTGGAAGTAAGCTTTAATCGCCCTATCTGCGTTTGCCCTATATTCGTCAGTATCTAAATAAGGGTCGAATTTTCCACCCATTCTTCTGTGCCAAAGCATAGCTCGCATACAGGCTTCAGCAAACTCCATATTTATTCTGTCATGCCACAAGTGGTGCATGAACTTGGGCATTTTGAAAGTTTCACCCTTCTCCATAAATGCTAAGAGTTCGGCATGGGCAGTGGCTTCTCCACGCCAAATTCGTAAATCCGCATCGTCTCCTGCGTAGTGGTTGTGCAGATCTAAATACTCTTTAGGCAAGAAATATTTAAAAAAGGCAAATGGGTTTAAAAAGACACGTTCAGCAATGTAGAGGAGGTCGCGCCAGTAGAAATCCATCGGTACGGCATAAGCTTTGTAAATGCCGATAATTTGCATCAAATTCTCTGGATTATCCGGTAGCATTGCACCTCCCGCTTCCAAACGATGAATGACTGGAGCAAATTCATGAGTAGAAGGAGGTAATTTATCAGATGTCGTTTCTAAAAACTGTATCATCTTTGTTATGTATTTGTAATGTTTACAGGTGATTTTTGCTCGGTTTTTTTTCAGTCAATCTATGATTGTTTAACTAAGACTTCTAGTTATTTGCTTGTTTCTAAAAATCCTAAAGTTAGTCATTTTTAAATGGTGACTGTTAAGTATGGATTTCTAACAATTAACAACTTACAACCAACAATTAACCAACTCATTTGTTGAGGAGCGCGACTTGAGGAGTGATAGCTTTCTCTATAGGGGGAATTGCGGCAACCATTACTGTTGTGGTTGGTTCACTCCAACATACTAACCAGGTAGGTTGTATCCCTAAGAAGAATATTAAGACAGTCAATAAGAGAGCTGGTATTTTCTCTGACCACAAGACTTTGGGATAATACGCCAATTGGTTGTCAAGTCTGCCAAAACAGGTGCGATTTAGCAGGATAACGAAGTAAACTGCGGTTAAACCACTAGCTACGACACACAATAATGTAGGTATGGGAAAAGTGGAGAAACTGCCTTGAAAGACAATAAATTCAGCGATAAATCCCATCATTCCAGGAATACCAGCGCTAGCCATACCACCTATAACCAGCAGGGCACTTATTAAAGGCAAACCGCGTACAGGACTCATCAAGCCATTAAGTTTGTCCAAATCGCGGGTGCCAACCTTGCTTTCTACAACTCCGAGCAAATGGAAGAGAATGGCTAAGATAATGCCATGACTAAACATTTGAGAGACTGCGCCAACGAGTGCTAAGGAAGTGCTGGCGGCTGCAGCTAGCAATATATAACCCATATGACCGATGGAACTGTATGCCACCATACGCTTGATATCTTTTTGAGCGATCGCAATCACAGCTCCATAAATTGCACTGACTGCTCCCCAAATTGCTAAGCTTGGTGCCAGAATACTCCAAGCCTGAGGAAACATTCCCATCCCAAACCTTAAAAGACCATAGGTTCCCAACTTTGCCAGCACTCCACCAAGAAGAATGGCAATAGGCGCTGAAGCTTCGACGTAAGCGTCCGGTAACCAGGTATGAAAAGGAATTAAGGGAATTTTGATACCAAAGCCCAGCAGGATTCCTACAAGTAAGATGATTTGCAGTGTTATTGGCAAAGTTTGGGTTGGGAGTGCATCATAATTAAAGTTGGTCGAACCAGTGAGCCACACCATACCGAAGAATGTCGCTAGAATCAAAGCTCCTGAAACAGCAGTATAGAGGAGAAACTTGATACCAGCATAGGCTCTTTTTTCACCTCCCCAAATCGAAATCAGCAGATAGAAAGGTATTAATTCTAATTCGTAGAACAAGAAGAACAACAGTAAGTTTTCTGTCAAAAATGCTCCGGCAACACCACCACTTACTAATAAGATAAGGGAGTAGAAAAGCCGAGGGCGTTCGGTTTGTTTATTACTACTATAAATAGCAATCCAAGTTAAGAGACTATTTAATAGCAGCATCAACACCGAGAGACCATCAACCCCTAATTTATAGCTCAACCCGAGAGTTTCATTCCAAGGTAAATATTCTTGTAACTGCATCCCCGGATTACTGATATCAAATTTCAGCAGGATGAAAAGATTCCAGAGGACAACTAGCCCAGTAACGGTAAGTGATACGAAACGAGTACTAATTGCAAAGATAGCACTCGGCCAGAAACCAATGACAGCAGCACCTAAAATCGGTAGCCAAATTAAGATACTAAGCATAAAGCAATTGACTCCAAAATAAAACTTGTTATGGTAAAGCTAATAGCTACTTCCGAACCACCTGTACTTTTTTAGTGATGCTCAGAACTAAAACACCAAATTTAAGAACTTTTCTCCCCAATATTGCCAGGAGATGGTTATTCCTAGAAGACTTATTCCAAGAAGCACAGTGAGTGCATAAAACTGAGTTTGTCCGGAGTTACTATACTTAAGACCCTCCCCACTACCAATGGAAGCCAAGCCAATCATGTTAATAATGCCATCAATGACTAAGCGATCAATTGTGTCGGCAAGTTTAGAGATAAAGTCAACACTTAAAACTATGCTCAGCCGATATAGTTGGGGAGTGTAAAAGTCATTGGCAAGCAAGTCTTGCAAAGCTTTTATGGGGAAGCGAACAGGTTTGGGAATAAAATCACCAAGATAAATGACGGCACTGATACTGCAACCGAAAATACTTGACCACATCAGTAAAAGTGCGACATCTTTATTGAGGTTTGCCCAACTGGGTAGCAGTGATAAGCTTTGTAGCACTAACGGTAAATGAAGAGTAAAGCCGAGCAAAATAATCATGGGTAGAGCCATTTGCCAACTCACTTCAGGCGATCGCTCGCTCATTTGCTTGGATTTACCGCCAAAAATTGAACTAAACTCTCTGGTTAAGCTGAAAGCTGTCAAAGTGTTAACTGCGATGACGACGGACACCAGCATCGGTTGCGTTTCCCACAGTCTTGAAGCCAATTCCAGTAATGCCCAAAAGCTGCCCAACGGTGGAAAAGCAATTAATCCTAGAGTTCCGACTATATAAGCTAATGCCGATACTGGACGACGCGACCAAAGTCCGCCTAGCTGGGTAACGTCTTGAGTGACGCTGTTCCACACAATTGCACCTGTACTCATCACTAATAATGCTGATGCTATAGCATGCGTGAGTACTAATAAAAGTGCAGCTTCGTCTTGCTGCGTTCCTACAGCAATGAACACTAAACCCATGTAGGCACTAACGGAATAAGATAAGCAGCGTTTGATGTCAATTTGGGCGATCGCGATTAAGGAAGCACCAACTGCTGTTACTGCACCAATAACCACCATTGCAGTGGAAACTATCGGTGATAAGCTAAGAACAGGTTGAAGCTTAATAAGTACCCAAGCACCAGTTGCTACTACCACTGAGTTCCGCAAGATGGTGCTGGGGATAGGTCCTTCCATCGCTTCATCCAACCATAGATGCAGAGGGAACTGGGCACACTTGCCCATTGGACCAGCAATTAATAATAAACCTACCACCGCAGCTATTTTCGGATCTAAGTGAGCTGTTTGTGCCCACTGGGCCAGTTCAGAATAGTTCCATGTTCCGGCTAAGGGCCACAAAGCAAGCACCCCCATCAATAGCAGTAAGTCTCCCACGCGCTTTGTTAAAAATGCATCGCGTGCCCCTGTGACGACTAAAGGCTGAGAAAACCACAAACCCACGAGCAAGTAAGTCCCCAAGGTCAGGATTTCCAAAATTAGGTAGCTAAAAAACAAAGAGTTACATAAGGCTAGACTACACATCCCAGCCTCAAATAGTCCTAACAAGGAGTAGAAGCGTGCCCAACCCCAATCCATTTCCATGTATCCTAGCGCGTAAATCTGCGCCAGCAAATTTAACCCTGTGACTAAGACCATAGCGGCTACACTCACGGAGGAAATGTCCAAATCCAAAGTGAGATTTAAGCCAGCCGTACTTAACCAATTGAAAGACATCTGTTGCGACGGTGCGTGCCAAGTGAGGAAAAGAGCTATCAAGCTATGAGTGAAAGCCAAGCAAGTCATCAACAAGTTTACGTAACCCGCAGGTCTTGGTCCAGTGCGACGAATCACTGTTGGTGACCAAGGTAAAGCGGCAAGCGCACCAATTAAGGCATAGCAAGGTATTAACCAGATGCTCTGAAGGAAGAGCTGGTTCATTCGGATAACCTCTCAAATTTTAAGCAGATTAAGACTGTCAAGAACAACCGCGAATTTGTCCCTAGCTCAATTTTAGCTAAAGTTGGGCAATGTCCTTCACTAGTAAATAACTCCCAGTTATAGCTGGGAACTTTTTTTATGGCAGTTTTTTAGTAGCCTGTTTTGCCATTGAACTGATAGTACACTTAAATATATATAGTGAAAAGCAATTAATTTTTATTGTTCTTATAGAAATCTTCTATAGTTGTGACTCTAAGGTGAATGGATAGTGAAGCATATAACTCTTCATCAGTTGGAAGTTTTTGAAGCACTCGCTCGCTCTGGTAGCTTTACTCGTGCCGCAGAGGAACTGTTTCTGACTCAACCTACGGTTTCTCAGCAGATTAAACAGCTGACAAAAGCAGTTGGCTTGCCGTTGTTCGAGGTGGTTGGTAAGCGTCTCTACCTGACGGATGCGGGTAAGGAAGTTTTGACTGTGTCCCAAGGTATTACCGACAGACTGTCCCAACTGGAAATGACTTTGGCAGATTTCAAAGGACTAAAGCAGGGAAATCTACGACTGGCGGTGACTACAACTGCTAAATATTTTGTCCCGCGTTTGTTGGGAGCGTTTCGTCAATCTTATCCAGGAATCAAAATCTTTCTCAAAGTCACCAACCGCCAGCGCTTACTGGAACGCTTGACGGAAAATCGTGACGACCTCTATATTCTTGGACAACTGCCGTCCAATCTTGATATCAATCTCTGTCCATTTCTGGAAAATCCCTTAGTTGCGATCGCTCCACACAACCATCCATTGGCTCAAGAGAAAAATATCCCTTTACAGCGCCTTGCCGAAGAGCCTTTTATTATGCGTGAATCTGGTTCTGGTACTCGGATGGCAGTGGAGAACTTCTTTGCCCAAAACAAGGCTACTCTCAAAGTGGAGATGGAAATAGGTAGTAATGAGGCTATTAAGCACGCAATTGTGGGTGGTTTGGGGGTATCAATATTATCAAGGTATGTTTTAGCACTCGAAGGAGCAAAAGGTCCACTCTCTATCCTAGATGTTGAAGGCTTACCGCTCCAACTTCATTGGTATGTTGTCTACCCAGCCACCAAACAACTGTCCATTGTCGCTCGCACTTTTCTAGAATATCTACTGGATGAAGGTAAGTTCCTTGCGGCTCAGGTAGATTTAGATATTAGGAATTCCAATGAAACTAGTACAACAAGGCAAAAGTAAAAAGTAAAAAGTAAAAAGAAAGAACACTTATTTTATAAGCTTTTTACCTATTTCAGATGGGTGGGTTATTTCCGCCGCTCTGTACTAGTAAAAGCTAAGCTATCAGTTATGTACAGAGACGCCCTGTTTGAAGGCGTCTCCATAAAGGTTACAAAAAAAGCATTCTTGTGAAAACTACTGATGTTCAACCTGATTTTCCTAAAAAAATTAGGTTGAACCATACTTTAGACAGTAGATTTAAAGCGATTCGGGGTAGCTCACAAGGCTAAACTCTTAACTACCACCTTAAACGAAAATAGTGAGAATCGTCGTTCCTGCCTTCTTCATAACGATGCCCCCGATGGCGATCATAATCACGATTCCGGTCATGATCATACCCACGCCGATCACGGTCATAATCACGGTTATAGTCTTGCCTATGCCGATCGCGATCGTAGTCCCGATCACGATCATTCGTATGCTCATAACGGTATTGATTCCAATCACCATAGGAAGCCTGAGCATTTTGTGAAACAGTCAAGAAAGACAAACTTCCCACAAAAACTCCTAAAATAGCATGCGCTAATTTCATCGCTTTATATTCATGAATTGATAGAGTCTACTTCAAGCATAAAGCGTAATTTGCAAAATGATTGACAATTTTTTGAACAAGAGTATTTATTAAAATGTTCTATATGCACTTTTATCGATATTTCCGCTCAATTAAGTGCAGCATGATGTTGAGACACGGGAGTATATTACTAAAGGCGGCAAAAATCTAGATATTACTTAGCTGTGGGATGAAAGTTTGCAGTCGGGAGAACCTGATGTTAAATGCCCCCGCTATTATGACAAGATTACAAACGGCGATGGAAGAGATGGAAGCTTTGACGGTACTGCTGCAAGGGGAGGAGGGTACAGCACTTCTAGAATAAAAGCAAACTACAGTAACAAATTGTTATGACTCAAGCCTTACCAAAAATAGTTACCTTTAACGAATTTATCACCTGGTATCCCGAAAACTCTGCTGGGGTACGCTATGAATTGCACAATGGGGAAATTATTGAAATGTCACAGCCTACGGGAAAACATGAAAGGATAAAAGGATTTTCGGCGGCTGAATTGACTTTAGAGTTTAGACGATTAAATCTCCCCTACTTTATTCCCAATCAAGCCATTGTCAAACCACCAGAAAGAGAGTCAGGTTATTTTCCTGATGTATTAATACTAAATGACGCGGCTCTGGTTGATGAACCTCTTTGGGAAAAGTCTTCTACGGTTACGAAGGGTGCATCAATTCCTTTAGTGATTGAGGTTGTCAGTACCAATTGGCGGGATGATTATTATCTGAAATTAGCCGATTATGAAGAAATAGGTATCCCCGAATATTGGATTGTTGACTACGCAGCATTGGGGGCTAGGAAGTTTATTGGTAATCCCAAACAACCAACTATCTCAGTTTATCAACTAATCGATGGGGAATACCAAGTTAGTCAGTTTCGGGATAGCAACCGCATTATATCTCCTTGTTTCCCTGAGTTAATTTTGACGGCAGAACAAATTTTAAAAGCTGGTCAATAAATATTGAATTCACTATACATTTCCAGAAATGATGTAGGGGCGTTCGCATGCACGGCGTTCCCGTACCCCTTCTCTCTAAGCAAGCGTGACAAGTAGCGTCTCCAACAGGAGAAGGGTTCGGCTGTTCTACCCTACCAAGGATTTCAACGAATGCACAATTGATTTTCACTCCTATGTCCACTATCTTAGGATAATAGCTATACATACTATTAAGTTAAAAGAGCATATTGGTGCGGTGCATATCTTCCTAACCATTTTGGATGCGCGGATTGCAAACTTATTGCTATAGGAGTCCTAAATCATTCGTGAAAAACGACTTTCAATTTTCACAACTCATTTATGATTACTATAGTTCTTGCTTGGTAAAAAATTATTTGTCGCAAACATTTAATAAAGAATGGTGAACTTGATGTCATATCGAGTTCACCATTGAGAGTTTTTATGCTATGTGGTAGTTCTAGATAATTTTTCGCTTGCTAAGTTTATTAACTTCTGCAACTACGCCATCAATTCCATTGTTGCCATAAATAATCATCAACCTTTCGGCAGACAGATAACTGAGTACGGGATTGCGGAATCGATTGACGTAGGTGCTTGTATCTTTAGGATCGTAGCCGAATTGAGGTGCGATCGTACTCAGAAGTACTTGGTCAATAGTGATAGCTGGAATTGTCAAAACGAAGTCGGCATCTGAGAGGTTATGCAGGGCATACTCAGCTAGTAAGTTAGTTTGCCCTGAAGTTGCTGCTGTAAGATCTATGCTACCAAGCTTGCGTACAGGAGGTAGACGCAGACGGTTTTGGCTATCCACGAACAAGTAACCTTGTGCTACAGGGTCAATCTGAGCCAAAATAGCGGCAGTGCGCAACCAGTTAACAACTTTGTATTCATTACCGAGAGTTGGTGCAGAATGGGCGGAAGCTTGAGTAATCACAAACTCAGGGGATAAACCACGCTTCATCGTTTCTGCCAAACCAATAATGTGATGCCCACCAGTCCTGGAATCTCCCGATGCACCGTAAAGGTCAGTTCTGCCATTACCACCAAAGTTCAATTCCCTGAATTCAGTACCGTCAGCATACCACTGGAAGACAATGGGCTTAGCCCAGTCATGCCAAATTGGAGCCGCACTTATTAAGTCATCGCTGAGATAAATATCTGAACTTCGGTAATTAAATGGTTTGATAATTGGTAGACCGTCTTTACCAGTTTGACCATAGATCTGTCGATAATTATTGGCAAAGCTCAAGCTACTCAAATTATTGAAAGCTTCATGCACTGACAACCCTCCTGGGTAGGCATGGTGACTGTTATTACCGCTTCCAGGAGCAGAGTAAAATGGTTGGGGAAGTTGGGGACAGGCGCTGCCATCGTTGTTTACTGGCGGAAAGACTCCAGCGATTAGTCCGCCAGGAAATGTACTATCGTCTGTAGGATCTACTAAGCCCGCATCTAACAATTGCTGTAAGATATTTTGCTTTTGGCTATCACTCAGCCCAGCTCTGTGCACGATGCAGGTTTTGGGGTTGTTAATCGCATCGCGCGTCACCTTTCTAAGATTGGCATCTTGAATTTGCTGGGTTTGTTGTACCAAAAAATTTTGAGCTGACTGCACCAAAGGAGATTTTTGCGCGATGCTAATAGCATCAGCATTACCCGCTCCTGGTACAGTCTGGTTTGGGATGGTGGCATTAATATTGCCTGCTCCTGATGTAGTTTGATTTTCCTGTGCTTCTAAGGGCTTGATCCACAAAAGTAAGCATAAGCACAAACCTACTAATAATAGAAGACGAGGGATTTTCATGTTATCTATTCCTAAAGATGTGGCTGTCGTTTGTTGCGTGCGACTGCCAGCATCTTAATGTACCAAGGTTAACTTTGGTATAAGAATGACAATAATTGTTGAGTGTTAATAGTTAAAGCTCAAAGAATTCGTCCCCTAACTAGAGGAGAGGCGATCTCACTCTTGTTGACTGATGCACTCAGTATTCAGGACTGTTCTAGTGAGTTCGTTTCTGAAGGTGAAACCATAACTGGTTGTTGGTAGAGGGGTACTGTAAACGTAACTGTTGAACCAAGCCCTTCACCCAAGCTGTAAAAATTTACCTCACCGCCCATTGCCTCTACAAGTTTCTGAGATATTGCCAGTCCCAAGCCAGTACCACCGTATTGCCGAGTGCGGGAACCATCCACTTGAGAGAATAATTGGAATAGTTTATCTTGTTTGTCTAGAGAAACACCAATACCAGTATCTGCCACACGTACTCTCACCATACCGGGAAATTGCTGGTCATGAAATGCTAATTTTTTCCGAACGAGATCAGCACTGACAGTAATGCCACCTTCATGAGTAAATTTGATAGCGTTGCTGAGGAGGTTGAGCATCACTTGTTTGAGACGCTGATAGTCACCTAGGAGCATAATTTCATCACAAGTATCAGGCATTTGCATGTGGAAGCTGATGGATTTCTGTTCTGCCTGAAGACGCATGAAATTTTCTACATCATTAAATAGCTCATCTAATTTGACTGAACTTAACTCAAGTTCCATTTTGCCTGATTCAATTCTCGCAATGTCTAAGATGTCATTGATAATATCAAGCAGGTAAAGTGACGATTTATATGCTTCGTTGAGGAATTGCTCTTGTTCCTCTGGATCGTCTGCCATACCCTCTAAAATGAGCTTTAAAAATCCAATGATGCCGTTGAGTGGCGTTCTGAGTTCATGCGTCACATTAGCCAGAAACTCTCTAATGCGACGGGTTGCGTCTTCGGCTTGTTGACTTGCTACTCCGAGTTCTTGATATAAGGTGGCATGAGCGATCGCCGTTCCCAGTTGATCTGCCACATCTTTTGCTAATTCAAGCTCATCTGCTGTTACCCCACTACAGTTGTCGTCAAGAGTGACAGCAATCAAGCTGTTGGCTTGATCTTTATGGCAAGTTGCAACTACCAAGATGTTCTGCCCGTTGAATTGATGATGTTGACAGTTTTCTACGAAAAGCGGTTCTTGAGTTTCTAAAGCCTGAGCAAAAGCAGGGAAAGAAGCTATGTCTATTTCTGCACCAAGCATTGAACCCACTTTTGGCAAGTGATACTCAGCTATCACCTGTACTTTGCTACTGGAAGGTTTGTAGGGACAGATAATACAACGATCAAATCGTAGTGCTTGACCTAAACTATCAACTGTTTGTTGCCAAATAATCTCTAGATCTAATGTTCGGCTAATATTTCTGGTAATTTGGTTGATTAACAAATGGTGTTGCTGTGAACGCAAAGCTAATTCTGGTTTTGTGGGCGTTTGTGATACAGCTTTGACTTTTTTGCTAGCTGTTGTTGCACTAAGGAGCCTACCCATAACCAAAACTGTTGTGGCGACGCTTCCGACGGTTGGTAGGATTGGAGTCATTATCAACTCCAACTCATACAACTCCTGACGGTAGCGAAACCAACACTCAAACCTCTCTGGAACTAAAGTTGTTAAAATTTGTTGCAACTTTTCCAAATAGATAACTTTGTCAACTGGAGCCAAAGTTGGCGCTTTATTTAGGTCGTTGATTGTTTGTTTAGTGTCAAACCCCAGTTTCTCACTGTTTTGCCAACAGAAGCTTAAGTAACGCCCTGTTTTATCTTGGGTGTATACCAACTCTGATCCTAAAGAAGCCAGAGAACCATTAGTGTTACTGGTAATAGCTTCCTGATTCTTGGATGAATTTGACAGTTTAGAATTAGCAGTAATACTCATGACTCGAACTCGAGTTGGATAAACAAACAGCAACTTTAAACAATTTGGCGAAATTCTGTCTAAAGTTTGGCATAAATTTTTACATTTAGCTAATTTTTACATGTTTTTTATTCTCTGACTATAATTTTTTTTTAGCAGTTATATCAATATTTATCGGAGTAAGGAGCTATTGGTAAGAACAGGTTCAATATATATAACATCGGATCTAACACGTTATCTGGTTAAAACCGCCCCCTCAAGTCAAAAATTTCCAAAAAAAGGGCAAATTTTGTGACACATATGACGAAAATTACGCATACACTCATCGCCGAAGAGAAGTTGTATCAGGTTCCCAGCCTCCTCAGAACTACGTTTTAGGCTTTAACCAAAATTCATCTCTGGACTTATGCCGAGAATTTAGAGAGCAATGCGCTGTTTGAAATTTTTCAGTAAGTATTAGGCAGTATGTTTGAAAGTTTACCATTAGATAACGTAAAACTTAGTTGTCACAACTCAAAATTTAAAACTGAGTGCATCACAGATAGTTACCTAATCTCCCATAAAAGAAATGTATACCTGAGTCATATACAAGAGCGTTTTCGGTTTAAATCCTTAACGCTCTTGCATTATCTTATTTTAATTTCTTATCTGAAGAGTTCTAAGTTTTTCTTCAACCAATCCTGTTAGGAGCATGCAACTGGCAGCATACTACCTACTACTTATTACAGAAACTCCTTCTTCCTACTCGTATATCGCCTCGCGACACACTCACCTGCCTTCACAAAAAACCATGTTTTTGACGAGAGTTTCTTGAGAATTGCTCATCAACGTTGTACTTGACGAGTGTAGTAGGAGGAAGAGCAGGGCAGTTTGGTTACAACTGCTAACATCTGAATGCTTACCAGTTTAATCATTCCATTCGCCGCGAGGAGGTAGAGGTTTGTGAATTGGTGTGCGCGTCAGTTCATCATCTCTTGGTGTTTCACCTCTCAACCACTGGCGGATTGCTACCTCTATAACTTTACTGGGATCGTTGGTCAAATGCTGAATCTGTTCTAGTAACTCCGAATCTAAACGAATTGCAATTTCTACCTTATCAGCTAGTCTTTGTTCAGCATCGGTAGCTTTGTCTTTCATATTCATAAGGTGATACACTTGGGATTTGGTTTCTCAAAGGCTTTGTCAAGTAATTCTGTTCGCGGTTTGGTTGTACTGCAAGTTGCAGTAGCTCCTTATACTATTTAACTTTAAGATTGCTACATATGGGGAAACTGGGGAAGTGGAGAGGCTGAGGCTAAAAATTCTATTAGGCATTTCTATGAAATAGTACGAAGTCTGTATTTTCGCCTCTTGATGTTTATTGTAAGCTCCCTCTACTCAAGACTGATCTCGCTCTCCTCTTCTATAATGCGTCTTAGCTAAGAAAGCATTAAAATACATTAAGTATATTGCTCTTTTATCTTTAGTTACTGCTAAAGCAAAGAAGTTTATGACTGACGTTCCCGCAGCTCGCATTCGGAATTTTTGTATTATTGCTCATATAGACCACGGAAAATCTACCCTTGCTGATCGCTTGCTACAAGTTACAGGTACAGTGGGCGAGCGGCAGATGAAGGAACAGTTTCTGGATAACATGGATTTGGAGAGGGAGCGCGGAATTACAATCAAGCTGCAAGCCGCTCGCATGAACTACAAGGCAAAGGACAATCAGCAGTATGTGCTGAATCTTATTGATACTCCGGGTCATGTGGATTTCTCTTATGAAGTGTCTCGTAGTCTTGCTGCTTGTGAAGGCGCGCTATTGGTAGTAGATGCTTCTCAGGGTGTAGAGGCACAAACTCTGGCAAATGTTTATTTAGCTTTAGAGCATAACTTAGAAATCATCCCAGTTTTGAATAAAATCGATCTGCCTGGAGCAGAACCAGACAGGGTGATCGGCGAAATCGAAGAAATTATCGGTTTGGATTGCAGCAATGCGATTAAAGCTTCTGCTAAAGAGGGAATTGGGATAGATGATATTTTAGAAGCAATTGTGGAGCGTGTACCATCTCCAAGCAACACAGTTAAAGAACCTTTACGGGCATTGATTTTTGATAGCTACTACGATAGCTATCGTGGAGTGATCGTGTATTTTCGAGTGATGGATGGCACACTTAAGAATGGCGATCGCATCTATCTCATGGCATCTGAAAAAGAATACCAAATTGACGAGTTAGGTGTCCTTTCTCCCACGCAAAAGCCAGTTGAGGAACTACATGCTGGAGAAGTCGGCTATTTAGCTGCGTCGATTAGAGCGGTTGCTGATGCACGGGTAGGAGACACAATGACTTTAGTCAATGCTAAAGCATCAGCGCCTTTGCCCGGTTACACTGAAGCGAATCCAATGGTGTTCTGCGGGATGTTCCCCATCGATGCGGATCAATTTGAAGACTTGCGGGAATCCTTAGAAAAGCTAAAACTTAATGACGCAGCACTGCACTACGAACCAGAAACATCCAGTGCAATGGGGTTTGGCTTCCGTTGTGGTTTTTTAGGTTTGCTGCATATGGAAATTGTGCAAGAACGCCTGGAACGAGAGTACAACCTGGATTTAATCATTACAGCTCCCTCTGTAGTTTACAAGGTGACAACCAACAAGGGTGATGTATTGTACATCGATAACCCCAGTCATTTACCCTCTCCCAACGAACGAGAAAAAATTGAAGAACCCTACGTCAAAGTAGAAATGATTTCACCAGAAACTTACGTCGGGACTTTAATGGAGTTGTCACAAAATCGACGTGGTGTATTTAAAGACATGAAGTATCTTGCCCAAGGACGCACCACGCTAACTTACGAGTTACCATTAGCGGAAGTTGTTACCGACTTTTTTGACCAAATGAAGTCTCGCTCACGCGGTTATGCCAGCATGGAGTACTCTCTAATCGGTTATCAAGAAAATCCTTTAGTCAGATTGGATATTATGATTAATGGCGATCCGGTAGATTCCTTGGCGATGATTGTCCACCGAGACAAAGCGTACAATGTCGGACGAGGAATGGCAGAAAAACTCAAAGAATTGATTCCCCGCCACCAATTCAAAGTGCCAATTCAAGCTGCGATCGGCAGTAAAATTATCGCCAGCGAACATGTACCGGCTTTACGAAAAGACGTACTTGCCAAATGCTACGGTGGTGATATTAGCCGGAAGAAGAAACTGTTACAGAAGCAGGCAAAAGGTAAAAAGCGGATGAAAGCTGTAGGTACCGTAGATGTTCCGCAAGAAGCTTTTATGGCAGTACTGCGGTTAGAACAGTAACTGCTCGATAATACTTACTCAAGGTTACTCATTGCTAGACAGAGCTTCTTTTAAGCAACCGTGGTGATTACTTCATGGTTTGTCCGGGAAACGTAGGCTTTATCCAGTCCACAGGATGAAACAAGCAATCTACCCGCCTGAGACAAATTAATTGCAGCTTTAAAATTTCTGCCTATTTCAAAATGGCAATGCTCACAATGGAACACTCTTTCTGACAACAAGAGTGTTTCTTTATTCTGACCACATTTAAAACAAGTTTTATAACCCACCTTCCGCACCCCCACTGTCACAATCGGTTTTTTCGTATTTTAATTCACGATAAAGGCTGCAATTTATATTAAGCTGAAGCAATTCCGCATGGTGTTCACCAATCCCAAATCTTCAAACGTCCAAAATTCGTAAACCTTTTAAATAATTAACTTACTATATACTCGTTTGCGGTGATGCTCTGTCGGAAAAGCCATTCGTCGAGTAGCAAGGCGTAGATATACTCGTCCTGCCACGCGCCTTTTATGAACTGGCTTTGCTTTAGATGCCCTTCACGCCGCATACCGAGACTTTCCATAAGCAGAAAGGATGCTGTATTACGTGTGTCGCAGATTGAGGTGATTCGGTGTAACTTGCGGTGTGCAAAGCCATAGGTAAGTAATACTTGTGCCGCCTCTGTTGCATAACCACGCCCTTGATAGTTCGGGTGAAGTGACCACCCGATTTCGCCTTTACTTTGCGTCTTTGGCAAGAGGTTGATGCCAACCTCGCCAATCATTTTAGCATCGCCTACATGGTGAATGGCAAACACGATATAGCCGCCTTCATCACCAACCTCTACTACTGCTTGTCGGGCGAGAAAGCGCATTGCTTGCTCCTCAGTAAGTGGTTCTATAGGCATATACCGCAAAACCTCAGGGTGAGTTTGATATGCTAAAAAATCAAGCAAATCTGTCTCTGCCATACGGCGTATAATCAACTGTTGCGTTACCACAGGCTCCATGCTTTTATTAACCTATACATTTTCGCTAACGTTCATTAACAAATACACTCCTCGCCGTGATCAACCTAGATGCAGCCGTGACCCTTCAAAGTCTGTTTCTAACCCTAATAGGTGAGTCGGGGCAGCGCTTAACGCAGGACTGGCAGCAATTTTTCCCAAGGTACGCTAGGTTAAATACAGCCTCGTCACAACGCTTTGTTTAACAGTGCGCCAACTATGTCAGAAATTATTACTGCTGTCTACTTGAACGGGATGTTGCGCCCCCAAAATCCTTTGTCTCTAACTGATGGGCAAACTGTGCGGCTGCAAGTTTTGACTCTAGAAGCATCATCCGAAGCCGAACAGATAATTCAATCCCTAGTGGCAGCGGGACTGGTCACGCCTCCTCCCCATCGCGGCGATGT
Organism: uncultured Scytonema sp.; assembly: GCA_937873135.1. Classification (GTDB taxonomy): domain Bacteria; phylum Cyanobacteriota; class Cyanobacteriia; order Cyanobacteriales; family Nostocaceae; genus Rhizonema. The sequence continues at coordinate 35,012 of CALMVQ010000345.1, read as the reverse complement.
TGAGCCAGTCTCAGAAGAAGAGTGGCGTGAACTTACCCAAAGACTTGAGGCATCCCCCGGCAAGCCGCTCTCCGAAATCATTATTGAAGAACGGGGTTCAATGTGACCGCCTACTTCGTAGATAGCAGCGCCCTGGTGAAACGATACGTGCCGGAAACTGGTAGTGCCTGGATACGGGCGCTCTCGGCTCAAAAGACGGGCAACTCATTGTTCATTGCCCGAATCACTTGGGTAGAAGTCCTCAGTGCGCTGGCGAGGAGGGAACGGGAAGGTAGTTTGACTCCCACCGATAGAACCTTGATTATTCACAGGTTTCGCTCTGACCTGAATAATCAGTACCAGGTCATTGAACTTGATGCCAAATTAGCAGCAACGGCAGGTCAACTGGTCGGGCAATATCCTCTACGCGCATATGATGCGGTACAGCTGGCATCAGTGCTAAGGATTCAACTCGCTTTCGCTACTACGCAATCCACCTCCTTGATTTTTCTTACAGCTGACAACCGTCTGAGCGCTATTGCTCAAGCTCTTGGGTTACTAACCGATAATCCTAATCATCATCCCTGAGATGGTTAACCTTTGAAACCTTGTTTAATCTTAAGTTTTTCCCAAGCGCGTTGCCCTCTGCCTTGTCTCAACGATAAATTTTCACGCCGACCTACTTATTTTCGATTGGTGGTTATGTGATTGGTGGGTATGCTCGCGCCACAATCAATTGCGGAATCAGGTCATCTGCAAGCTTAAGAAATATCCTCAGGCATGATTGTGCTCATCATTTCTTTACTGACTCTAGAATATTTTACAAGTCTGTTTGTTTGCCTCTCGATTGTCTTTTCAAAGATATTTCTCACAAGCCTTGCATTCCCAAACTTCTGATCTCTATTAACGTATAAGTCAGTTAATTTATTAAGCAATACCGTCTTTGATTTCTCAGTTAACTTGAAATGGTTCTGCTCACAAATTTTTTCAAAAATAGTCAATAACTCAGTAGGATTATAATCCTCAAAGTAAAAATACTTATTAAATCTTGACTTTAGTCCAGGGTTGGCATCAATGAATCTTGTCATCTCTTCACTGTAGCCAGCAACAATAACTACTAGCCTATCTCTATAGTCCTCCATTCGTTTTAGTAGAGTATCTATAGATTCTTGTCCAAAATCATTCTTAGCTTCTTCTGGCTTTAGTGCATATGCTTCATCAATAAACAGTACGCCGTCTAATGCTGACTCAATAGCTGTATCTGTCTTGATTGCAGTTTGTCCAACGTATCCTGCAACTAACCCTGATCTATCGGTCTCGACAACATGTCCTTGAGAAAGTATTCCTAGCTGTTTGTATATTTGACCCATTAGACAGCCCTTTCAAGGTGAGCATATGTACTATCACGATTTTTGCAGCATTTCAGCCATCTTCTGGAATTGAATAAAAAATCTATGTATTAAACTCCTGATTTTTGGACTGTAAATTAAGCGATAGCGATCGCCAAAATCCCAAATTCGGGTTAAAAACATGATTTTTATATAGTACCAACGTTCACCTTGAAAGGGCTGCTCTCTAGGACTTACACATTGACAAAAAATATAAAATATGTGTAGCCGCTAGCCAAGAAAATAACACCCTTCATTTATTTAGGGCGATCGCTTAAGGGATCTATAATTATCGAAAAACTGACGCGAAAGTGGTAACAATTCGAGCTTATGTCCCGAACGATTTGGAAAACACTGTCCAACTCTGGTATCGAACTTGGCATCGGACATTTCCTAATCTTCAACATCCACAGCCATATCATACATGGAAAGCACGTTTCCATGATGACCTTGCAAGACGAGGGGAAGTTTGGCTTGCCGAACTTGAAAATCAAATTGTGGGCTTTGTTGTAGTAATGAAAGAGGAACAGGAAATAAACCAGCTTTTTGTAGATTGTGTATATCAAAATCAAGGTATCGGTTCTGCTCTAGTTAATAAAGCTAAAGAAATTTGTCCGCAGAGACTAACGCTTCAAACATTGCAACAGAATACAAAAGCTTGCAAATTTTACGAGAAGCATGGCTTCAACGCTGGTAAGCTAGCGACAAATGAAATTAACGGGCAATCCAATATCCAATATTATTGGCTGCTGTCACATTCATCACGTAACTAAAGAGCGCGAGCGAATCTATAGAATCAATCACTGCAAAGACTGTTACAATATTGACATTATGAAAAAATACATCGCTTACTTATTACCTCGTTTTCACTCACCGACAAGGGTGAAGCGGCTTATGACTTGAAGTTAGCTCCTCGGACAATTAAGTAGGTTTGCCGGAAAATTTACAACTATGTAACAAAATGTAAAACCTCTGGAATTGGCTCGTAGTTGCGTTTTAGCGCTCTTAACAGCAACAAACCATTCTGGGTTTATTTCCGCCCACCTACTAAGTACAGAATTGCAAAAATTCATAGCGTTATGTTCGTAGTTGCGCTTTAGCGCTAAAGCGCAACTACAAGCCTTTTATTCCGATACGAATTTATGAAACGCTGTACTAAGATAAACGTTTTATTCTACTTTATCGAAGCGCTCGATTTGCCCAAATGATAAACTCTGCTAAGGTAAACACCAATATTTTCTTTTGAGGTTTATTGTCTGGCACGAGATGTCGTGTTTCTGCTGCGTTTTTCAACCAAGATACTGCCAACGGTTTTGCGCCACCTCCGTCCAATACGATAATGATAAAATCCTCTGGCATTGCAAAAATGCAGTTGAGATAGAGGTAAGGAAACTTTTCATCAACGGAGCCTGATGATTGTTGCCATTTACACTCAATACGAACAGCTAAGGAGAGACGTGTTGATTGTGCAAGAAACTCAGTTTTTCCCTTGTGTCCGTAAATGGAAGTATAAGGTACATCTCTAAGAAGGATATCGTTACCGTAGCTTTGCGGGGATTTTGACCATATGCGAAAGGGAAGCTCTTGAAATCCGTGTTGTGTAAAAAGTGAGACGACTGTTGCCTCTAGCACTTTTCCTGATTTATTCGCATAGCCCGTCATAATTTCTGACAATAACCTCCTTAATTTTACCCCTCTTCCCCGCCTTTGAATTGATCGCTCTTGATGCCTCCACCATCTCAATCTTGTAATCACTATAGAGATCGAGAATGAGTGGCGCAGCGGAATTTGAGAGCATCCAAAAGACACCCTTTTTGTCAAGTTTTACACATAAGTCTCGAAGTGTCTCTTGGTTCTCTGTACTAAAACCATTCTTTGAATAGTTGGTAAAATTTGAGGTAGTATTGAGGGGAGCATACGGTGGATCGAAATACACAAAATCCCCTTGATGTACGTGTCTTTCTATATACAGGTATGAGCTACTTGTGAGTGTTGCACTCTGAAGCACTTTATTACAAGCACGTAGATTTTCTGGATCACAGATTTTTGGATTTTGATAATCCCCAAAAGGAGCGTTGAATTGTCCCTTAGAGTTGACGCGGTAAAGTCCATTAAAGCAGGTTTTATTCAGATAAATAAGACGACTCGCTTTTTGGACGTTGTTCCATGTGGTATATTCTACAGTTCTGTCTGCTTCTCGAATTTTATAAAAATATGATTCTTGGTAGACGTGTTGTGTCAGACTGGCGATAAGTTTCTCGACATTGTTCTTGACGACTCTATATACATTAATAAGTTCAGCATTTACATCTGAAAGGAAGGCATTTTCTGGTTGAAGGGAAAAAAAGAGTGCTCCTCCTCCAAGAAACGGCTCATGGTAGCGTTGAAATGTTTGAGGTACTCGTGAGGTTAACTCTAGCAATAGCTGAGTCTTGCCCCCTGCCCATTTAACAAATGGTTTAGCAGAAACATTGTTTTGTCTATCTTTAATAAGATCTGCGCTATCTTGTGTTTTCATACCCTATACTGTACTACCACTCAAGGAATGGTGGTCTTTCACAAAAGCAACAACTTCCTCTGCACTTTCAAGATGGGGTGGGATCAGCAAGGCTATCATTTGCCGATTGTGTTGCCATTCATCAGAAATAAAAACTCTGTATAAATTATAACTAATTCTAAAATTACCGTTGGCACCTGTTTTTGATATTTTATTCCATTTGTCTGGCTACTAGTTGAGCAAATAACCCCTCAGTATTAACCAGTTCCTCAAAGGTACCTACTTGCACTATGCAACCTGCTTGCATGACATAAATTCGGTGAGCATTGCGGATTGTACTGAGGCGGTGGGCAATCACTATCCGAGTAGCCTTTAACTTATCTAAACTCTCAGAGACGATCGCTTGGGTGCGGTTATCTAAAGAACTAGTTGCCTCATCCATCAAAATAATTTTTGGTTGATTGACAAGCGCCCTAGCAATTAACAATCGTTGTCGTTGTCCCCCAGAAAGATTGGTACCGCCCTCACTGATAACAGTATGTAATCCCATAGGAAAAAGCTGGATATCTTGAGCCAAACCTGCCATTTGCGCGGCTTCCCAGGCTTGGTCATGTGACACCAAAGCTCCTGCAGTGATATTCTCAAAAATAGAGCCTGTGCCAATGCGACCATTTTGCAGCACTACCCCCAATTGTCTTCGTACTGCCTCAAGATCTAGTTCTGCCAAGTCAAAGCGATCATAAGAAACTGTTCCTGACTGGGCAGTCTCAAATCCTAGTAATAACCGAAGTATAGTTGACTTTCCACTTCCTGACGGTCCGACGATCGCTACAAATTCCCCTGGATCTGCATGGAGACTGACATCATTCAGAATCGGCAACCCATCCTCACGATAGCGAAAGGTAACATTATTTAAAGCTACGCGACCGATCAACGAGCCAGGGTTTGCCTTGGTATGATTATATTCCGGTTCGGCTTGCAAAATTGGTTCTGCTCGCTCCCATAGTGGCACAATTGTTAAGATGTCAGTCAAAGTATTGCTGAGGTCGCTCACTCCCCCAATAAAAATGCCCAAGGCAGAATTAAAAGCCAAAAACTTGCCTACTGTCAGTCCTCCTGCTTGAGCCGCACTAATAGATGCAACTGCAAACCAAAACAGCAGCGCCGCAGTGACTAAAGAAAGTACCTCATTAAATACCGAGACGTTGTCTCTAATAAGTTGGAAATCGGCCTTGAGCCTGATGCGCTGACTGTAACGATCTGCCCAAGCTGCAAATGCCCGTTCTTCTGCCATTGCCACTCGCAGCTTGGTGACCCCATTAATGAGTTGTACAATTAACCCATTAATCTCACCATCCAATTCTTGCTGTCGTCGCAATTGGCGTATAACCAGCAAACTAGCAACAGTGGTGACAACAGTTGTGAAAAGGGTTACACCTACCCCGACAAGAGCGAGTTGCCAGTCGTAAACAAACATCAGTACTAAGTTCAGTAGGGCAAACAGTCCGCTCAATAAAGTGCGTTGTGTTCCTCCCGAGAGTTTCTGACGAATCTGGTTTATCGATAAGGCACGGTTTAGCAAATCACCAGAGGAATATTCGCGAAAAAATGCTGGACTTAATCTCAGCAGTCGATCCCAAATTGCTGGCTGTATCGCACTATCAGCAGCGTTTTCTACTCGCAGCGAAATGATTCCTTGGAACATCCCAAACGCTGATCTTCCAATTGCAAGTGCGAACAACGCTCCTCCTATTTGCCCTAACAAGCTGCGATCGCTATCTGGAATCGCATTATCAACCAAAAGGGCTGTTGCTTGAGGTACCACCATTCCTAGCAAAGAGCCAACAATCCCAGCTGCGAAAATGAACGCAATGTCTTTTTCATAACCTTTGATCCCAAACTGAAACAACGCAATCACATTTTTGATAACGTTGGGTAAAGGACGGTAGAATTGGTAAGCTTCTCGTGCCAATGTTGCGGCGACTGCCTGATTTACAGGTGTGCTTTGTCTGCTTGTAGGATCGAACAAAATGTAACGGCTACCTACTGGTAACAAAGCCACCGTCAGCTGTTCTTCTTTGGTATAAGCTAACAGAGGACCAGACTCATGAAGCCACCAATTACCCTCTAAGGTGATACGACGAGTACGAATTTGAGAGGAACGAGCTATAGCCTCCACTGGATCTTTCACTCGACTCACATCTTCCGATTGTGTTGGCAAAGTGATGGTTATTCCCATTGCTCGTGCCACTGCTCCCACTGCTACTAGCAGAGGTGTTCCTGACTGAAGAAATGTAGTTTGTTGTTCTGGTTGCAGTACAGAAGCTAACTTATAAAGTGCTGAGTCTATGACCTGAGCGTTAAGTTCTTCTCGTTCTTGAAAAGAGCGAAACTCTATTTCTTCTCCCTGCTGTTTGAGCAAATTTATGCTATTAATAGTAGAAGCATTAATTTCAGATAAAATATTAGATATTTCATTTATTTTTTCTGGGTTTTGTAATATTAAATAGCGTTCCTCTTTAGCCACTATGCTATTGTTGAAGGTTTGATGTAAGTGGTCAAGCCAACCTTCTATGAGGGCGATCGCATTAGCTTCCTCTAAGGCTATTTGTGCTACCAACGCTGCCATTGTTATCTGAGATAATTCTGTTGTTTCCCTGGCTACTGCTACTAAACCTAAAGATTCTTGATGAGCAGTTGCCACACCAAATAACGCCTCAAGAGTGCCTGCGTTAAAGAGATATCGTTTATATGAGGCTCTCTGTGTTTCTACACTTACAGGTATTCCATCCAAGATCTTTGTTACAAATATTGATACTATTCCTGTTTTTACAATCCACACTTTTTCTGGATCATTTAGCAGCAAAACTTCATTTTCTTTGAGGCGATATAGAACTTCCATTCACTCAATAGTTTTTGTAAAAATTTTGATTGAATGCCAATTTACTCTCAAACTTCTAGAAATAAATACCTCATTTGATGTAATAATTCAGCAGACAGCCGTCAGAATTTAGAATTTATAAAGAGTCTATGATTGTTGGTATATTCATTTCATCAAATTTGAAAGGAATCTTTAATTATTCTGGCTCCTAAATTCTGACAATTTAATGAACCGCCAAGTCCAGTCGGACAGGCTCCTTGTCACGCTTGCTTCCCCGAAGGAGTACAAAGCAGCGTCTCGCACCAGAAGACGCCAAGGACACCAAGAAAATCAAAAGGAAGATAGGTATTTTTGTATCCAGGAACGAATAAATATTCTATCATATAATCCTGAGGCATTTTTTAGCACGTGCTTCTTTATACACGCAAAACTGTCACTATTACATCCGAATTTCCACCATACTGTTCGGTGGACTGTACTAGAATCTTTATGCCTGGGTTGGCAGTTGCACTCACTCCTATCATAATTACTCCCTTCTCGGTATAAGATTACCTATCTTCTTAATCTTCTTTCTTGGCGCTCTTGGCGCGGGCAGGTGCGTGACTGTCGGCAGAGTATGAAAGCCAGTCGCCGTGAGTTCGGGCTAACCCTTCTACAGCGCACAGCGAGCCAAAGCACTGCCCAAGTCTATTGCGGTTTTTTTTATCGGTATTCTTCTAGCAGAAAGGGAGTAATACTTAAAAATGACTAAGACTCACGTCTATTCGCTTGCCGTCACTTGGACTGGCAATCTTTGGGAAGGTACTGCTAGTTATCGCGCATACAGCCGTAACCACAATATCCAAAGCGACGGGAAACCTCAGATCCATTGCTCGTCAGATCCATCCTTCCGGGGCGATCCAACACGATATAACCCCGAAGAACTTCTTGTGGCGTCGCTCTGTGCCTGTCATATGCTCTGGTATCTCCACTTATGCGCCAGCGCGGGAATCGTTGTGACAGCTTATGTTGATAACCCAGTCGGTGTAATGGAGGAAGCAAGCGACGGAAGCGGGCGCTTTACCGAAGTAACATTGAAGCCTCACGTCACTATTACCCGCAGTGCGGACATCGAAGCGGCAATCCGTCTGCACAATGAAGCCCACAAGATGTGCTTCGTTGCTAATTCCATGAATTTCCCAGTTCGGCACTCTGCCGAAATCATCATTATATCTAGCCAGTGACGTTTTTCCCCTATGTGGGTTCGCGCATTTATATGACTCTGTTGGCGAATTTGAGAAAGTTAAATTTTATACGCGATTAACCGCAAATCGAGAAATACTTTTCCCAAAGTTACTAGCTTTTGTCCACCACTGCCAAATCCGAACCAAGTTCATCGGTGCTACTGTGATGATGTGCTGTAATTTGCTTTTGGCACCAGTCGAGCAGATTCAATATTTAAATTGGAACGTTGGTGAACTTGTCTAAGTTCGGCTTAGTTGTGTAGTAGATTCTTCCATATTTAATGTGTTGAACGTGCGGTTGATAAATTGTCACATGTGGGACTGGACTTCTTCCACAGACAATGAGAGCGCGGATGCTATTTGTTCAATATTTAGTCCTAACTCAAGTAGCCGGGGTATTGCATCTCGTTGTGCTTTTTCTACTGTTTCGGCACGCTCATGTTCTGTTTCGGCACGCTCACGTTCTGTTTCGGCACGCTCACTACCAATCAGTAACATATTACCAGAAGTGTCCCACCAACGTAACCAAAGTTGGGCTTGATTTTGATAACTTCCTGACCATAAACCTAATTCTACTTCCAATGGCTCAATTAGATAACGACCTTGTTCGTTTGGTTGCATGAGACGATAACAACCATTGACCCAGTTGTAAACTTCTAATTTGCCTGTTTTGATTTCATAGATACCATAATAAGCAATATGGATAATTCTTTCGTAGACCCAAAACTTGCCGGGTTTTGTGCTTTCGCCTTCTGCGCTCACAGATAAAGGTGTTGCGTCTCTTTCTTCTGAACCATCACCACTAGCAAACTCTAATGCGATTAACGGAGGAATGTATTCTCGTCGAAGTACATAAGAGCGTCGAATTTCTCCATTGAATGTTGGAGGTACGTTGCCAACATAAAACCAGTCAGGTGCTTCTGCACCTTTTTCTGGAGGATCAGTTTCTCTCCAGTAGATGCCACAATCTTGTCCGATAGCATATTGACCATCCGGATGAACTTTTTCTAAAACAGGACCAATTGAGTCTGTTAAAATAATACTCTGAGGATGCTGTTGAAAATTTTTCACAAAAGTGCCGTCTTCGTCTGGTAATTGAGTATGGTCTGGGAAAAGAGAGGGTTTTACCGCACGCTCGATGCTTGTAGTCATAGTGTTTTTCTCCGGTTTGCCATTTGTTTAATATAGCAATCCTATTTGAGTTACAAACTGTGGCTGTTCAGATAAAGGAAGAGCAACTAGAGGACAGTCAACTACCTACACCAACCGCTTAGGCGGTACGGTGTAGGCTTGGAAGAATCAGCTTTCAAGGTAACAGTAGACTAGCCTAAGCCGTTACCTGATACGTACTACCAGATATTTCCCTAGTCTGGATTACTTACAAACCGACTGATTATTGGTGCTTGCAGAAAGGACATTTTGGTAGCGGTGGGCTAAGGGACTTATTACTTTACTCGGAGGTTTATCACTTTATGCGAGTACCAGTATTAGATCAAGACGGCGGACCACTTATGCCAACAAAACCTAGCCGTGCTAGGCGTTGGCTAAAAGATGGTAAAGCAAAAATTGTACATAACGACCTGAATGTTTTTTGCATTCAGTTATTAACAGAACCGTCAGGGACAGAAACACAGTCTATTGCGTTAGGTTTAGACCCGGGTAAGAAATTTACAGGTGCGGCAATACAATCAGCAAAGTTTACTTTGTTTATGGCACACCTAATTCTGCCTTTTCCGGAAATCACTAAAAAGATGTCAGGGCGACGTATTTTAAGACGTGCTAGACGTGGTAGGCGCATAAATCGTAAAGTCTGCGGGAGAGAAGATTCTCTCCCGCGAGCTTTACGTCAAGTCCCATTTCATCAAAGAGCGCACCGTCAAAAGCGTTTTGACAATCGCAAACAGAACAAATTACCACCAAGCATTCGCGCTAACAAAGAGTTGGAATTACGAGTAACTAAGGAACTAGTCAAACTATTTCCGATTACTCAAATCACTTACGAAATTGTGAAAGCTAAGGGCACTAAAGGATTTAGCCCTGTGATGGTTGGTCAAAAAACCATGTTGTCATGGCTGAACACTATTGTGCCTACCAATACTCAAGAGGGTTGGGCTTTTACCTAGAAAAATCTGCCAGCCTCCGGAAAAATCGCCCCATGAAAAGTTGTTCTTTTTGTATACCAGTTGACAATTGGGGCGATTTTTCCGCTTCAACGTTGGCTCTAAACCCCTTACTTGTAATGAGGCTGGCAGATTTTTCAGTCTTTTGGTGAGACGGTTGGCAAACTTCCATTCTCAGGCAGCAATTAGGATTAGCTAAAGACAAGAAAAACAAGGAAAAGCAAACACCAGAAACTCACGCTCATGACGGCATAGCTTTGGCTGCTAGCAATTTTCTGCAGTTTGAGAAATTCCATACTGCCAATAGTCATGGACATCGCTGGGTAGGTCAAGTTGTTGTCACACCCGCGCCATTCAAAGTCATTAGTCGCCTAAGAGTGTTCCGTCGTCAACTGCATTTTGAGAATCCAGTAAATGTTTCTCCAAATCATCGAAAACGTAAAGGTGGAACCGTAACACCATTTGGTTTTCGTTCTGGTGACTTAGTTAAGGCAGAGAAAGCAGGGATTGTTTATATCGGATGGATTGGTGGTTATACCCAAACAGAGAAAACCAAAAACATCTCTGTGTATGACCACAACTGGCATAGGTTAGGACAATTCAGTCCGACTAAGGTTAAGTTATTCAAGCGTAGTTCGCGTTTATGTGTAGCAGTCTAAGAGATAGGAATTATGGGCGCTGTCCTCCTCACTCTTTTTCAAGGTAGAAAAAAATGTTTGGAGGACGCACCCATAATTCCCGGCATTCCTCCCGCCGCTGAATGGGTACATTTCAGCGGGGGACTCCTGCCGAATTTAGTTGAAGAACACATTGCTGGGTATGAGCTTGTTGTTTTGGCTGCTGAAGAAGAGGAGAATTTAAGAGTAAGCTGCTCATACAATCCTGAGTTGTTTGAGTCAGCCTCGATTCAGCGGATATTATGGCATATTATCCTTCAGTACGGAGCAAGTTAGCATACTTACCTCCTGACTCCCATAACTCCTCATGAGTACCCCGTTGCACGACTTTCCCTTGCTCTAGCACAATAATTTCATCGCAATCTCGAATCGTACTCAATCGGTGTGCGACGACAATGCAAGAGCAACCGCGCTGCCGTAAGTTCTGATCAATTATGAGTTCTGTTTGAGCATCCAACGCACTTGTTGCCTCATCCATTACCAAAACCGACGGATTCCTCACTAACGCACGAGCAATTTCTAGGCGTTGGCGCTGTCCACCACTCATGTTCATGCCCCCTTCAATCAGCACAGCATCATATCCGCCAGGCAGAGAGACAATCAAATCATGAATAGCGGCATCGCGGCAAGCTTGAACTAAGTCGGCTTGTGGCACTGTCGAATCCCATAGGGTAAGATTCTCGCGAATTGTCCCAGCGAAAAGAAAGATATCTTGTTCCACCATTGCCAAAGAGTTTGCCAAAACGGATCTCTTAATCTGGGTTCTGGGTACACCATCAAAGTAAATTTCTCCCAACCAAGGTTCATAAAGACCACAAATTAACTTGGCAATTGTAGACTTGCCAGAACCACTACCCCCGACTATTGCCACTCGTTGCCCCGGCTTCAAAGTTAGGCTAAAGTTTTCTATCAAAGCATTGTCCAAGCGGCTGTAACCAAAGGTGATATTTTGCAACTCAATACCTCCGTGGAGACGGAAGGGGACTGTGTCCGTGCGAGATAAAAGGAGGTTGTCCCCAAGTTTCCCCGTCTTCAGTCCCCCTATGCAAGTCCTCTCTACCTCTGCATCAACAGAATTTTGTAGTACGTCATCAAGGCGGTTTAAGTCCGCTTCTAAGTCTTGTAATAGACTACCGAAATTGACGAGACTGTTGACAGGATCTAGGAAACTGGCTGTTAAACTTTGGTAGGCCACGAGCATCCCAATACTAAGGCTGCCATTCATTACCCTAAAGCCACCGACAACTAAGATAGAAGCGGTGGTTAGTGCTGTTAAAACGGTGGGTAATATTGTCAGAATTTGAGTTTGTAAAGCCAATTCTTGCTGGGCGTTGAGTGCTTTGGCATAGTACCCAGCGAATTTAGCAAATGAATCGGACTCAAGCCCGTTCGCTTTCACGGTTTCTATATTTTGGATCAGTGCGATCGCCACCCCATTGACTTTACCGTATTCAGCTGCTAGCTTCATATTGGCATCAACACGAGTCCGCGATAGATATTGTAGGGCAAAAAAGTTAAGAGCGGCAAAACCAACCGCGATCATACTTAGTACCCAGTCATACTGAAGCATAATCAGAAAGTAAAAGACCATCATCACGGAGTCGATCACTGTGGTAGCAAGGCGACCTGAGAGTATATCCGCAATTTTGTCGTTAAGTGACACACGAGAGCTAATTTCACCTGCGAAGCGTTGAGCATAAAACCCAACTGGCAAGCGTAGAATATGCCAGAGAAACTGCCCTGACATTGTGACTGACAACTTCAGCATGAGCTTGCGCAGGTAAGTAAGCCGTAACCTTGCCAGCAGTGCCCTTAGTATAGCAGTGAGAACCATTCCTAACACTAACGGTCGTATCCAGTCTTGTCGGTCTGAGATCAAAATTTCATCAACAAACACCTGAGTAAAACCGGGCACAGCTAACCGAGGAACTGTCAGTAACAACCCTGCTAAAAAGCAGAACAGAATACTGCCGCGTGAGTTGTTTAAGCGCTCGCATAAAGCTGATATTATGTCATTTTTTTTACCTCCCTTCTGAAAATCTGCTCCTGGTTCCATTACCAGAACGACTCCAGTGTAAGCACGATCCAACTCTTCTAATGAAACTGTCCTCCGTCCCGTAGCAGGATCGTTAAGGTAGACGCAGTTTTTTCCAAAACCCTCCACCACGAGAAAATGGTTGAAATTCCAAAAGACAATGTAAGGGGGGGGAAGGGTTTTGAGACTGGATAATACTTTTTTAAAACCTTTAGCGTTTAGTCCATAGTTTCGGGCAGCTTTGACGATATTCATGGCATTGCTACCATCTCGCGAGATGCCACACTCACGCCGTAGTTCTGTCAAAGGGACAATGCGATCATAGTAACCTAAAATAATTCCCAAAGCAGCCGCGCCGCATTCAGTTGCTTCGATTTGCAGTAATGTGGGGGTACGAACGCGACTTGTTTGCGATCGCTGTAAAATTCGATTAATAAAAGCAAAAGGCATAGTTTAGTTGATGTTGACCGAGAGGTAGGTAGTAGGTGGGAGTCTTTAAGGAGGAATCGGGTGCTTACACGCCTTTTTATTAATGAAAAAGGCTGCAAGTACAGCACTGCGGGATCAGGCGTCTTCTGATGAAAGCACCATTATTTACATGGTTCCCCACTTAACACCAAACGGATTACCCCCTTCGTATCCTCTCTTTTTAGGAGCTAGAAATTAGAAGAAGAAAGAACCTGCGTTGTCAACTTAATAAATCCCAGTCAAAGAGCGAAAAATCGGAATGATGTAAGATATAGGTGCGACTTCTCCAACTTTAACTCGGACTTGCGTAGTTGTACCTGATGAGAGGGTGAGAGCTGGACCCTTAGAGGAAGACCACTTGTATCCGGTGACAGTGGTTGGATCTTTTTGTAGTTGAATGAAGACTTGCACGCGAGCGGCATTACTACTAGCAAAGCTCTTTGCCAGGTCTTCATTGCCGACTTGTGCTGTGATATCTTGAATTGTTACAGGAAAGGGAGAAACTTTCGTGACTACTCCAATAATTCCACCGTAGCGATCGCGCTTGACAACGCTAGGTGTGACCTGTACAGTCATACCAGGTTTTAGAAGCTTGCCATCCTTATCAGCAAAGTAAACAAGACTTTCTAATTGAGCTAATGGATCTTCAGCTTCAATCAATCCAATACGGCTGCCAGGACTAATAACTTGACCGGAGAGTCCACTCACTTCTAAGACGCGACCATTATATTTACTAATGATTTGGCTATTTTGCTCTAATTGCAGCTTTAAAGAAGCAATCTTGCGTCTCACTTCCTGAATTTGATTTATTTTGTTGATAGACTTTTCTAAATCTTGTTGAACCAGTTTGGTTTTTTGGACCTCTATATCCTTAAGTTTGGTTTTAATCTCGTCCAGTTTATTTAAATTTTGCAGATAATCTCGATCCGCATTAGTTTTTTGAACTTTAATTTCTTGAATATTATTGTTTATATCATCAAATTTATTCAGATTTTGCAGGTAATCTCGCTCCGCATTAGTTTTTTGAACTTCAAGGTCTTTCAGTTGCGTTTGAATATCTGACACTTGCGCCTTTTGGTTCAACAAGTCCTGCTGAGATTGCAGCAGAGTATCTTGACTAATAACCTTTTGCTCAAAGAGACTACGACGAGTTGAAACTCGTTCTTCTAAGGTTCGCAACAATGAACTCAGTTGTGATGAACGCTCTAAGAGACTTTTACGTTTTTCTGCAAGCGCTGCCAGATTTTTTTTGTACAGCACTGGCTCTACTTTTTCTCTGGACAAGCTGTGTTCCAAGCTTTGTCGTTTTTGCTCTAATGCTCTGATCGTTTCCGAGTGCAGCGTTGGTGATACTGACTCTCGACGGAGGCTTTCTTCGTAGTCTTTTTGCTGTTGTTCAAGGGTTTTTTGTGACAACACTATTTGCTGCTTTTGAAGCTTCTCAGTGTCTTGGTTTTGCTCTTGCAATTGGATATACTTTGCTCTCTCTTGTTGCAGTTGTTGCTTGATATTAGATTGGTCGATTGTCGCGAGTACTTGACCCTGCTTAACAACATCTCCTGGCTTGATGTTCAAGGTTAACAATTGACCACCACCTAGTGCTTGAAATTGCACTACATTACGAGGTCGAGACAACACGCCAGAACCCGTTACAGTGAGTGGAATACGCCCGACGACACTCCAAGTGCCAGCCACAAGTACCAAAAAGCCCATAGAAACTAAGGGCATCCAGGCTTGGGGCCTAACGACCTGGATCAGCTGATCTAGTTGTTCGGGTGAGGACAGGCGCTCTAGCGCTTCAGTACGGAAAAGTTTAGTTTCTTTATTCTGCATCTTATCTATCGGATTTATGTCAAGCAAATGTCAGGTTCTATACTCTTGATAGGGCATTGAGATACATGCCTTATTGATATTTCTGTTATAAGAATACCCGCTGAAAACCCTGTTCTTTAGGACAGGGATAAAAACGGTTTAAGGCGTAAACGCCTAAGTAAAATTTAGAAGAACTGTAAAAGGCTACTAACGAGAATAATGTAATTTGTTGTATAATAACAATGCCAGAAAAAACGTAAAGCTCGCCGGGGAAAACTTCCTCCGGCAGAGTTTACATTAAAACCTAGTTCTGGATAGAAAGAAAGTCACGGCTAAAGTAATCGCCATTAAAATATCACTACGCCTAGTACGGCAAACGTGAGTACCCGCTTCAACCCTAGGAATAGGGATATTACTCCTTGCAGCGCTCGTGTAAGATTACCTATCTTTTTCTTTTTTACCTTCTTTCTCTGCGTCCACAGCGAGGGAGCGATATTCTTCTAGCGGTTCGAGAGTAAGACAGTTAATGTCTTAACACTCTCCGTGGCTGAGCGCCCGCAGAGTGTCAAGACGCCCGACTTCTGGAAGAAGTTGATGGTCTATTTTCTTACCAAATAGCTAAGGACTTACCTTTAAAATCTTTAAAAATCATTTTTATGGTTGAATGATTTTAGAAATTTCGTCTAAAAGGAAATCATTCTCAAAAGATTTATCACAACCAAATTCCAAACAGATTTGGGTTTTATCGTAATGCATAGTTGATATAAATATCTGAATCTTTAGCTTTCCATTCTGCCAACTACTGTCACCAATTTTCAAGACTTGACAATCAGTGATATAATTATATCCTATTTCTTTTAAATTTATCTTTCTTTCCCCTAAAGATATTTGACTTAAAAATTCCAGCATTGAAACGCCTGGTTCTAAGCTGTTAGATTCATATATATTGTGGTGTAACTTCTTCCTGATTTCTTTATCAAGTAACTCTTGTAATATACTAACTTTAAACGTAGATTTTCCTATAAGTACTACATCATCAGAGTCTAAAGGTATAAAGTTTTCACTCATATCAACACCAATATTTGTTACAAAAAAAATGGTAAGGCAAATAGCTACTTGCCTTTACTTTCCTGCATATTCTGCCAGTTACTTAGCATAAAATCAATTAAAATCTTGATAAGAAAAGTTAGTAATTGTTTATATTTGTAACGTGCTTATCAGAATTTAGCAAGCGCCCCGTATAAGTTTTAACTCACACCATTTTTGAAAAGCAATGAGCTTTAACATTGCGTTTTTGTAATAATCATTACTCTCAGTTGAAATCTGCTATAAAATCGCGATTTACTCTTTAATTAGGAATACATACATCTGGCGCACACAAACCTGGAAATTTTAGAGTTGTGACGCTCAGTGTATCTAAATTAACGTGCCGGATGGCATGGTTGTTTGTATCAGCAATATATAAATGAGAATTTATAATACTTAATCCTGAAGGTTCACAGAAGCGGCTGTTTTTAGCTTTACCATCTTGC
This sequence comes from uncultured Scytonema sp., assembly GCA_937873135.1. Classification (GTDB taxonomy): domain Bacteria; phylum Cyanobacteriota; class Cyanobacteriia; order Cyanobacteriales; family Nostocaceae; genus Rhizonema. The sequence continues at coordinate 18,400 of CALMVQ010000345.1, read as the reverse complement.
AATCCCGCTGAACTTCCCAATACTGTTTGACAATCGCCTGTATGGGGATCGACGCGTTTAATTTTGTGGTTGTAAGTATCTGCTACCCAAATATAATTCTGAGCGTACTCTACCCCCAAACAGTGCTGCAAGCGCACATCGGAACCTTGTCCATCAACATCGTCAAAACCAAATAAATCGCCACTACCACAAACAGTTCTGACTTGCTGAGGTTCAATCAATGTCACACCACGAATTGAGCTAACTTCGCTGTCAGCAATGTATAATTCCTTGCCATCAGTGGTAATGCCGCTGGGTTGGGCAAAGGCAGATTCTGAGAGTGCGCCATCAATACAAGCTTCTGCACCAATACCAGCATAAGTTCTGATGATACTGGTTTCCAATTCCATTTGCCAGATTTGATGGGAACCAGCCATTGCGATCAATAGGGTATTTCCCAACTTTTGTAAATCCCAAGGAGATGAAAGTGCTGTTTGTTGTCCACAACCGCTATGAGGATGGACATTGCGGCTTTGCTTGCCAGTGCCGGCGATCGTTTCCACGACTTGACGCATCAAGTCAACTCGCCGCAAAACATGATTATCTGTATCAGCAACGTATAAGATTTCATTTTCTTCATCAAATGCCATTCCTTGAGGTGTAAAAAACTGAGCTTGTTGAAAATTACCATCTATTAACCCTGATTTCCCTGTACCAATTAAATGTATGATTTCTCCTTCTAAATTACTTATAATTAAGCGGTGATGTCCGGAATCGGCAATGAATAATCTTTCTTTTGTCGCCAAGACTTTACTCGGAAAAGCCAGTGGTGTAATTAATGGTTCTCGCTGTTTTTCCAAAGAATAGTTCAGTTCTTGAAAGTTAATAGTTCCTTGTTGTCGATGTTGGTGTATTAACTGTTGAATCAACTCATCTAAAACATGACAATGACCCTCACCAGCTAAAGAACTTATTACATAACTTTTTGGATCGATCACTACTAAGGTTGGCCAAGCACGCACAGCATATTGTTGCCAAACCTCGAAACCTCTGTCCACTAAAATTGGATGTTCGATATCGTAGCGCAAAATAGCTTGACGAATATTTTCAGTTTCCTTTTCGTTGTCAAATTTAGCACTATGTACACCAATAATGGTAAGGCTATCTCTATACTTTTGTTCTAGATATTTCAAGTCTGGTAGGATGTGCAAACAGTTGATACAGCAGTATGTCCAAAAGTCTAAAATGATGACTCTACCTTTCAGTTGCTTTAGAGACAAGGGTGTGTCTGTGTTAAGCCAAGGAAAATCTTGAGGGAGTTCTGGCGCTCTAACACGGGTATTTAACATAATTTGTCATTCCTGATTACCCTATTAGTAAATTAACGGTTTAGAAAATGGTACGTGGGAATTGGTAATTGTTGTTTACTTTTTATTGTCTATTATTCATCACGCTCGATGTATTATTTTTCAGTTGAAACAGGAGTCGTCCTTACGTCGCCTTAATTGTTACACTATTTTTTAAATTTAATGATGACCGGACTGGAAAGATTAACGACTACTAAGTTATCAGCTTGGGTACAACAAGCTAGAGCTTTATCATATCAAGGACGAGTTGCCGATCGCATTCCTCTTTTGGCTATGGCTGATTCTCGTTGGTTTGCAGTTTACATTGACTGTAAGTCCGGGCATTTCAGCCAGGGTGAGACAGCTTGTGTATTTCCCCTGATGAGCGTTATCAAGCCTTTTACGCTACTATACTTACTAGAAAATCTGGGAGTAGAGAAAGTTTTTCAGTGGGTTGGGGTTGAACCATCAGATGCTCCTTTCAATTCCCTCGATCAACTTATTGCCGATAACGGACGACCCCGCAATCCGATGATCAATAGTGGGGCTATTACTTTAGCTGATAAATTACCAGGAGACAATCCACGCGATCGCACAAGTCGCCTGTGTCAATGGCTAAATCAATTAGCCGGTTGTGATTTTAAGTTGGACGAAATAATGCTGGCTTCCGTGCGCTTGGCGAACTCAATTACAAATCGAGAAATCGCTAAGTACCTAACTACGAGTGGATATTTAAAGAATTTAGATACAGCACTTGACACTTACGAGCAAATATGCTGTTTGTCAGGGACAGTGAAAGATGTAGCTCTTTTAGGAAAACTTCTTACTAATGAAAGTAAATTAATTGCACCGCAAAACTGTCGTAGTGTTAATGCGCTGATGCTCAGCTGCGGACTTTATGAGGCTTCTTCTCAGTTTGCTATCCGAACTGGTTTGCCGATGAAGTCGGGCATTAGTGGCACACTCCTTGCGATTATACCAGGTGAGGGTGCGATCGCCTGTTATAGCCCTGTTTTAGATACTGTCGGTAATCCGATCAAAGCACTTGCCTTTGTAGAAGCTTTATCTCAAGGTTTGGAGTTGAGTATCTTTGATTGACTTCTTCGTGCTTTAAAAGAGTAAAACCAGCAGAGATTCAAACGCGTTTAGCTCAATAGGTGCAAGATAGAACATGTTATAGAATCAAGGTAAAGACCGACTCATCCCAAAAAAGAACCTTGAACAATCAACTAGCAGTTAAGGAAAAATTACAAGTTTTTCTTGATTCGATTCAATCTGAGCGTGATGGCTCTCCTGTTACTGATTTGAAGCTAGATAAAACTCAAGCCCAAAAAATAGAGCAACTGACTGTTGAACTTGAAGGTGTCAATCCTAATCTCAATCCTTTGAGAACTGCCCCTTTTCTACTTCAAGGGACTTGGCAACTCCTATACTCTACTGCTAGAGAAATCCGTTCTTTAGAGAAACTTCCATTGGGTTTAAAGGTAGGTAAAGTTTATCAAGTGATAACTCTCGCAGACAATACGTTTTTTAATCTAGCTAGTGTTACACATCCTCTTGGAATACTATCGGGATACGTCAAGGTAACAGCTACCTTTGAGCTAGATCAAGAAAATTCTGATTCTCTACCAGACAAACGTCTCAACGTCTATTTTGATAAACGCTATTTGTCGATTCAGAAAATTGCTGGCTTTGTCACTCCTCAACTTAACCCATTCAAGGTATCAAGTGCTAATAATCCTCCAGGTAGAATTGCTACCCTCGACATTACTTACTTGGATGAAACTTTAAGAATTGGACGCGGAGGTGATGGAAGCTTATTTATCCTTTGTAAATCGGATGATTTACATTCATGAAGGCAAAAGTAGGAGATAAGGAAAATCCGAACTATTCCCCGCTCTAAGTATTGCCAATATTAATAATCAGTCGGGGGAATGTTCGGACTTTATCTGGCAATATCGCCGTCACTGATTCTGGGTACAAAATTCAGTGGGTGACTCCTACGGCTTCAGTTGAAGTATCTTTCTCAGTCCAGTGTTCCTGGTTGGGGAGCAATTTTGTCAGGTAAAAT
>CALMVQ010000345.1:0-14904 GCA_937873135.1 uncultured Scytonema sp. | reverse complement strand
AATCTCTGGTAGTGTGGGCGACACAGTTGGAAGTTTTTCTTCCAGAGGCTGAGTTTCGGGTAATTTTTCAACGCTAGGTGTTGAAGTAGGAGTGGGTTCAATATTTGGTGTCTTAGCAGTGTAGTTATTAGGATCTACAATTCCACGAATTTTATCGATTGAGATTTCTCCTCTAACAATTTTAGACAGAGTGTCTTTCCCTTTAGGTTCGTAGGTGATAAGTCTGACTGTGCTGTTAAAGACATTTTTGACAGGGTTGCCCTGTTCGTCGAGAAATTCTAGTTTTACCCAGTTTTTACCAGGCTTAAAGCCTTTAAGATAGACTGCTTGCCAACGATCAAGAACAAAACTTTCACCATTAATAGTGCAGCGAATGCGCCAATCAGCAATTTCATCCTTAGGGTTGTCTTGAGCGACTATATGCAGTGGTGCCTCCGTGAGGTAAAAGTCCAGTAAAATCGGCTCTGCCCCGTAACGACCTTGGGGACTGTTATAAGTTAACAGGGGCTTGGCTGGATTCGGGTGATTATCATCGGTTTTAGTGAAAATGTGAAATGTTGTCTCGGCATAGGCACCTTCATTTTTAAAGCTTTCATTCCAAGGATGCGAGGCAAAGACTCGTAAGGTATGCGTCCCAGGAGACAACTCTGGCAAAACCAAGGGCTGATTTAAATCGTAGATGGCGGTGTAAGGTTCGTTATCAAGAATTACGTGTAAATGCGGACCAAGCTCCAATTGTGATTCTTTAAATATAGGTAGATCCTTAACGAGAAAGCTGACATTCACTGTGTTGTCTTGCAGCACTTCGTCTGATTTAGGCGTAACAATTGTTACTTGTGGCTGGTAGACTTCCAAAGCTTGACGCAGTTCTTGAATTGCTGCTGGTGGCGAAACTTCTGAGATTTGCTTGGAAAGTTGAACTTTTTCCTGCACGTCGCTAGACGTATTTGGTACTTGGCTGACCGCTTTCTCGCCACAACTGGTCAAATTTAATACTAGTAAGAATGCGATAAGTGACCTGAGGACAGTAATTCTCCTAGGTCGAAGCTTCGCTAACACCGTCGTCTGCCACAATTTCATCTAAAAAATCTCCGATACATGTGGAAACCGTGTGTTTTTAACCCACGGAGGAAACATGAACGGCAGTTGTCACTGCCTTCACGATTAGCCCGGTTGAACGTTTTAGTAATCGAACTTTGTTCTTAGAGAACTGCTCTAAGCGTTCACAATTTTGTTATTGCAAGCCCCCTGGTTATAGCAGGGGGTCAGTGACTTTAAACAACTGACAGAATTATTTTGGCTCAAACTGTCCATGATGAACCATATCTCAAAAAAGGTTTAGGGGTGCGGGAAACAGGGGAAGCTTATTAACAAAGGTGTTTGCATCTACCTGAAGAGAACTTTACTGAAGCGCGATCGCTACCTATTGATTTAAAGTGCTTTCATTCCCACCCTCCTGTTGCTTACACCCTTATCCCCCTAAACTCATAAGTTAGTAAAAATACTTAACAAAACCGCTATTTTTACGAATTGTTGCGCTTTGTAAAATAAGTGAACTATCTATTGACTTTTTGACCAAGAGTTTAACTACAAAAGGCAGATAACACAACTGATTTGGAGAGTTTGAAGTATTATTAACAAGTATCTAACAATGTATGAGATCAGCCTTTATAATTCAACGAGAAAGCAATATTCACATGGGGTCTTCACTGCTGATCCGGTGTAAGTGCTGGAAGAAGCTTTTAAAGCTGACTGCAGCCAGTGAAGACAACTTGTAGAAGACCAGAGTCCTCAATCCTTACTTTATAGAGAGGAGGCCGAATGACAATTAGTCCTCCAGAGCGCGAGGAAAAAAAGGCAAGAATCATCGTCGATAATGACCCAGTTCCAACCTCATTTGAACTATGGTCAAAGCCGGGACATTTCGACAAATCCTTAGCCAGAGGTCCCAAAACCACAACATGGATTTGGAACCTGCACGCCCTTGCCCATGATTTCGATACACATACGAGCGATTTAGAAGATATATCCCGCAAGATATTCGCGGCACACTTCGGTCACTTAGCAGTAGTGACTCTGTGGCTCAGCGGGATGATATTTCACGGCGCTCGTTTCTCAAACTACGAAGCTTGGCTGAGCGATCCCCTCAACATCAAGCCTAGCGCTCAAACTGTGTGGCCAATTGTTGGTCAAGACATTTTGAATGCCGATGTTGGTGGTGGTTTCCACGGCATCCAAATCACCTCAGGCTTTTTCCAAATTTGGCGCGGCTGGGGTATTACAAATTCATTCCAGCTGTACTGTACAGCCATCGGCGGCTTGGTATTAGCAAGCTTGTTCCTCTTTGCTGGTTGGTTCCACTACCACAAGCGTGCTCCTAAACTGGAATGGTTCCAGAACGTGGAGTCGATGCTGAACCACCACTTGGCTGGACTATTAGGCTTGGGTTCCTTGGGATGGACAGGTCACTTAATTCACGTCTCCTCACCTATTAACAAGCTGTTGGATGCGGGAGTGCCCATTAAGGATGTACCGTTGCCCCACGAGTACATTTTGAACCGTGACTTAATAACTGAGTTATACCCTAGCTTTTCAAACGGGTTAACACCATTCTGGACTTTGAACTGGGGTCAGTATGCTGACTTCCTAACCTTCAAAGGCGGTTTGAACCCAGTCACAGGTGGCTTGTGGTTGACGGATATTGCTCACCACCACTTGGCGATCGCCGTCCTGTTCATAGTTGCCGGTCATATGTACCGTACTAACTGGGGAATCGGTCACAGTATTAAAGAGATCCTAGAAAACCACAAAGGTCCCTTCACCGGTGATGGTCACAAAGGTCTCTACGAAAACATGACCACCTCGTGGCATGCGCAATTGGGAACTAACCTGGCAATGCTGGGTTCGCTGACCATTATTATTGCGCACCACATGTACGCGATGCCTCCATATCCGTACTTGGCAACTGACTATGCTACACAGTTGTGCATATTCACTCACCACATGTGGATTGGTGCATTCCTGATTGTGGGTGGAGCAGCTCACGCTACCATCTTTATGGTGCGCGATTATGATCCAGTCGTTAACCAAAACAACGTTTTGGAGCGCGTGCTTCGTCACCGGGATGCTATTATCTCCCACTTAAACTGGGTATGTATGTTCTTGGGCTTCCATAGCTTCGGACTGTACGTTCACAACGACACAATGCGTGCCTTGGGTCGTCCCCAAGATATGTTCTCAGACACCGCAATTCAGTTGCAGCCAGTATTTGCTCAATGGGTACAAAACCTGCATACTGTTGCACCTGGAGCAACTGCACCTAATGCTCTGGAACCTGTAAGCTATGCTTTCGGCGGTGGTATCCTAGCTGTCGGCGGTAAAGTGGCAATGATGCCGATCGCGCTGGGTACGGCGGACTTTATGATCCACCACATCCACGCGTTCCAAATTCATGTCACAGTCCTAATTCTGTTAAAGGGATTCCTGTTTGCCCGTTCCTCCCGTCTGATTCCAGATAAGATGAACTTAGGCTTCCGCTTCCCCTGTGATGGACCCGGTCGTGGTGGCACCTGTCAGGTGTCTGGTTGGGACCATGTATTCCTCGGTTTGTTCTGGATGTACAACACCATTTCTATCGTGATTTTCCACTTCAGTTGGAAGATGCAATCTGATGTCTGGGGAACGGTAGATGCAGACGGTGTTGTAACTCATATAACGGGTGGTAACTTTGCCGAAAGTGCCATCACAATTAACGGCTGGTTACGTGACTTCTTGTGGGCACATGCTGTACAAGTCATTAACTCTTACGGCAGTGCGCTGTCAGCATATGGTCTCCTCTTCTTGGGCGGTCACTTTGTCTGGGCATTCAGCTTAATGTTCCTGTTTAGTGGTCGTGGCTATTGGCAAGAATTGATTGAGTCAATTGTTTGGGCGCATAATAAATTGAAGGTAGCACCATCAGTTCAGCCTCGTGCTCTGAGTATTGTTCAGGGTCGAGCTGTCGGAGTCGCTCACTACCTTTTAGGGGGTATTGTAACCACCTGGGCGTTCTTCCACGCACGAATTCTTACATTGGGCTAGTTTAGTTTATAGAGTAGTGAGGAGTGAGGAGTTTTTGGTTAATAGTTTTTAGTTGTTGGTAGTTTCAAATAGCAAGCAACAAATAACAAATTACTAACTACGAACTCCGCGCTTCCGCGCCTCCGATACTCTTTCAAGGTCAGAGGATTTTATCAAACCTATGGCAACAAAATTTCCAAAATTTAGCCAGGAACTCGCACAAGACCCGACGACACGCCGGATCTGGTATGCGATGGCTACAGGAAATGATTTTGAAAGCCATGATGGCATGACAGAGGAAAATCTTTACCAAAAGATTTTCGCAACCCACTTTGGTCATGTGGCAATCATTTTCCTGTGGGCATCGAGCCTTCTATTCCATGTCGCTTGGCAAGGTAACTTTGAACAGTGGATTAAAGATCCTCTACACATCCGTCCCATCGCCCATGCAATTTGGGATCCCCACTTCGGTAAACCAGCTGTAGAAGCATTTACCCAAGGCGGAGCCAGCAACCCGGTAAATATAGCCTACTCAGGTGTATACCACTGGTGGTACACCATCGGGATGCGGACAAACAATGACCTGTACCAAGGTTCAGTATTCCTACTGTTGCTGGCAGCATTGTTCTTGTTCGCAGGCTGGTTGCACTTACAGCCCAAGTTCCGTCCAAGCTTAGCTTGGTTTAAGAGCGCAGAGCCACGTCTAAACCACCACCTAGCGGGTTTGTTTGGTGTGAGTTCATTGGCATGGGCAGGTCACTTGATTCACGTAGCCATCCCCGAATCACGCGGACAGCATGTAGGTTGGGATAACTTCCTGACGACACTGCCGCACCCAGAAGGATTGAAACCATTCTTCACTGGGAATTGGGGAGCATACGCCGCTAATCCAGACACTGCCAATCATCTATTCGGCACATCGACTGGCGCAGGGACGGCGATTCTAACCTTCTTGGGCGGCTTTCATCCCCAAACAGAATCGCTGTGGTTGACCGATATGGCTCACCACCACCTGGGGATCGCAGTGATCTTCATTGTTGCAGGTCACATGTACCGGACAAACTTCGGTATTGGTCACAGCATTAAAGAAATGCTGAACGCCAGAAACTTCTTTGGCGTCCAAACAGAAGGTCAATTCAACTTGCCCCACCAAGGGCTGTACGATACCTATAACAACTCGCTGCACTTTCAGTTGTCCATACACTTGGCAGCGCTTGGTACGGCTCTATCGTTGGTAGCGCAGCACATGTACGCCATGCCTCCTTACGCGTTTATCGCGAAGGACTATACAACCCAGGCGTCTTTGTACACGCACCACCAGTATCTTGCTGTCTTCTTCATGGTCGGTGCTTTCGCCCACGCAGGCATATTCTGGGTGCGGGATTATGACCCAGAACAAAATAAGGGCAACGTACTCGACCGTGTGCTGAAGCATAAAGAAGCGATAATTTCTCACCTGAGCTGGGTATCGCTGTTCTTAGGCTTCCACACCCTCGGTTTGTACGTTCACAATGACGTAGTTGTCGCTTTTGGTACACCAGAGAAGCAAATCTTGATTGAACCGGTGTTTGCCCAGTTCATCCAAGCTTCTCACGGTAAAGTGCTATATGGTTTAAACACTCTGCTGTCCAATCCAGACAGTATTGCTTCTACAGCTTGGCCCAACTACGGTAATGTGTGGCTACCAGGCTGGTTGGATGCCGTTAATAATAGCACCAACTCTCTGTTCTTAACCATTGGACCTGGCGACTTCTTAGTACACCATGCCTTTGCTTTGGCAATCCACACCACAGTTCTCGTCCTTGTAAAAGGCGCTTTGGATGCTCGTGGTTCTAAGCTGATGCCCGATAAAAAGGACTTTGGCTTTGCCTTCCCTTGCGACGGCCCCGGTCGTGGCGGTACTTGTGACATTTCTGCTTGGGACTCTGTTTATATGGCAGTTTTCTGGGCACTCAATACCGTCGGTTGGGTAACCTTCTACTGGCACTGGAAACATCTGGCAATTTGGCAAGGCAACGTTGCTCAATTTAACGAGTCTTCCACCTACTTAATGGGTTGGTTCCGCGACTACCTCTGGGCGAACTCCGCACAGGTGATCAACGGTTACAACCCATACGGTATGAACAATCTGTCAGTTTGGGATTGGATGTTCCTCTTCGGACACCTAGTCTGGGCAACTGGCTTCATGTTCCTGATCTCTTGGAGAGGTTACTGGCAAGAGTTGATTGAAACTCTCGTCTGGGCACACGAACGCACACCACTGGCAAACTTGGTTCGATGGAAAGACAAGCCCGTTGCTTTGTCGATCGTTCAAGCTCGTTTGGTTGGTTTAGCCCACTTTACGGTTGGTTATATCCTGACTTTCGCGGCCTTCCTAATTGCTGCTACTGCTGGTAAATTTGGTTAATCTAATTAGTTGAATTAGCAGTTTTAGGTAATTAATAAAAATCCCCTGCTTTGCGGCAGGGGATTTTTTCATAAAATATTCAAGTTTTTTTGCGCCAACCTACTTATTATTCAATACGGTTTAGTTAACGCTCTCTCGGTAGGAATTTTCGGCTGTTTCGAGACGCGCTGTTTGATGTAGAGACGCCATGATTGAAGCGTCTCTACATTGGTTGACGGTAGATAAATTATCTTAACTGAACTGTGTTGACGTATTATTACGTTTTTTAGTGCCCGACTATATGGGAGCGGTATTGAAAGCGTAGAATTTTGATTGGGGAGAAAAATATTCATCAGATTTATGGCAACAAAATTTCCAAAATTTAACCAGGATCTCGCACAAGATCCAACGACACGCCGGATCTGGTACGCGATGGCTACAGGAAATGATTTTGAAAGCCATGATGGCATGACAGAGGAAAGTCTTTACCAAAAGATTTTCGCAACCCACTTTGGTCATGTAGCAATCATCTTCCTGTGGGCATCCAGCCTCCTATTCCACGTCGCTTGGCAAGGTAACTTTGAACAGTGGATTAAAGATCCTCTTCACATCCGTCCCATCGCCCATGCAATTTGGGACCCGCACTTTGGGAAACCAGCGGTAGAAGCATTTACCCAAGGGGGAGCAAGCAACCCAGTTAATATAGCCTACTCAGGTGTATACCACTGGTGGTACACCATCGGTATGCGGACAAACAATGACCTGTACCAAGGTTCAGTATTCCTACTGCTAGTGGCAGCATTGTTCTTATTCGCAGGCTGGTTGCACTTACAGCCGAAGTTCCGTCCCAGCTTAGCTTGGTTTAAGAGTGCTGAGCCACGTCTAAACCACCACCTAGCAGGTTTGTTTGGTGTGAGTTCTTTGGCATGGACAGGTCACTTGGTACACGTAGCCATCCCCGAATCTCGTGGACAGCACGTAGGTTGGGATAACTTCCTGACGACACTGCCTCATCCAGAAGGGTTGAAACCATTCTTCACTGGGAATTGGGGAGCATACGCAGCTAATCCAGACACGGCGAATCATATCTTCGGCACATCGACAGGAGCCGGAACTGCGATTCTCACGTTCTTGGGTGGGTTCCATCCGCAAACAGAATCGCTGTGGTTGACTGATATGGCTCACCACCACCTGGCGATCGCAGTGATCTTCATCATTGCAGGTCACATGTACCGGACAAACTTCGGTATTGGTCACAGCATTAAAGAAATGCTGAACGCCAGAAACTTCTTTGGCGTCCAAACAGAAGGTCAATTCAACTTGCCCCACCAAGGGCTGTACGATACCTATAACAACTCGCTGCACTTTCAGTTGTCCATACACTTGGCAGCGCTTGGTACGGCTCTATCGTTGGTAGCGCAGCACATGTACGCCATGCCTCCTTACGCGTTTATCGCGAAGGACTATACAACCCAGGCGTCTTTGTACACGCACCACCAGTATCTTGCTGTCTTCTTCATGGTCGGTGCTTTCGCCCACGCAGGCATATTCTGGGTGCGGGATTATGACCCAGAACAAAATAAGGGCAACGTACTCGACCGTGTGCTGAAGCATAAAGAAGCGATAATTTCTCACCTGAGCTGGGTATCGCTGTTCTTAGGCTTCCACACCCTCGGTTTGTACGTTCACAATGACGTAGTTGTCGCTTTTGGTACACCAGAGAAGCAAATCTTGATTGAACCGGTGTTTGCCCAGTTCATCCAAGCTTCTCACGGTAAAGTGCTATATGGTTTAAACACTCTGCTGTCCAATCCAGACAGTATTGCTTCTACAGCTTGGCCCAACTACGGTAATGTGTGGCTACCAGGCTGGTTGGATGCCGTTAATAATAGCACCAACTCTCTGTTCTTAACCATTGGACCTGGCGACTTCTTAGTACACCATGCCTTTGCTTTGGCAATCCACACCACAGTTCTCGTCCTTGTAAAAGGCGCTTTGGATGCTCGTGGTTCTAAGCTGATGCCCGATAAAAAGGACTTTGGCTTTGCCTTCCCTTGCGACGGCCCCGGTCGTGGCGGTACTTGTGACATTTCTGCTTGGGACTCTGTTTATATGGCAGTTTTCTGGGCACTCAATACCGTCGGTTGGGTAACCTTCTACTGGCACTGGAAACATCTGGCAATTTGGCAAGGCAACGTTGCTCAATTTAACGAGTCTTCCACCTACTTAATGGGTTGGTTCCGCGACTACCTCTGGGCGAACTCCGCACAGGTGATCAACGGTTACAACCCATACGGTATGAACAATCTGTCAGTTTGGGATTGGATGTTCCTCTTCGGACACCTAGTCTGGGCAACTGGCTTCATGTTCCTGATCTCTTGGAGAGGTTACTGGCAAGAGTTGATTGAAACTCTCGTCTGGGCACACGAACGCACACCACTGGCAAACTTGGTTCGATGGAAAGACAAGCCTGTTGCTTTGTCGATCGTTCAAGCTCGTTTGGTTGGTTTAAGCCACTTTACTATTGGTTATATCCTCACCTACGCGGCGTTCCTGATTGCTGCTACTGCTGGTAAGTTTGGTTAGTCTAATTAGCGCGGAGGACATGCTTGTCGGTAACTAAAAAATCCCCTGCCTGAGGTGGGGGATTTTTCTTAGATTTTTGTGCTTTTTGTAAAAAGCATGTATGCTCCTATAGCATTTTAGGTAAAAAACCTGCTATATAAAAGGATATAATTATCTACCACAGGAACTTCTCAGTGTCTATCCCCGAAATTACTCAAAAGCTTTTAGCAGCCGAAAAAGAGAAAGGGTTGACTTTTGCTGATTTAGAAAAGATTGTGGGACGTGATGAAGTGTGGCTGGCTACAGTTTTTTACCGTCAAGCTAGTACTACCTTCGAGGAGGCAAAGTTATTGATTGACGCATTAGGAATGGAACCAATTTATATTCAAGAACTTACAGAATATCCAGTCAAAGGATTAGGATCAATTGTTCCCACCGATCCCTTAATTTATAGATTCTATGAAATTATGCAAGTGTACGGAATGCCAATGAAAGCCGTGATTCACGAAATGTTTGGCGATGGCATTATGAGCGCTATAGATTTTACTTTAGATATTGAAAAAGAAGAAGACCCTAAGGGCGATCGCGTCAAAATTATTATGTCTGGCAAATTTCTTCCGTACAAAAAGTGGTAATTAAAAGCCGTGCTGTTATAGAACCTCGAGTCATATGAGGATTATGTTACCAGTGGTTGCAAGTAGTTAGCTTTAGCTATCCACTCAAGGCACATAGACTCATAAGCGATCGCCGCGCCCGTATTCTAGCAACAGATGAAAAAAATTTAAAGAGATTGTAAACGTCACCTTGTCAGCAAGCTTTACACTGTTTATCAGTGTAAAAACTTAAGTAAATTTTCCTGAACACCATCAGTTAATGCAGTTTTTAGAAAAAGTAGCGAGTAGAGGAGAAACAAAACGGATGAGGTATTTGTATCTGTTGGCAGCCAGCTTGTTAACAGGATTGGCAATACCAGTATCGGCTCTACCGCAACTGTCAATTATCCAATCAGAAACTTCAGAACAGAGTTCATTGTCTACAGTCAGCGAGAAAATAGTCCCAGATGTTCAAGTCTCGCCCGAATTGCATCAACAGGTGTCGCAAGCCTCACCATCCTCATCTGTCAATCCAGACGTCCAAATCGATAATCACCAATTAGTGTCTGGAAGTCAACTTTACTACCAAAGATTAACAGCTTTAAAAGCCGAGCAAACTTATACACGCTCAGCTAATAACTTGCAATCATTGTGGAAGTCAACGAGGAAGCCGCAACTCACTTACGAAGACTGGAAAAATTTACTGGTGATGGAAGCCAAAGCAATGGCTGTAGATCAAGGCAGAAATCACCTTAGCATCTTAGTTGGCGATTCTTTAAGTATGTGGTTTCCTCGAGAAAAACTACCTACAGGTGAGTTGTGGTTAAATCAGGGAATATCAGGAGACACTTCCACCGGAATTTTAAAAAGATTATCTGCTTTTTCCCAAACCAAACCGGATGTCATTTACCTTATGGCTGGAGTGAACGATTTGCGAAAAGGCGTAGGAGATACAATCGTTTTACACAATCACCGCCAAATTATCCACAACTTACGGCATGCTCATCCACATGCTCAGATTATTGTGCAATCAATTCTGCCGACTCGCCTGACAACCATTCCTAATAGCCGCATTCGTCGAATCAACAATCAATTAGCTTTCATTGCCAAACAAGAAGGAGCTTATTATTTAGATATTCATAATTGGTTTGCAGATGTTCAAGGCAATTTGCGGGAAGACTTGACGACAGACGGATTGCATCTCAGCGAACAAGGTTATGATGTCTGGCGAGCGGCGATCCAGCAGATGGAATTACGTAATACTGTTTTAAGAATGAGTCAGCAAATAAAAAGTAAAAAATAAAACAATTTAAACCTGAATGCGAAACTCAGAATCAGAAACTTCCATAGCTAAAAAAACTACTTGCCTCCACAGATGACGACACTAACGCACTATGTTGACTCCACTCCAATTGGATCTGAGTCATTCGTAATTCATAATTATTTTTAATTACGAATTACGAAGTAGTCATTAATATTATAGGCTGTTCAGTTTCTATCCTCTGGAACAAGATCTAAATTTTGCTTATCTTGCTGCGTTGGGACTACGACAGGAGGATTTGACTGTGTTGGGACAACAACGGAAGAATTCGATGGCTTGGCTGGTTGTGATGTTGAGTTCTCCTTAGTCGAAGAGGAGTTATTTGTTGAAGATGGTGAATCTGAAGCTTTGCGAGACTCGCGTACTGCCCGTAACTTGTCTACAAGCGATGAGCTTGTAGAAGTCGTAGGTGAAGGAGACGCCTCCGGTTCAACATTACTTCTGCGGCGTCGGGATTCTCTAGAAGAACGGGGAGACGATTCTTCTTGAGTATCGCGACTAGGTGATTCTTCAGTGGAAACACGATGACGCCTGCGTCGTTTGTATGTAGTGGGTGCATCTTCTGACGGCGAGGTATTCGTCGATTTTGTGGTGTTAGTCTCTGGTACTGAAGGCGATGGCGTAGGTGTAATATTAATGTTAGGTGAAGGTGAAGGAGCTACACTATTAGGTTTTGGCTCAAACAGCTGTGGCTCTGGACGCTGGTGACTTTTGTTAAAAGTACTAGCGATGCCAAAACCAGCTATGGCGGCGAAAAGAGCTACACCAGAGCCAATTAATACTTTAGGCGATCTGAACTTATTAAGCATTGGAGTAATCACTGCTGGTATTGGTGGAGTGATCTGACTGGCGATCGCGACAGGCGGCAGTTTTTCTTCATATTGCTGGGCAGATAAATTGACAGTTGCTACCGTATGAGTTACGACTGGTGGATGTGGCGCAATTACCCCATCTCCTGGAAGTAGTTTCAAGAACGAGGCAACTGTCTCCGGACGAAAACGTGCCTCTACTGACATTCCGCGCATTACAGCTTGATTGACAGCAGCACTAAGGTGGGGTTGCAATTCTCGGGGGGAGGACATTTGCTCGCGATCGCGTAGCAGTGATGGTATGGGAATTTGTGCAGTTAGCAAAGCATACAACGTTGCTGCCAAACCATAAACATCCGTTGCGGGTGTGCGGGGTGCTTGTGATAGGTACTGTTCAATGGGAGAGAAACCTTCAGAAACCATACCTGTATGAGTCTGCCTGACTCCACTGTTAAATTCCCTTGCAATGCCGAAATCAATAAGTACAACCTCTTGAGTTCCTTGGCGGAGGACAATATTATCCGGTTTCACATCTCGGTGCAGCAAACCATTGTTGTGTACCACCTGTAATGCTGCCCCAATTTGACGGATGTAATGAATTGCTGTCGTTTCAGGCATTGGTATCCCAGGTAAAACAAATGCTTCTCCCAAAGTTTCACCAGGAATATACTCCATCACCATGTAAGGTAGTCCATCTTCAACAAAAAAGTCGCTGACTCTGACAATATTAGGATGCAGACAAGTCGCCAAGCGTCGTGCTTCATCCTGGAATTGGCGTTCAAACTTAGCAAAATCAGGATGTTGTCGCAGCTTCTCATTAAGAGTTTTAAAGACTACCACATGATTTAAATAACGATGAGTCGCTCTGAATGTAATGCCAAAGCCACCCCGCCCTATTTCCTGGTCTATAGTATATTTTCCACCTTGCAAGGTTTTACCAGTTAGCATAGCGATTTCAGATTTTGGTCTAGGCAGTTCATGTATAGATTTTAGATGAGGTTCAGCCTGCTTTGGATGAATTCAAAATTATAAATGAAAAATTACAAATTAAGCACCCCTAAAACAAAAGGGAGCATCCCAATTTTGCAAAAATAAAGGGAAAAAGACTATTCGCGATTATTGCGACTCTGTTGGCGAAATATTGCTTAATAATTGAACTTCCAGAAAAAACCTTTATTTTGAGAGAGATTGGGTTTGGTTTCGTTTTAGCCAATCTACGAAATCATAAGGGTTTCAGGAATTCGCCAACAAAGTCTGAAAACTCACGAATATTTCCCCCTTTCTTTCGTCTTCTTGCAAAATTGGGATGCTCCCAAGTTCGCCTTTGCTATTGATTCATGTGTTGCAAACATTTTTTAATTTGGTATAAAATCAAAAGCGTTGACCGATGCCAAATTGCAATTGGCTTTCTCCTTGATCGTTAATACCATAGTCAGCACGAAGTAAACCAAATGGTGACTTGAATCGTATACCAGCCCCATATCCAAAACCCGTCCCTGGTTTCCCACGCACTCCCGCAGGATCTCCGACAACAGTATCGCCAGAACCCAAATCCGAACCTAAGTCGGCAAACAGAACACCGCCCAATGCTTTGATGATTGGGAAGCGATATTCTGCTGAAGCCAACACATAAGTGCGGCCACTGCCAACATCACCAGAACCATAACCGCGTACTGAATTCAGACCACCTAAATTAAAAGTATCATAAGGTGGTAAATCGCCAAGGACTGCGCCAGCTTGGAAATTAACGGCAAAGACTTGCGGATCTTTACTCTCAAATAACTTCACTGGCTGATACTGACTGTAATTCGCTCGTAAGCGATTCATCGAAATGTTGCCTTGTCCGATAGGAACTGACTGTTCTGTACTGAGACTCAAGATTGAACCTTGAGTCGGATTTAAAGGGTTATCGCGGTGATCTTTGGTCGCAGTAAAAGATATGGTTGTCAGGTCGTCGATGCCAGTGCCGCTGTAAGATAGGGGATTCCCCTTTGCATCAGTGGGAGTCACTTTGCCTTGGCGATCAACTAAACTCACTTGAGTGTAGTTGAGTCCTAAGGATGTATCCCAGCCATCAATTGGTTTCTGCAAGCTGAAACTACCACCAATTCTACCTTCCCGAACGCGATCGCCATTAGCCAGCGTGATTTTATCATCAAAAGTTTCTGAAAGATCCCGATGTCGAAAAGCATTCAAACTGTAGCCAAGGCTATCCGGGTTATTTGCCCTATAGGGACTGGTAAAGCTGGTATCAAACTGCAAGTCACTTAACCCTACCTGGACATTCGCACTGAGAGTCTTGTTAACGCCGCCAAAATTCTGATCCCGGTAAGTTAAAGTGCCGACAATACCCTGATCGGCAGTGTAATTACCACCCAAATTGATAGATTTTGCCCCTATTTCCTTGAGTTGGTAGACGACACCAACTTTGTTTGCATCGCCTTCAAAAGCAACTGTGACTTTTTCAAATAAACCCAAGCGGGAAAGTTGCTGTACGTCTTGTTGTGCTATTTTATCTTGAAAGATTTCACCAGGCTTAAGCTTCAGTTGCTGTCGCAAGAAATCTGTCTTGCTGCGTCCTTTTACTAGGTTACCTTTGTCATCAACTGTCTTTCCTTGATCGTTGACAAAGCGAAACTTGACATCACTGACGACACCTTCTGCCACATTTAAAGTCAAGATTCCCTCAGAATTAGGTTTAATCGATATCACCCGTGCAAGACTATAACCATTGTCAGCGTACCACTTATCAATTTTTTGCACGGCTTGCTTGAGACCACTTGGACTAATAGCACTCCCGATTTGAGACTGGAATGGTTGTAAGGCAACTTGATTCGTCAGAACCTTTGCGCCAGAAAGTTGGACTGCACGGACAACTACAGGTTCCACTTGATACACCACATTTACCCCTGTAGATGTATTTTGGTCATTGACGTTAGCACTCTTTAATAAACCAGTATCCAAGATTGCTACCACATCCTTCTGTAACTGACTTTGACTAGTTTCTCCACCTACTTGGGTTTTAACGACACTGCGAACGATCTGCTGCAATTCCGGAGTCGCCCCTACTACCTGCACATCTGTCGCCGTTACGACCAAATTGGAGGGAGTGACGGATGTTTCCGTGGGAGGAGTGGGGGAGGGGGGAGTGAGGAGTGAGGAGTGAGGAGT
>CALMVQ010000344.1:4732-12453 GCA_937873135.1 uncultured Scytonema sp. | reverse complement strand
ATTAACTCGAAGCCTACACCATATTGCCTTGCAATTGGTGTAGGTACTTCACCTCAATGCAAAGCGAAGTTAACCGATGCTTAAGCCAATGGCTGGAACGCGGTACTGTTCCCCTCAAAAATGAATTTAATCAATTAGCACTCCGAATTGGAATTCGGTTGTTGCTTGGTGTGCAGGTAGAACGTGAAATTGAGCAAATCGAACAGTGGTATACTACGTTAGTCCGGGGAGCAGTCGCACTAGTGCGTTGGGATGTCCCATTTACAAACTATGGTCGTTCCCAAAAGGCACGTCGTCAACTCAGGCAATTTTTACAGAATATTATCGCCGAACGCAAAAGCCATAGTAGACAAACATCTGACGATGTGTTGGGGTTATTTTTAGCATCTGTTGATGAACAGGGAAATGCTTTAGCAGAATCTCAGATTATTGACGAAACAATCCATCTACTTAATGGCGCTCATTTCACAACAGCAACCTCGCTAACTTGGACACTCGTTGAGTTAGGCGCACGTCCAGAGTGGCGAGAACGCCTCCTTTCAGAACTGGAGCGAGTTTTGGGCGATGAAACCCTCAACCTTGGACACCTCAAACAACTCAACCAAATGACTTACTTCTTCAAAGAAGTTGAGCGCTTTTACAACCCTGCAGGTGTAGTGCTTTTGCGGGGGGTTGTTAAGGAATTTGAATACGCAGGCTACTGTATTCCTCCAGGTTGGGGTGTAATTGTGGCTCAAGGATTGACGCATCGCTTACCAGAAATTTATACCGCTCCAGAAACATTCGATCCAGATCGCTTTAGTCCACTCCGTGAAGAGGATAAGAAACATCCCTTTGCGCTCATTGGGTTTGGGGGTGGCGAACATACGTGTATTGGAATGGAGTTTGCCAATATGGAAATGAAAATTTTTTTGGCAACTCTGCTACGTCATTATGATTGGGATGTGACACCTAAATATGAAGCGGGTGTTTCTCAAAAATTTCCTTTTCAAGCTGAAAGAGAGTTACAAGCACATTTGCAAATCAGGTAATGGCGATCGCGCTTGGCTTAAGGGTTCACTGTCGTTCGCACTGTAGAATATTTGGATGGACCTCGGATATATTACCATAGTTGATGATAGGCAGGCTTAGTCAGTAAATATTGAGTATCATAGGTATTTGAGAGAAGTCGAGGTTTGTCAACAACCCACGACTACTAAAAGCCTTGGATTTCTAAAAAAGATATTTATGAAGGAGCAGCCAGAAGCAACTGCAACAACTTTATTTGAGGAAGGCGTTCGATTATTTGAAGCGCACAAGTTTGCAGAGGCGATCGCCCCTTTGGATGCAGCACTCAAGCTTGATCCAAACTACGCTGAAGCTTGGTGCTGTCGGGGGTTAGTTACCGGACACCTGAAGCGCTATGCAGAATCCGTTGAGGATTTTAATCGCGTCCTTGCCTTCACTCCCAATGATCATCGTGCCTTATTTAATCGCGGCTTGGTTTTGGCCGAATGGGGCAAGCATCTTGAAGCACTTGAGAGTTACGAGCAACTGCTTTTGTTATACCCTTATCATTACGAAGGTTGGGACTCAAAAGGTAATTCCTTCACTGTATTAGGGCGGCATATGGAAGCCCTCAATGCCTACGAACGATCTCTCGAATTCAACCCCAGCTATTATAAAGCCTTTACCAATCGTGGTAGCGCGTTGGTCAATTTGAAACGCTTTAAAGCCGCCATTCGCAGCTACGATCAGGCGATTGGCATTCAGCCAGATGATCCAGATGTGTGGTACAACCGTGGCTGTGCTTTTATGAGTTGGGAAAAGCCAGTTGAAGCAATTGACAGTTTTGACAAAGCCCTTGCAATCAACCCAAAGCATCTATCTTCTTGGGTTAACCGAGGAAATATGCTGGGAAAACTTCAGAAAGAGGAAGAAGCATTAGCTTGCTATGATCAGGCAACTGAAATTTCTGCCCACGATACCCACGCATGGAATAACCGTGGTATTACATTGCGGCGACTAGGAAGAACGATTGAGGCGATGGCATCTTACGATAAATCAATTGAAGTCGATCCTCACAATTTTGAAGCCTGGGATAATCGGGGCTATGCCCTTGCTAAAGTTGGTAAATTTAGCGAGGCACACGCTAGTATTGATCGTTCACTACAAATCAAACCCGATCATGCCAACGGCATATATAACAAGGGTTATTGTTACGCATGTCAAAGGAAGATCACCTTGGCAGTGGATCACATTGCCCAAGCCATTAAGATAAATCCTACCAAGTATTTGCCGCTCGCCAAAACTGATCCAGATTTAGATAGTTTACGAAAAAACAAGCGATTTCAGGCGATTTTGCAGGGAAAATTTTAAACAAGAACGCTATACCTTGTCCGGTTAATCAGTTAGACTCAATGTTCCGCACAACCCCACCCCAGTAAAGCTGCGCTTTACTGGGGTGGGGTTCAGTGTCTAGGGAGAATTAGAAGTGATTATCCGGACTTTATCTTAAAGAGAACTACTGAATTACATTCTAAGTTTTGAGTTCTTTGCTCTTAAAAGTTGTGAAACATGCTATAATTTCCATCCCAAACTCGTTGGCTGTTCGTAAACCCGCTTGAGGGTATTTACGTCTCGAGAAGAAATGGGTGATGGGTTGCGAACTTGGGAAAAGTATAAAGCATCTGTTTGAAGCGGACTGTGCCCCCAAATTCCCAATGCATGACCGAGTTCGTGGCGAGTCGCGGCAGTAAGATACTGACCTGTCTGGCTGGGACTGAGTAAAATAGTGAAGCGGTGGGATAAAAGATTGTTTTTGCTGATGTAATTGTAGGTAGTTTGGGCAGAACGCGCGCGAGGTATTTTACTGCTTGGGTTCGTCTGAAGTGGAGGGGCTTTCCGCACAATCGTAATGTCAGCAATCTCTGGCTTTTCGGTTATAACTAGAGGCAAATAAGCGTTCCATTCCTTCACCGCTTCTAAAACGTTGTTAACCCATGCTTCAGCTTGTTTACCAGTGAGTGTATTTAGTGGTTCTATGTAAACCTTAACAGGAAATTGCGACCAAACTAAATAACCAACGTTGGTTGGTGAGACTTGAGAAAAGTAGTCACCACTATTTTTGCTGTCTTGCCACTGTGCTAGTGTTGGCGGCAAGGGATGAGCCTGAGGAGGAGGAAGAGATGAGGGAAGGGATGATGTTGGAGAAGAAGGGAGAGAAGTGATTAAGTCAGATGCATATTGGCTCTGTTTTGTCAATAGGTTTGAGTAGGAGGCTATAGTGATATTAGACTGAAGGTTTGTCAAAATTACAATTACCCCAGTCGCGACAGCTAATCCTAACGTCAGTAACTTTCGTAGCACAGTTGTTCTGATGGGTTTTGGAGTTAAAGTCCGTTAAGCACGTGTATAGAGGATCAGAAGAAAATTGTTTCCCCCTCTCCTCTATAATTGCCTCAAGTCCTTCATTTCGGCAGCCAGCCGGCGCTTAAAACTACAGTTAAGCCTAGAAAAATGACTGTCAGTGCCCAAGTCACTCGGTTCAATGTGTTTTCTGCACTTTTGGTGCTACTAAATAACTGTGCCTGTCCGCCAATGGCTGCAACGCCATCACCTTTGGGACTGTGCAGTAACACCAAAATAATCAAACCAACTGCTGAAAAAGCCCAGATAGCTTGTACGACGTTACTAACTGTCATTTAAAATTCCTCGCTCTTAACTTTTTCAAAGTCCTACTTGTACGGCAGTACGGGAAAATTGCACTTCATACTCGGATGCTTGCAGAAGCGATCGCCCTGTCATTTCTGGAGGAATAGGTAATTGTAAAATCTCCAAAATTGTGGGGGCGATGTCGGCGAGAATGCCATCATTTCGCATCATGACATTTGTGCCATATCCGGGTATTTTGACTTTTTCTCCTTCTACCAATATTAAGGGGACTGGGTTGGTAGTGTGAGCTGTCCAGGGATTGCCTTCATCATCTAGCATATACTCAGCATTGCCGTGGTCGGCGGTGATAATTGCTGTACCTCCAACTTTGCTGATGCTAGCAAGTAGGTGACCTAAACAGTGGTCAACTGTTTCTACACCTTTAATCGTAGCGTCTATGTTACCAGTATGTCCTACCATATCTGGGTTGGCGTAGTTAATCACAACTAGAGAGTAGATGCGTTTTTCAATAGCTGCGATCGCGACTTTTGTGAGTGGCGAGGCTGACATTGCTGGAGTGGAATCGTAAGTCGGCACCATCGGACTGTTTACAAGTTCTCGATCTTCTCCGGTATAAGGGTCTTCCAAACCGCCATTAAAGAAGTAGGTGACGTGGGCATATTTTTCGGTTTCTGAAGTGCGAAACTGCCTCAGTCCATGTTGAGCAATGACTTCTCCCAGAATATTACTTAAATTCTGTGGCGCGAAAGCCACCGCAGCTGGTAATTCGGGATCGTACTGTGTAAAGGTGACAAAGGACAGGGGTGTCACTTGTTCTCGCTCAAAACCGTTAAATTTTGGCTGGACGAAAGCTTGAGTGAGTTGTCTGGCGCGATCAGGACGAAAGTTAAAAAATATGACACCATCTCCAGGTTCTACTGCACCCGGAGCGATTCTTACCGGGAGTACGAACTCATCTGTCAAACCTTCTGCATACGATGCTTCTAGGACTTGTAAAGCGGAACGATTACTGCCTAAACCATCTTGCGTCATGACGTCGTAAGCACGTTTGACCCGATCCCAACGGCGATCGCGATCCATTGCGTAATAGCGACCGGTGAGAGTGACGATCCGCCCTACTCCTATACTGTCTATATAATCTTGTAGGAGCGAGATTGCTTTAACACCTTCTTTTGGAGACGTGTCACGACCATCAGTAATGGCATGGATACATACGTCTGGTATTCCTTGAAGCCTTGCTAGATCAAGTAACCCGAACAGGTGATTGAGATGAGAGTGTACCCCTCCACCAGAACAAAGCCCTACGAGATGCAGCTTGCCATTTCGACGACGCACTTCTTGGCAAATGTTGACAAGTGCTGGGTTCGTGAGGATGGATCTATCTTCTACAGCATCTGAGATGCGTACCAATTCCTGCGGTACGACTCGCCCAGCGCCGATGTTCAAATGACCCACTTCTGAGTTACCCATTTGACCCTCAGGTAACCCCACGGATTTTCCTGATGTGCGGATAAGGGTATGCGGATACGCTTTCCAGAGGCTGTCCATTACCGGAGTTTTAGCTGCGGCAATAGCGTTGCCTCGTGTCTCCTCGCAGTAGCCCCATCCGTCTAAAATGACTAGCACCACCGGAGCAATAGGTGCCTTGGTCATAATAAAATTGCCCTTTACTTTTTGTAATATATGAATGATACCACTGCTAATTGCAGCCGCAAGTGAATTTCTGCTCATCAACCTCTTCTTGTTAAGAATTGGCTGATTGTTTGGACATTTCTAAAAAAATTATGAATTTTTGTATTGAAAAAAAATTCATGGTTGATTGCTGTATTGTATCAATTAACCATGAATCTTTCTTCCGTTCTCTATTTCGGTTTTGCAGAGGCTTTCGCAGCTTTCGCAGCTTTCTTCGCAGCTTTTTCAGCAGCGATCGCTGCTAACCTGGCTTGTTCTTTTTCCTCAGCGATTTTGTCCAGATAGTAATGGTAATCGCCAAGATAAACCCGAAACTCGCCATCGCGGATTTCCACGATTTTATTGGCAACTTGAGAGATAAAATAGCGGTCGTGGGAAACGACGATTACTGTGTCCTCGTAGTTTTGGATTGCTTCTTCCAGCATTTCTTTTGCCGGAATATCTAGGTGGTTTGTCGGCTCATCCAGAATAAGTAAGTTAGCTGGACGCAACAGCATTTTTGCCAGTGCCAGACGGGCTTTTTCACCCCCACTCAATGCTGCGACTTGTTTAAAAACGGTATCGCCACTAAACAAAAACTTTCCTAGAAGGGTACGGACTTCTTCGTTCTTCCAGTCGGGAACTTCATCATGGATAGTTTCCATGACAGTTTTTTTCAAATCTAAAGCCTCCGCCTGGTTTTGCTCAAAGTAACCGGGAATCACATTGTGTTCGCCTAGTGTCACAGTACCTTCTGTTGGCTGTTCCATCCCTGTAATCAGGCGTAACAACGTAGACTTACCTGCACCGTTGGGACCGAGAAAAGCTATGCGATCGCCTTTCTCTATTAAGAGATTTGCTCCCAAAAATAAGATTTTGTCGCCGTAGGTGTGAGTTAAATCCTTGATATTGATTACCTCACGTCCGCTGCGAGGTGCAGGGGGAAAACGGAAATGTAGAGTTCTTACTCCTCCTGTTGGTGCTTCGATGCGTTCAACTTTTTCCAGTTGTTTTTCTCGGCTTTTCGCCTGGGTGCTGCGGGTGGCACTAGCACGGAATCTGTCAACAAATGCTTGTTGTTTTTCGAGTTCTTTTTGCTGGCGTTCGTAAGCACTGAGTTGTGCTGATTGATTTTCGGATTTTTGTTGTAGGTATGCTGAGTAGTTGCCGAGGTATGTGCTGGAAACGCCGCGTTCGGTTTCGACGATTTGCGTGCAGAGTCTATCAAGGAACTCGCGGTCGTGAGAGACTATGACCATTGGGGTTGTCAGCCCTTTGAGGTAATTTTCCAGCCACTCGATAGTTTCTAAGTCTAAATGGTTTGTCGGTTCGTCCAGTAGTAATAAGTCGGGTTTCTGTAGCAGGATTTTGCCCAAACTCATCCGCATTTGCCAACCGCCACTAAAGGCACTGACAAGGCGATCAGAATCTTCCGGAGCGAACCCCATTTCTGGCAGAATTTTGCCAATTCGTGCCTCTAAGCCATAGCCATCCAGAGCTTCAAACTGCCGTTGGTAGCGATCTAACTTGTCGATTAATCGATCCAGTTGTTGAAGAGCGGCACTTTCCATTTCGTGCTGCACCTCTATTAGAGACTGCTGCACTGCATTAGCTTCTTTAAAGACTGTCCAGAATTCTTCTCTAACGGTACGGGTGGGATCGACTTCAAACTCTTGGTTCAGATATGCTATGTGTAAGCTAGCAGGACGAACAATTTCACCAACTGTGGGTTCAATTTCTCCACTAATGATTTTCAGTTGGGTGGATTTGCCAGCACCGTTGACGCCTACTAAACCGATGCGATCGCCAACTTTTACTTCCCAGTTGATATCCTTGAGGACTTCGCCTGTGGGGTAAATTTTACTGATATGTTCTAGTCGCAGCATTCAGTGTCTCCAAGGTAGGGGATATTATAGGGGTGCAATTATAACTAACTTCGAGTTTAATCTTAACAAAATTTAACTACTATTTTGACACAGGAATTCCCAGAAGCAAGCAAAAAGTTTTGGGATAAGCCTGCATCACTCTAAAGACTGATTTTATGTAGTTAATCTGATTCGCTATCGATGACACAGAGAAAAAGCAGAAATGAGAGTGATCGCACAGGGGCGGGATAGGCAGCGATCGCATACTCAAAACCTTGTGCGCTAGCTTCAGCTAGACTATACTGGCTCTGATGTTGGAAATTCTGTGAAGACTAGTATAAATATCCCTACAACTGTTCTCAGTCACAACAGTTTACTCCAAGACTTAATTGCCACAGATGATAGCTGGCTTTACCCCCCAAAAGTAGCAGGAGCGAAAGCGTTACTACATCACCACTGTGTAAAAATATAGTATTAAGAAGATTGCTGATTTTGTGCTGCAAGCCTTACTTGCTCTACACTCAAACCTAA
>CALMVQ010000344.1:0-4632 GCA_937873135.1 uncultured Scytonema sp. | reverse complement strand
AAGAAGATTGCTGATTTTGTGCTGCAAGCCTTACTTGCTCTACACTCAAACCTAATGCCTGTGCTACTTGTTCCACACTCAATCCAAAAGCTAATAACTTGGGTACCGCTTCAAGCCAAACTTCTTGGCGAATTTCCTGGCGAACTTCCTGGCGAACTTCCTGACGAACTTTCTGACGAACTTCCTGGCGAATTTCTTGGCGAACTTCCTGCTCAACTTCTGGCCTAAGTTCTTTCTTGGCTTCTTGATAAAATCTTGTTTGTTTGAGATCACCGATTTCAAACATTGCTGCTATCTCCTCTCGACTCATGTTTAAAAACTTGTAAACTCATCACCTCGTATCTATTTTTACAGGCTTAAGAGGACTGCTGGTAGTTTGTAGCAAGCCTTACTTGCTCTACACTCAAACCTAATGCCTGTGCTACTTGTTCCACACTCAATCCAAAAGCTAATAACCTGGGTACCGCTTCCAGCCGAACTTCCTGGCGAATTTCCTGCTCGACTTCCTGGCGAACTTCTTGGCGTACTTCTGGTCTGAGTTCTTTCTTTGCTTCTTGATAAAACCTTGTTTGCTTGAGATCACCGATTTCAAACATTGCTGCTATCTCCTCCCGAGTCATGTTTAAAAACTACGTTATCGCCTCGTGATCGATATGGCGACGCTTGAGGCACCCGCCGGAGCTACTGCCTAATCTTGCTCGTCATGTTGTGGTGAATGGATTCTACTATGGCTCTGCCGACGTGTTTCAACAGCGCGGGTTGTGGCACTGCTTAACAACATATCAAGAGAATTGCTGATTTTGTGCAGCTTGCTGCACTTCCTCTACACTCAAACCTAACCCCTCTGCTATCTGTTCGACAGTCAAACCCAATGCCAAAAACCGTGGTACAGCTTCAAGCCGAACTTCCTGCCGAACTTCCTGCCGAACTTCCTGCTCAACTTCCGGCCTAAGTTCTTTCCTGGCTTCTTGATAAAACCTTGTTTGCTTGAGATCACCGATTTCAAACATTGCTGCTATCTCCTCCCGACTCATGTTTATAAACTTGTAAACTAAGATCGTCTCTATTAATTGTAATAACTGCCGCTGTTGCGGTGGCGAGATGAGTTCAAGCCTGGTTCTGTCGATTAATTGCTAGATTTGATATACCAAGCTTCAAATGGGAGATTAAGTTCATAAGCCACAGCACGAGCCAACCTTGTCTTACCACATCCCGGCTCCCCCTTGAGTAGCAGTGGTCGTTCGAGGTAAATTGCTAAGTTAACAGCTTCAATCAATTCTTCATTTGGCAAGTAGGGGTACAACAACTGTCCACTTGCATCTCGTTCTCCTGCCTGGGGTTGCACTTTGCCAGTATACTCAAGTTGGTTGTGACTTAAAGTTTTAGCCATCGTTCCTTCTCTTCATACCAGTTGCACTCGCACAAGCGACAAATTTCTAACATCGCTAATTCAGGAATCCCGCGATCGCTATTTTCTAAAATTACATGTGCAAGATTTTCGATTTTATGAATGACTTCAATCAAAGGTAATTTGTCGAACTCCATCTCCACAGTTTCAATCCAGTCAATCA
Source organism: uncultured Scytonema sp. (assembly GCA_937873135.1). Classification (GTDB taxonomy): domain Bacteria; phylum Cyanobacteriota; class Cyanobacteriia; order Cyanobacteriales; family Nostocaceae; genus Rhizonema. The sequence goes on along the minus strand of CALMVQ010000344.1, from coordinate 3,061 downwards.
AAACGCGATCGCAAAATGCACTAATCGATGGTAGTTTGAGCGGAATTTTCGGTTCCCAAGAGAGTTCCTGTTGTTCAACAAACAAGGTATCTTGAGTCCCCACACAGCCTTCATAATCCACCAAAAACATCAGTAGCTGAAATTTATGTGTTCGCTCAAACGTCTCTCGTGCTTGAGTTGCTAATGGTAACCAAAAATTGCCAATAAACTCTTGTAAATACCCTTTAGGCATACAATCTACGTCATGGAAAACCAGAAATACATTTTGAGTTTGCCACCATTGATAAACTCGTTCAGCAATCTCTGAAGGAGAGCTTTGTTTCCCTAACCCTACCCTACCACCTAGTTCGCGCCATAAAGCGTTGATATCTCTTCTGCGCCCAATCCGAGCAAGTTCAACTCGCACCACCTGTGATCAATGTTGAGCAAGCACGGAAAAATCAAGCTGCGATCGATCTTCTAGATTCTTGGCTGGATGAAGATGAGGATGCATCTGAACATCAACAAGCTTGGGATGTTTTGAAAACTGCTCTCGACGAAGATCGATTATCTGATCGCCCCCTATTCCCATGAATCGTTTGATTTTGCTGGATGCTGGACCACTGGGAATGGTAACGAATCCCAAAGCTAAAGGCATTCCCCTCGATTGCCAACTATGGCTAAAATCCCTCTTCGGCGGGGAGAGCGAGTTGCCATTCCTGAGATTTCAGATTATGAAGTTCGTCGTGAACTTCTTCGCGCAGGTCTGTTGCCAAGTTTGCGGCGGCTTGACAACTTGAAGCAAACGCTCGATTACATCCCAATTCAAACAGAGACTATGCTTTTGGCGGCTGAATTGTGGGCAGAGGTGAGGAAAACTGGACAGCCTACCGCAGATCTCAAAGCGTTAGATGGGGATGTGATTCTGTCTGCTCAGACTCGCCTTCTCTGCAATCAGGCAACAGAAGTGATTATTGCGACAACGAACGTGTCTCATCTGTCTCGCCTTGTTACAGCGTTGGACTGGCAATCCATCGTCTAAGCTGATTGAAAGCGCGATCGCCCGCAAGAACGTCCAGAGCCTCATGACCCAATTACAATTAAATTAACCGCTAGCTCATCCACGTCATGATACTCCAAGCCAACAACCAATTGACCTTGCAACAGTTTCTGAATCTTCCCCCAGGCGACGGAGATATCACTTACGAACTGGTTAATGGTCTGGCAATTCCTAAAATGTCACCCAAGTTTTTTCACTCCAAGCTAACTCGCGCCCTTCTCTATCTGATTGAACAATGGTGTAACGGACGGGGAGAAGTCTGTCCAGAATGGGCAATTACATTAACTCGTGACGGGCGAGATTGGGTGCCAACACCCGACCTATTGTACATTTCTTATGAACGTTTACCCGCCAACTGGGATGAAGACGAAGCTTGTCCTGTTCCTCCCGATTTGGTTATTGAAATCATTTCGCCAGGACAAACCTTTGGACAAATGGCTGCGAAAGCAAAAGACTATTTAGACGCTAAGGTGCTGCGGGTTTGGGTGGTAGATAGTAAAGCCAGAAGCATTACGGTTTTTTATCCAGATGCAGCACCTCAGACTTATATGGGAGAAGAATTACTTACAGATTCTCTATTTGAAGGATTGGAATTTATTGCTGAACAGGTGTTTCAAAAGGCGAAAATAACATTAGATACTTAACTACTATCTAAAAGGGTTGACTCTGTGATGAGTCAACTCAACTGCTTAGGTGTCAATCGCCATGACCGAGTTGCGATCGCCCTGCCGAATGAGTATCAAGATTATGCGTAGGCGTAGCCCGCCTTAGGCATCGCCTACCTAAAAATTCTTTTTCCAAAATTTTTTATACTCGATAACCCACAGTCAATTAACCTTACAGGCTTAAAACACCTCAATCAATAACCCCTAATATACTTCACTAGGCTACTATCAAGTAACATGAAGATATGGAAGCAGACAAAATACAGGAATTAATTTAGTCAGAATAAAACGTAGGCGATCACTATGACTACAGTTATAAAAAAACTGACTCTTGAAGAGTATCTTGCTTACGATGATGGAACAGACACAAGATATGAGCTAGTGGATGGGAATTTAGTTGAAATGCCACCCGAAACAGATAGCAACAACTTGATTTCTCTCTACTTGTTATCGGAATTTCTCAAGTTTGTCCCTATACAACTTATCCGCCATAAAGATACGGAAATTGTAGTTACAGGCAATCGTACTCGCGTTCGGCTACCAGATATAATGGTTTTAACAGAGGAGTTATTTGCGGCGCTCGGTGGCAAACGAGCTACTATTACTCAGGATATGCCATCCCCTGCACTGGTAGTTGAGGTTGTCTCTCCTGGGAAGGTAAATGAAGATCGGGATTACCGCTACAAGCGTTCTGAATATGCGGCAAGGGGAATTCCTGAATACTGGATTGTTGATCCGAGTCACAAGAAAATTACTGTGCTGACTTTGGTAGATGGATTATACGAAGAAGCCATATTTCAAGGGAGCGCCCGCCTTACCTCAACTACTTTCCCCAACCTGAAACTTACAGCAGCACAAGTTTTAGGAAATTTTATGTAAACAACCTAGTACAACAAGGCAAAAGTAAAAAGTAAAAAGTAAAAAGAAAGAACCTTATTTTGTAAGGGTTTTAACTATTTCAGATGGGTGGTTTATTTCCGCCGATCTGTACTAGGTTCATTGAGTGTTGGCAGGGAGCTTCCCAACAGCTTTCAACCTCAACCTACATTATAGGGCAGCTAGAATTGGACTATCGCTAGGAACCGTGGGCGTTTTGCTTTTGGCAAAAGAGAATGGTTGAATTTTTAGCGTTAGGGACGTGATGGATGAATTGATTGCACATGGCATGTGGATAAGTCAGCGATTTTATATAGAAGTTTTAGCAATCGCACTTGAGCAATAAAACGATCTGCTTGCAAAAATTCAAGGGACTTGCGGTAACTTCCTCCCAGAAACATCTCAGAAAATTTGGTCAAACTGAACGACCTGAGTTCGACGTAAAAAATAAGACTGAAAAGTAGACACAGTAAACTTTGTA
>CALMVQ010000343.1 GCA_937873135.1 uncultured Scytonema sp. | reverse complement strand
CTCTCTATCTTACTACATTTGTAGTCTACTCAACTGAAAACCGCTGTAAGTTATCTGCATCGACGCATTTGAATATCGCCCATAAACTAAAAGCATGTTGAAAAACAAACTAGTGCAACAAGGCAAAAGTCAAAAGTCAAAAGTCACTCATTCAAAAGTCAAAAGTATTATGGAATGGGCTTTTTACGGATTTTAAATGGTTGCTCTATTTCCGCCGACTTGTACTAGTAGACCATAATCTTTAAAAACCTGAAGATCATTCTTGGTATAACCCTTGCTAAAAGGGGCTTTCGGGATAACGCTGTATCCGGTTTTTAGTGGTGATGGTCTACTAGATTAGGACAAACACAGGAGAGGCACAAATGAAGCAATTCGAGAAAGCACATTTGCAGTCAATACGCTTCGGATTGACTACAGGTTTCTCGAAACTGCATAAGTAAATGCGACTTCAACTAATGAAGTCTATAGAAGCAGGACATACAGCGCGTAAGTCTTACTGTTCATAACTACTATAAGGTATTACATCTACTATGACTGGCATTCAACGTAGTATAGCAGTGGTGATTGGTGTTAATCAGTATGAAAATGGCATCCCGCCTCTAAAAACCGCTGTCAACGACGCTAAAAAACTCGCGAAGATCCTAGAAATTCAATACCAATATCAAGTTCTTTCGTTCTTAGATACTGATGCAACTTACGCACAACTCAATCATCTATTAACTGCCCTGGAAAATCAAACTTTACCCTTAGCAGATGGTAGTACTATTCAAATTCAACCTGATGATCGGATCTTTTTTTACTTTGCAGGACATGGTATTGCGGTTGATGAACTTGGTAGTAGTGATGTTCCTACTGGCTATTTAGTTCCCCAAGACGCGCATTTAGATAATGATGACAGCTTACTAACCATGCGGCGACTGCACGATGCTTTGCTCAAACTATCTTGCCTTCATCTGCTAGTTATCCTCGACTGCTGCTTTGCAGGTGCGTTCCGTTGGGCAGAAAATCGCGAAGCTGTGAGGCGTTCAACAATGTATCGAGAACGCTATGAACGCTTCATGTCTGGTTGCGCCCAGCAGGTGATTACCTCTGCAGCTAGTGACGAACGAGCCGCAGATAGTTTGTATAGATTGGGACACCGAAACGAACATTCTGAACATTCGCCTTTTGCTCAATTGCTCTTTAATGCATTAAAGGGAGAAGCCGATTTATGTAAAGATGGTGTGATGACTGCCACAGAAATCTACGTTTATATACATAGTCAGTTGAGTCAGTTAACAGCGAAACAAACTCCTTGTTTTTATCAACTTAAAAACCATGACAAAGGCGAGTACATCTTTGCCGTTCCTGAATTTGATCCAAACAACTTAGAGTCTGCACCTGCATTGGACGAAAGTACTAATCCTTATCGAGGATTAGAGTCATTTGAAGAACAACATAGCAAATTGTTCTTTGGTAGAAAATCGTTAATTCAAAAATTAGAAAAATGCGTAACAAAGCATCCATTAACAGTAGTACTGGGGCCTTCTGGTGCGGGAAAATCTAGTTTGGTGAAAGCAGGTTTGATACCGCAGTTAAAGCTCGGTGACAAACAGTGGCGGATACTTGCTCCTATTCGTCCCGGAGAAGCACCCTTCAAAGCTTTAAACAAAACACTGGAAAAAGAAAAGATGCCAGTGTTTACTGACTCAAATGCTTTTGAGCAAGAATTACAAACATTGGTTCATAGTGTCAAGGCTTGGACTCAGGTTCACCCAGAGATTATGCTACTGCTGGTGATTGACCAATTTGAAGAGTTGATTACTCTGTGTCATGATGAGCATGAGCGGATAAAGTTTTTAGCGGGTTTGGCAAAGGCAATCAAGGCTTTTCCAGAGCAATTACGGATTGTGGTGACTCTACGTTCAGATTTTGAAGCGCAATTTCCGGATAAACTTTTGGAACCGGACGAGCAGTTTCCAGATAAACCTTTGGAACCTTGTTACCCAAAGCGGTTTATTATCTCTGCAATGACGCGGGAGGAATTGCGCTCTGTGATTGTCAAACCAGCAGCGGAAAAAGCATTGTATTTTGACCCACCAACTTTGGTAGATCAGTTGATTGATGAAGTCGTACAAATGCCTGGTGCTTTGCCCTTACTTTCATTCACGCTGAGTGAACTTTATCTCAAGTACATCAAAAATGTTAAAAAAGGAGAAGCTAGCGAGCGCGTAATTACTACTAAAGATTATGGTAAACTGGGGGGAGTGACTCGCAGTCTTACCCATAGAGCGGATCGTGAATGTGAAAAGTTAGTCGAACTTGACCCGGCTTACGAGCAAACCATCAAGCATGTGATGCTGCGGATGGTGGCGGTAGGTACGAGTGAGTTAGCTCGCAGACGAGTGTTATATAATGAACTAAATTATCCTGAGCCAGAACAGACACGGGTAAATCAGGTAATTGAACGTTTTGCTGCGGCACGCCTGCTGGTAAAAGGAAAAGATATCGAAGGCAATCCTTACATAGAGCCAGCTCATGATGCTTTGGTGCGGGGTTGGTCAAAGCTGCGCCAGTGGAAAGATCATGAATTAAATTCTGTGCTACTGCAACGTGAGTTAACATCGATTGCCTCTAAATGGGCAAAGGAAAAGAGTCCTAAAAAGGCGATGGGTCTATTGTGGGATCATGATCCTCGCTTGGAATTAGTTAAGCAAGTATATGAGTCTGACGATAACTGGTTGAATTCTCTAGAGTCGGATTTTCTCCAACACAGTCTTTGGCAGAAAAGAAAGAATCTCTTCCGGACATTTACCCTAATGACTACAGCGTATGTAGTTGGGAAGTACATAAAGATCAGGATCTAAGACAATACCCAAATTTTGGATTGGCCGTGTTTCTGGTGCCTCTAGTGCAACAAGGCAAAAGTAAAAAGTCAAAAGGCACTCATAATGAAATCCTTATATATCAAGCTTTTGGTTTGAAATTTACTGGTAAGTTATTTCAGCCAGCCTGCACTAGTAGGCTGTCAAGACTGAATTGATGGGTAAAGACGCTTGAGTTTGATTC
>CALMVQ010000342.1 GCA_937873135.1 uncultured Scytonema sp. | reverse complement strand
TTCGCGAGATAGCCTCGCGAATAATGTGTTTTCTCCAAATTGGGATGCTCCCAACGGCATGAAGCATGATGGCTCTGATTATTATATTGAATTGGACATCACGTTTTTTGTGGATGAGATCAAACTGGAAGATGGGAAACGGGGCGATCGCGTGCGGAGCCAAATAAATCAAGAAATCTTCCGCCATTTCAAAAACACTTACCTGAATTGGCATGGGGTTCAAGCGAAAGAACCAGTTGACAATATTTTGCAATATCAGTAAATTAGCGTGAATAAGCACAACTTTTCATTGGGGCTCTCACCAGTTCACTCTGGCGAGCGCACGTTTAGAATCGTTATAACCGTCGAAGCGAAGACGGTTGTCCGTTTAAGTAAGAGTGAAAAATGTAGTGGATGCTTTTGGGTGAGTAAGCTTGAACACAGATAAAGTCGGAAAATTAGGAGATTTTAAGCTGAAAAACTAATAAAGCAATCCTAATTGAAGCGTGAGAAAATACGTAGATGAAAAGTACGTATTTATAGGAATTTCAGCCTGTTTTGTTTCTCACAAATGATTTAGGACTGCTATATTAATTTAAATGAGATATTGTAAAGTTTTTTAGTAAGGATTCAGGAGGGGGGTATTGACAAAAGAAACGCTCGAGGTAGAGGATCACACGATCTGCTTTAGAAACTGGACCGTTCAAGTTTGTGCCAGTTATCAAAACTTGAACTGATGGTTATCATGATTGAGCAGGCGATTCAGTAGATCGGTTTGAAATTTAACGTCCAGAATTTTGCGTTGATTGTGGTAGCACAGCATTTCTGAGTGAAGCAGTTAAAATAGAAACACAGCTAGTCTCTCGTTCAATTGAAATAGTTGAGTATCATTTGGGTATATATATAAATGTTAAATTTTGGTCAACTACATGATAGCTTTGCCATGTATCCGCCATTCTAGATCTGTAATTATGTTGTGCACTATCACCACAACTATCTTAAATAGAGGTCACAATAAAGAAAAAAAACTACCTCATGGCATCAAAGAAAACTAACAAACAACTTCCTTCCCAGCCAAGTCAACCAGAACAACCAAAACAAACACTACTTGCCATTAAACCGAAAAGGGTGGAGGAGCCACTAGCTGAACCACCAGCGGAACCACCAGCACAAGAGGTGCAAGTTTTAGCAAATGTACAAGTTTTACCTCCTGAGGAAGTCAAAGAAAAACTAATCACAGTTAAGCCTAAGCCCATTAAGCGGCTAGTGACACCACCTACACCTACCAAAGCTGATTTACAACCACCCTCACCTACGGAGGCTGATTTACAACCACCCTCACCTACCAAAGCTGATTTACAGCCACCTACACCTACCAAAGCTGATTTACAGCCATCCTCACCTACGGAGGCTGATTTACAGCCATCGGATCAGAACAAGTCCGATACTGAGGTAGATCCCTCAGCACAAACTCATAATGCAATCTTTCAAGCAGTGGGCATTATTACTGGAATAGTGAAATTTAATCCGGAAGGTAAAGCAACAGTAGCGATCCAGGGCAAAGATTACCCATTGTACTATTCCCCAAATCATCGCAAGGCTTTCGATGCGCTCAGGCTGCAAGCAAAGAAGAATCCAGATAAGGTAGAACGATTGATTGTGTATCCCAGAGTCATGCATTTCCCCAAGCGAGATCAGCACTATCAAATGAGTTTCCAGTTGCTCGGATTCGAGAGTCCACACACTACAGAGGGTATTAGTAAGGAGCTTGGGGATTTTGAATTTAGACTTTGTGGTCTGTGGCAATTCATCCCTGTCTGTCAAACTCCGTGTATATCAGTGTTTAAAAATTTTACTGGCGAACGGTTGGAATACATCAAGCAGGCAGAGCCAGACAAGAAAGTGCGGTTCATGAAAGCTTCTCACATTCCCATAATCTGGAGAGATGCGCCTGTACGTCCTTTCAGGTTCAACCCCAAACTAGACAAAGAGCAACAAGGTCATTCATTATTTGTAGAGGTGTTGGCTAGATTTCTTCCTCAAAGCGATGTTTTTGGATTTATCCGCATAATCAAAGAGCCAGGAAAAGCTCCCAAGTTTTTGAAGGCAGGGAAGAAAGATAAGGCGGAAGCACTAAAAACTAAGTTGGCGCTTGCAAACAAAGGTACTATTAAGAAAAAGTCTTGGATTAAGCCTAAGCAAAAGGATTCGGGATTGCAGTCCTCGCCGGAGTAAGCCTTCTTGTTGAGAGGGAGGGCTATTTCATTGTCAACAGTTGCTTGAGTGTGTCTAATCCAAAAGAACTAGGACGTACGCACTATACAAATTCAAGATCTTGTGGATTAAAGGATAATGGTCATTTCCGACTTGTAGGGGCTTTCTGCCAAGAGCCCCTACGGTGGACGGGAAAACAAACTCTCATTCGTGGAAAAATCAAAAGTTGAGGCGCTAAAAATGCATTCAGCATATCAGACAATTTCTGTCAATGCGTAAGTCCGAATAACATAAACGCCCTTGCTTGTGCCATGTTTGAAAACATGTGACAGCAGTATACAATTGCGAGCGATCACTGCTATGAAGGTTGCACAGGCAGGGGCTTTGTTGACTCATTACCCCTAATTTCTCAGTTAATTGATGCCTTTAAGTACTTCTACCAATTGCTCAATCTGCGCCAATTCATGAGTTGCCATCACCGAAATCCGAATGCGACTTGTTGGAACGGTAGGGGGACGAATAGCTGGAGCAAAAATGCCAGCAGATTTTAGTTGTTGCCCAGCTTTGAGAGCATCTGTCGGACTTGGCAATTGAAGGCAAAGGATGGGTGATTCTGACGGTAGCAATTTAAGGTTGGGGAGTTGTTCAAGGAATAAGTCTTTTAGGTAACCTACATTTCGCCACAATTGAATACGGCCGATTGGTTCATGTTGTACGATATTAATTGCTACTAACGCTGCGGCTGTGTCAGCAGGTGAAAGCGCTGTGGTGTAAATCCAACTAGGGGCACGGTTCCGCAAAAAGTCAACCAAAGTTGCACTTCCTGCGATATATCCACCCAAACTACCCAAAGCTTTACTCAAGGTGCCAATTTGAATTAATTGCCTTCCCGTACACTCAAAATGTTCCACACATCCCGCACCAGTTTTTCCCATGACTCCGGTAGCATGAGCTTCATCCACGAGCAGCATAGAGCTAAATTCTTCAGCAGCTTCCAGTAGTGCTGGTAGTGGACACAAATCACCATCCATACTGAAGACACTATCAGTGATGATCAAACAGCGTCGATAGTTTTGCCGTTGCTGACTCAACTGAGTTGTTAAAGTTGTGACATTACAGTGAGGATATTCGATCACAGTTGCACCACTGAGGATTGCGCCATTTTTCAGACTGGAGTGATTGTACTGATCCGATAAAATTAAATCGCGCTTGCCAACTAAGGCAGAGATCGCGCCAATATTTGCTAGGTAGCCGGAACTGAAGACTACAGCATCTTCTGTTTGTTTGAGGGATGCGATCGCCTTCTCCAAATCCCTATGTAATTCCCGTTGTCCGCTGAGTAATCGAGAGCCAGTACTACCCGTACCGTATTCTTGCAAGGCAGCAGTTGCCGCAGCAATCAAACGCTGATCTCCTGCTAGTCCTAAATAATCATTACTAGCAAAATTAATCACGAATCGTCCTTCTAAAAGCACTGTAGCACCAGGAAGACTTTGGATTGTTTGTACTGAACGATACCAATCAGCACGGTGAATTGTCGTCAGAGATTCATCTATCCAGCCATAGGGATTTATTGGCATAATTCAGTAAAGCAATAATTATCTCATGCTAAACAATCAGGTTCTTATTGTAGATTTGACCAAGCAAGAGGATTCTACCTTATAGAAAGGCAAATATTTTGATTGGCTGATTAATCAATCTTCAGCACAATCTTGATGATTGTCAATCCATGCCTTACGAGGATTTACGCCTTGACATCAGCAAAACATAACATTTCATGCTTGTAGCATTTTATTCAAAGAGTTACATTTATGCTGTATATCAGACAGCAAATAATACAATGCCAGAACAGACAACCACAAATTATAGAAACGTCCGAGAAGAGCAACTCGTAACCATTACGGCTCAAAACAGCGGACAAATAGAGCAAATTTCAGAGTATTTATTCCGAGAAGGCCCAAACAGGAGAGGCAACCAATGAAATACGATTATTTAAGTTCTGATGAGGTTCTATTGCAGAGGTTTTTGGATGTTAGCGCTCGAATTCACGGGTTGCGAGCCTGTTCCGAAATCCAGAAATCACTTCATCGCGAAGTCGTGATGGACTCTCTGGTTGAAGCTGAACAGCTAATCAACGCAGCTTATGAAAAATTACATTACTGCGTTCACCCAGAAAAAAATGGTTATTTAGAAATTTTCAGGCAATTACTGGCTGAATCTCTTCAAGAGCATATTGCCATCCCTAAAATCGTGGACAACAACTAACTGCACAGGCATGGCAACTGCGTCATGCCTCTGTGATGAATCTGTCCTTGCACGTTCGGCTGTGAGTTTTTCGGAGTAGGGGCATGGCAACTGCGTCATGCCCCTACTCCGAAAAACCTTGGGTTAGTAGCGAACCCGAAGCTCTAAAAGCTTACAGATCAGTTAATCATTAATTGCCTTCAACAACACTTCTGATAAACTCAAGTCTTCCATATCTTCCATCGTGACAGTGTCACAGATATCGAACTTCGCACCTGCACTTTGCAGTTCATCATCCAGTATTTTGAGAAAACGGGTAGCTTGAGCATCTGTGCCAACTTGAATGAAAGAAATGCCTAGTTCTTCATCGCGATCCATGCGGCGAGAAGTTTCAATAATCACTTTCATCACCGCTTTGCGATCGTCAGGTTCACCATCAGTCACCACTAAAATTGTTTCACCGTTAGGCTGAGTTTGCCCTGAAGCCTTGCGTTCAAAATAATTATCAGTTGCATGTTTTAATACCGCAGCTAAATCGGTAGTACCAGAGGGATCATTTTCTCGAAAAATTTGTAGCACCGTGCTTGATGTCACATTTTCATAGCGCTTGAATCTACCAGAAAATACATAAACAGTAATTCCATCTGGGTCAAATTGCTCACATTTACTTGCCAAAGCTAAGGTCGATTCTTGTGCGGCGATCCATCTGCTTCTGCCACCCTTTTGGTCTGGCGTTGCCATACTGCCGCTTTTGTCGATAATTAGGGTATAATCACGATTTTCTAGCATTTTTCGATTCTCCAGAGAAATGGTCATTGGTCATTTGGCTGGCACTAGATGCACATCACCGTAAAAAGATAAATTTAACCTTGTATTTTTATTGTGGCCAGGGGTACTATGGACTTTGGACAAATAACAAATGACGATTAACATACTTAGTCAGTAATTGCATTCGTTAATATATCTACAAGACTCATGTCTTCCATGTCATCCAAGGTTACAGTGTCACAGATATCAAATTTAGCCCCAACTCCCTGCAACTGGTCATCCAAGGCTTTGAGAAACTTAGTCGCTTGTGGATCTGAACCTACTTGAATCATAGAAATCGCTAATTCTTCATCGCGATCTAGCTTGCGACTTGCATCAATAATGACCTCAAATACGGCTTTGCGATCGTCTGGATCGCCATCAGTCACAACCAAAATGGTTTCACCGTTAGACTTAGTGTTGCGAGCTGCTTTACGTTCAAAGTAGTTATTAATGGCGTGTTGGAGTACACCTGCTAAATTTGTTGTACCAGCCGGATCATTTTCTAAGAAGATCTGTGCGACTTTAGCTGAGGTGACATTTTCGTAGCGCTTGAATTTACCAGAAAACACGTAGACCGTGATACCATCTGGGTCAAATTGCTCACACTTTCTTGCCAAAGCGAGAGTTGATTCTTGAGATATCTCCCATCTACTTTTGCCACCAGTTTGATCTGGAGTAGACATGCTACCGCTTTTGTCAATGATTAACGTGTAGTCGCGATCGCTCATCATACTGTTTCCAATTTTTACATGTGGTTCTAGTTTAGCTATTATCTAAATCACCTTCTTCAGAAGAATTACTTCTTTCAAAAGTCGGGGATCTCCTTCGGTGAATAATTTAGGACTCTATGAGCAAATAATGTAATAACCAATCCTGAATCTATTTGCTTCTAAAAATTTAACTTAATCTTTATAAAGTCAAAGGTAAGCAAAATCCACATTCACAATTCTTCATTAATCTGACAACTCTACAGAGTCTATAGGAACGCTACGAACTACTTTCACTTTTTGAAAAAGGCAGCTAGAATTCTACCCCAGTAAAGCTACGCTTTACTGGGGTGGAGTTCTGTTTATGACCTCAAAATCGTTTTTCCATGACACAAGGAGAATTTTTCACATCTACCTACTAGACATCTCCGGTTCCGGACGAAGGGGCGAACGGCGAGCGCCCCTACCAAGATTTCAACAACCGCATAATTAATTTTCGGAGATATCTACTGACTACGCAGGATTTACTTGTACTTTTTTCTGAAGTAGGTTGATGACTGAGGCTTTTTCTAAGATTCCAACAAGTACTCCATTATCACGAATTACAGGAAGTGCGGGTAACTGTTGTTGTTCGAGAATCTGTACAGCTTCCAACAAGGGTCGATCTGATTGGACTGTGGTAGATTGTTCCATTGGACGCATAACTTCTCTAACTTGAGTTTCCTGCCACTGTGGAGTTGGGATGGAACGCAAATCATCAATAGATATTGCTCCTACTAATTGCCCATCGTCATCTGTGACTAAGAATCGACGCCAGTTTTGCCAATTCAAGATCCGCTCGTCGGCAAACGCTCTCAGGCTAATATTCGCAGATATAATTGGGCTATCAAGTGTGACTGCATCGGCTGCTGTCAAACTTGTAAGTTTTTCTTGCACAAGAGCGAACTGAGCCGCCTTACCTGCATTTTGCAGTAAGAAGAAACCAACGAGTAAGTTCCAGAAGTTAGTAAAGCTACCATATAACAGAAGTGGGAGTAAACCAGAGGCGATAGCTAACCAACCGAATATTTGCCCAACTCGACTCGCAAAAACCACACCTTTATAAGGATTTCCGGTAATTTTCCAAACTAAAGCTTTCAGTATATTCCCGCCATCCAAAGGCAAACCCGGAATTAAGTTAAACAGTGCTAATGCCAAGTTAACAGATGCCAGTAGAGCGAAAATCGCAGTGAATGGTGCCGATGCTGTCGTCCCAAAACTAATAGCTGTAAATAAACCAGATAGTACTAAACTGACTATTGGACCTGCGATCGCCACCCAGAAAGCGGATGCTGGGGTTTTCGACTCTTTCTCTAAACTTGCCAACCCACCAAAGATGAATAGCGTGATTGATTTCACGTCGATTCCTTGGCGAATAGCGACAAAGCTGTGTCCTAATTCATGGGCGACGACAGAGGCAAATAACGACAGCGCTGTCATTAATCCTAATAGCAAAGCTAATTCCCCAGACAATAGAGGAAATTGCGCCATCAGTCCACTGCTATAGCTCCAAGTTACCAAACCTAGAATTAAGAACCAGGACGGATGGATATAGAAAGGAATCCCAAAGAGATTGCCAACGCGAATTGTGCCATTCATGCCATTTATCTTCTATTTCAGCTTCAAGAGGTTTCATTTCTTTTTATGTCTTTATCATAACGAAATGTTAAGCAATTTTAATCTTCACAACTGTAGTGGTGTCCGTCTGTATAGGTGCGGTTATAACTATAAGAAAAGAAAATTTGGCGTTGCTGATTAAGGGGATGAATTTTGCCTCACGCATTCGGCGTAGCCGTTCAAGGCAGAGTAGGCAAGGCAGTGCGTTGGTGAGCTAGCGCTGCAGGGGGCTCACGCCCGCTAGAGACGGCGACTGGCGCTCTTAGGTTACCCGGCTTGAAGCAACTGCTGAGCAAAGGCGAGGCAGCGTGCATGAGGCGTTTTCCCACGCCCAGGCGACTGTCGTCGCGAAGAATCGACTTTGATCTTTAGTCAAAAATATCAATTCATCCCGCGCTCTATGTAATGCCGAAAATTTATATGTTGTAGTCAAAAATATCAATTCATCCCGCGCTCTATGTAATGCCGAAAATTTATATGTTGTTAGTACAGGGAGACAGGACTCAGGAGATAGCAGAGAAATATCTAGACTCAGACTAAATTTTCACCTATGTACTAAGCGTCAGGTTATTCATAGCGAGCGATACCAGTAGCCTTCGCTAGTGAGAGGTTCATATCTTGCACCTAACGAGAAAAATCACTAATAGCCGAATGGGTGAGTAACAAATGAATAATCTGAGCAGAAATGAAGCCAATCCTTGTGACACAGCTTCGCATACCGGAGTGCCAAATCACTCAAACTACACATCTCTCCTATAACGGTTACTTAGATCATCAACGTTAAAAGGCACCTATGTTCCTACTCTTTAAAGGGTGGGACTTACACTGTAAGCGTTTTATACAAAAGCGCTACGCATCTGAGTGTAATTCTTTCTATGAAAGTGGACTTTATATCCACAACTGAAGCTTCTATTAACACTTCTTTTCTTCTGCCCTCAGCCAGATGCCCTTTGCCTTTATTTGTAATATACCCAATGGTATCCACGTACTGTGGCAGTGCAAGTACATATGCTGATTAATTGGTATTTGTCAAGCTTTTTTTATACAAAATTATCCAATTTTATTTAGTTAATTTATCGTAATTTCCTCGATAAATTGTAGTGTTTGAAGATACAGCAAATAAGATATAGTTACAAACAGCTTTGAATTTTTTTGGAGCTATCTAAATATAAAAATTCTCAAAGCCTTACTGGATATGGCTTCATGGCTTTAATGGTTTGAAGGAATCTAAACTTCAATCTTTGGCAAAGTTGAGAAAGGTGTATTACTCCATACTAAAATGATGAAATCACAACTATTATCGGTTTGGCAAAAATTAAGACGTTTGTTTCCAAAAAACGTCTTCGTGTTTTTCGGGACTACATTATTACTCACTTTGGGTTTAAGTTTTATGACAAACTTCAACCCTTTCTTTTCTTCGGAGAGAACTCAAGCAAGTGTGCCGATGTCACGGGTTAAAACTCATGCACCCATCTCTCGAAAATTATTATCTCAAACATACAGCGATGTAGCTACACAAGGACAATGGAGTAATGTTATCAACCTACCTCTGATTCCATCAGCAGCGGCCATACTTCCAAATGGAAAAGTCTTACTGTGGTCTGCATCCAATAAATACGGTTTTACAAACGGGACAAATCCACAGACTTGGACTAGCATATTTGACCCTAATACCTTACAAGCAACGGATACCTTAATTGTCTCAACTCAGCACGAAATGTTCTGCCCTGGCGTATCTCATCTTGCTGATGGTCGCATTTTAATTGCTGGTGGCTCCAATGCTTCTGCTACCACGATTTACGATCCCTTTAGCGATAGCTGGCAAATTGGTCAAACAATGACTACTGGCAGAGGCTATCAATCCAGTGTAACCCTGTCCGATAATCGTGTGTTTACCGTTGGAGGCTCTTGGAACGGATACATTGGCGGGAAGGATGGTGAGGTATGGGCTGATGGCTCAGGTTGGTCACCGTTAAGTAACGCTCAGGTTGATCCAATGATTGGACCTGATCCCGAAGGTGTCTATCGCGGAGATAACCATGCTTGGTTATTTGCGGCTCCAAATGGCAGAGTCTTTCAAGCTGGCCCTAGTCAGCAAATGAACTGGTTTACAACTGATGGCTCAGGTAGTGTTACTTCTGCGGGTAATCGTGGAGATGACACCTACAGTATCAACGGCACAGCAGCAATGTACGATATTGGTAAGATACTGAAAGCAGGCGGGGCAGGGGCTTATGGCTTGGGGTATCCAGCTAACGACCGTACATATGTAATTGATATTAATAACGATGTGACTGTGCGCAAAGTTGCTTCCATGCAATATGCTCGTGGTTTCCTCAATAGTGTTGTGCTACCAAACGGTCAAGTAATTGTCATCGGTGGTATGCCCAACCCTACGACTTTCTCCGACAACAATGCTATTTTGGTGCCAGAACTTTGGGACCCCAATACTGAAAATTGGAGTACCTTGGCTCCCATGCAAATTCCTCGCACTTATCACAGTGTCGCCTTGCTGCTTCCTGATGGTCGAATATTTTCTGGTGGTGGCGGTTTGTGCGATTGTGGTGATGTGAATCATTTTGATGCACAAATCTACAGCCCTCCCTATTTATTTAGTCCAGATGGTACACTAGCTAATCGACCAACCATCAACACAGCTCCTAACAGGGCTGTTTATGGCAACACGATTCAGGTAAACACTGACAGATATATCAGCAATTTTTCCTTAGTACGTTTCTCAGCAGTTACCCATACTGTTAACACTGACCAAAGACGGATTCCTCTGACTTTTGATACAGCATACACTAACAGTTACAATATACAAATTCCTGGTGATCCAGGTATTGCACCTCCTGGCTACTATATGCTCTTTGCCTTCGACAGCCAAGGAGTTCCCAGCATTGCTAACATTATTTTAGTTAGTAGCTCCTATTAAATTGGACAACCTTAATGCACGCAAATCCTAATCTAAAAGAGACACGATTAATCGTGTCTGTTCTCTTGTCTGGAGTTGAAACGAATGGCATTACGAGACTTTCAGAAAATCAAATCTAAATAAATCAAAAATAATTAATATTATGTCTGGAAAATTCACCTTAATACCGAGAACCCCAAGAGCGCTCCTCGCTGTGCTTCGTCTCCCCTCGCCGCAAGCGGGGAGGGGTTGAGGGTGGGATTCTTTTTTATAGGTGGTGATTTGACGGACATGATATAACACAATCTTACGGTGGAGAAGCGGCTGAAAGTTTCCTTGCTTCGACTCAATGGACATAAGCGAGAAATGATGTAGGGGCGTTCCCGCAGGAGCGCCCCTACCAAGTGTTTTGACAAACCTATAATTAATTTTCACTCCAAGCCCATTAATGAGAGCGATTGATGCCCAACAAGCGAACACCAAATAGCTTTTCTTCTATCTGGCAATTTGGCAACTACTTCACTTTAACGACAAGTATTGTGTAAATAAGTTAACTACAGTTTAATAGCTCACAAAAAGAAGAGTGCTTTTTTTGAAATGGGAAACGCTTCAATTCCCATTCCCCAAACAGTGAACCCACCAAAATGCAATCTAGGTGGGTTCATTGTTTAGGGGTGATACGGTTGTGGATGTGCGCCATTGCCATTGGCATCGCTTTATTGGTCGCTAGAAAGCGCAAATGTCTTGGTTGTGCAAAAAATACTCATATCTCTAAATATTTTCACTAGGTAGGCAACTGCGATCGCACTTTGGGTTGCATGGGTCAGGGAGTTTGCGGTTGCTATTAGCGCCTCCCGACAAACATTGATAACAGCAAAATTTTTTTAAATATTTCTATAAGTAAATTTGGCATCAAAACCGAGATTATTCTGATGACTGAGCATAGTTTTTGGCCAGACAATACTAAATATGGAATCTTCTATTAGGAGAATTTATGGCAGATAGCGACCAGATAGAATCTACAGGCGACCAGACTATCGACCCAGGCATCGACTCTCCCCAGGAGATAACCTCTGAAGCAGGATACTGGAACTTAAAGGAATTAATGAAGCGATATGGGATTAAGAAAAGTGCATTAAATAAGCGTATAGAGCATTTAGAATTTAAACCAAATAAGACGGATAACAAAGGGCGATTTCTCTACAGCCAAGAGCAAGTCAAGTACATGGATGACCTGCATTTTTATATCAAGACGAATAGAAAGATGGCAGGTTTCCCAGTCTCGAAACTAAATGAACCCAAGGAGCGTGTGGAAGAAACAGCTATTGTCCCTTTGACTGAAGAAAGCCAAACGAAGAGTAGCTTTATAGCAAACTACCAACGCGTAACTAGGAGTTGGGTAGACATTCTAATTATATTTTTAATGAGTGCAATTGTTGCGGTTAATGGAGTCTCAATTGTTTCAGCTATTGCCACAGTAGTAGGAGCGATACGACTATTTCTCAAACCTTCTAAAAATAGTAATTCACAAAGATACACACCAAATCCTGAGGCAGAATTGCCAGTCTTGTCCAAAATGAATACAGAGCCTAAAATGTTCCGGCTTTATCGGCAGGGAGATTTTAATAGAATCGTAGCTTCCCTTTTAGCCAATAGTTCCATTCTTGTAGTTGGGGCGCAGGGAAGTGGAAAATCTTTACTTGCGTCGGCTGTAGTCGAAAAGCTCAGAGGCGATGGTTTTAATGTCGCATTCATTGAACCCGCAACCAGCAAACAGATGTTGCTGAATATTGCTGAGCAACTTGGAATTGAAACTCAAACTTTAGAAGGCAAATCACTGACAGCAAATCATCTCAAACTTCGTATTACAAACTTTTTACAAGATAATGTTACTTTCCTAATTGTTGACGACTGTCAAAGTTGTGAAAGTCGTTTCAGATGCTGGTTAAAGGAATTAAAAAAACAAAGGGTGCCAATATTATTGTTTGCAACTAATCCACCTCGCACTGATGTGTTTTTGAGTATACCTCCTTTGATTCTTGGTCAATTACCAGACTATGCAATTCGTGAGATTATGCAGCAGGCAGCACTCGAGCGAGGACTAAATTTAAAAAACTCAGATTTAGCTCGGCTTCAAGAGCGTGCTGGTGGAAATCCCATGCTGGCTCAACGTGTTATTGATGAGGAGTATTTAGGGCTGGAATTTGAGGGAGCAGATCATAACCAATATATGGATATCACACCGTTGATTTTGATAGCTGGCGTTGGGTTTATAGTTCTCCGATTTATCGGACTTGGGACTAATAATCACAACCTTTACATCGCGAGCGGAATTGGTGCGGCAGTTTTCTTGGGAGTTTCCCGCCTACTTTACAACCTGCCCAAAGAGAGTAAAAGGATTCATTAATGATGAGTTGGACTTACAGCTATCGGGACTTAAACAAAATATAAGATAAAAATAGAGTATAGATATGCTAAAGTTTTCCTAAATTTATGGTGAATTAAAGGGCAAGTCAGAGGTCTGCCATTGTTATAGGGTATCTATTTGTATTTTTTACACACAACCTGTTAACAGTAGCATCAATTTGTTAAATATGACACAAATTTGTGAACACTCACAAATTATTAGTTAGTTTAAAATAAAAGGCGACACCCGGATTTGAACCGGGGGATAAAGGTTTTGCAGACCTCTGCCTTACCACTTGGCTATGTCGCCGCACTCACATTTTCTTATTCTACCAATATCTGATCTAAATTTCCACTCAATCTGATAATTTTTCCGGTTTTTCAATCTAGGATCAGAAATCGGGAGTTACCAGAAGGATCTGGAGGAGGAGAAAGTTCGTACAAAGCTTTCGCAATCCCAAACCCTAAGAACCAATGAGAGTATGAGAGTGTTTCTCCTATTATAGGCAGGGAATGGGCTTTCCACCGATCGCCTGACTCAAAGACACATATCGAGTTTTGGCTTGCTTATCCAGTCTCAACTAAATCCCATCATCGCTGTTAAATTGTAAGTACATGCCCAACTTGTAAAACTGACCAACGGATAGAGGTAACTTTATGAAAAGAAAAAAGCTAGTTGTCTTTGCCTTAACCTTAAGAAGCGTTATTGTCTTTTCACCCTTCCTGTTGTCCGTTGGTACAACCAATGCCCAAACGTCCCTATCTGCCTCTCCACAGATTGCTCCTACTACGGCATCCAACCCTGATCGTGAAGAACTGGCACAACTGCGATCGCAACAGCAAATTCGAGAACAAGTTGAATCTGAAGTTGATCGCTCTTTAAGTCGCACAAGCATTCTGCTCAACGTCTGGCTTGTCATTCTGACTCTGTTTCCAGTGGCACTCATTGCTTCATTTTGGCTGTTACGACGGGCTGCGCTGCGTGAGATTGTTGAAAGAGCAATGGAACGGCTACAAGATATCGAAGAATTACAAAAACAGCTAACGAGTGTTAAGCAGGAAGCTGAGGATGTGATCAAAAAAGCTAAAAGTAAAACTTATGAATTAGAGAATGAAGCAGACTTACTTCAAAAAAAGCTCCAAAGAGAGAAAGAAAATCTATCAGAAATAACATTAGATTTATCTCAATATAAAGAAAAGCTATTAACCGAATTAGAATCACTCATAAAAACATCTAAACAAGATGTACAAAACTTAGAATATGAATTTACATCTCAAGTTTCTGCGTTCCACTCGGAAGCTCAACAGCATAGATTGTTAGCTTTAGAGAGTTGGGGAAACTTAGAGTCCGAACTGAAAGAACAAATATCTGGGATTCATTTAGATATTCATCAACACAAAAATATTGCCCTAGAAAAGTTCGCACAAATTTCCGAATGGCAGTCGGATGTAGAGCAACAAAAGAATCTCATTCTCTTAAATTTAGGAAAATCGCAGTCGGAATTTGCTGCACAACTCACGGAATTCCAAGTGGATGCTCAACAACAACAAGATATCGCCTTGGAGAAATTCGCACAAATTTCCGAATGGCAGTCGGATGTAGAGCAACAAAAGGATCTAATTCAGGAGAATTTAGGAAAATCGCAGACGGAATTTGCCTCTCAACTCTTAGAATTCCAAGTGAATGCTCAACAACAACAAGATATCGCCTTGGAGAAGTTCGCACTTATCTCAGAATGGCAATCGGATATCGAGCAACAAAAGAATCTAATTCAGGAGAATTTAGAAAAATCACAGTCGGAATTTGCCTCTCATCTCGTAGAATTGCAGGTGAATGCTCAACAACAAAAAGATATTAATATTGAGAATTTAGGAAAATTAGAGGCTCAGTTTAAATCTCAACTATCTGAATGGCAATCGGATACTTACCAACACAAAGATGGAATTCTTGAGAGTTTAGAGAAATTGCGTTCGGAGTTCGCCTCTCAACTTTTGGAATTACAGGTGGAAGCTGAACGACGAAAAGAGTTGATTGTTGAGAATTTGGAAAAATCGAGTTCTGATTTTACATCTCAATTCTCGGAAGTACAATTAAATGCTCAGCAACAAAAGGTTCTAATTCAAGAAAAGTTAGAAAAATTAGAATCGGAGTTTGTCTCTCAACTGACAGAATTACAAACAGATGCTCAACAAAGAAAGGATTCCATTTTTCACAAACTTTCGGAAATGACACCGCCATCTCACTCAGAACCCGTGACTCCAGTAGTTGAGGAAAAAAGGCAGGAGTTGAAACACCTAAAAAAGAAGGAAATTGCCAATTTTCAGGTGCAGTTAACGGCTGATGAATATCTCAAACAGGGAGATGTGCTATTCTCTCAAAAACGCTATGAAGATGCGATCGCAGCTTATAATAAAGCAGTAAAAAACCAAACTGATAAACCTGTGGCATGGTTAAACAGGGGGATGGCGTTGGGGAGGTTAAAACGGTATAAAGATGCGATCGCTTCCTATGACAAAGCGATTCAACTTAAACCAGATTATCATCAAGCTTGGTGCGACCGAGGTGTGGCTCTGGGAAATTTACGCCTGTCTAAAGAAGCCTTTGGGAGTTTTGATAAAGCAACGCAAATCAAGCCGGATGATGCAGTGGCTTGGTTGAACCGGGGTTTGGCTTTACAAGAGTTAGAACAATACGAAGAGGCGATCGCTTCATTAGACAAAGTTATTGAATTAAAGCCTGACTCCTACAAAGCTTGGAACAACCGAGGTTACACTCTTGTGAGGCTGGGGCGCGATGATGAAGCAATTGAGAGCTTTGACAAGGCGTTGCAAATTAATACTGAGTATGCTAGTGCTTATTACAACAAAGCAGCTTGTTACGCCCTGCAAAGTCAGGTAGAATTAGCCGTAGAAAATCTTCAAGCCGCAATCAATCTCAATCCGAAGTATAAAGAAGATGCTGCAACTGACATAGATTTTGATGAGATTGCACGGAATCAAAGCTTCCAGCAGTTGATTGTAGGTGTCGGAATCCGAGCAGAAGGAACGAAGAAGGAACAAGGAGACAAGAAACAGGAAACAGGAGTCAGTCGCTTCGCTCCAAGTCAAAAGTCAAAAGTCAAAAGTCAAAAGTAAGAACCCCATAAATAAATTTAGGGGCTTGAAGTATGGACGTAGTATTCGCGGATCGCTGTGCTATTGATCGGACATGTTTTTCATTTTCCATAAATGAATGCGCGGGGCTTGCATCCCTTTTTTGTATCGGTCAGGAGATAGGAGAGATCCGCCACCTACTCATCAGCGGTGCCCTTTATCTTACCGTTGAGGCAGCAGTTACACTCTTGTGTAGTTCCGCCTGTGAGATGAAATTGCATCGGTAATCTTACACTCAATAAGGGTTTTGATCGAGTAGATCTTGATCCAGAATTGACATTAATTAGAAAAATTCTCAATATGCGCTCCTATGGATTTAGACAGCGTAGCAAATGTCGAATTCTTCCTTAAGGAGTTTGCAATAATCACCACAATCTGCTCATTGAGCGCAAGCTAGTATGGACTCAGAAAATCTTGAGGAATTATATGACAAGTGTTCTTCAATCTCCCTATACCAGCGCACAAATTGCCGCTTGGCTGCGCGGACTGTTGACTATTGCTTGGGCAGATGGTGATTTTGATGCCCAAGAACAGGAAGTCATTGCGGCGATCACTAAGGATGAACTTTCTCCCGGCATAAATTTGGAGTTACTGAATCCAATTGAACCAGAAGAATTAGCTGCAGTTTTGGGTAAAGGGACAAAAGCTGCAGAAAATTTCTTACGCACAGCAGTTATGGTAGCGATCGCAGACGGTACATATTCTCAAAGCGAAGACGATCACTTGCAGCAGTTGTGTAAAGTTCTAGAACAGCCAGATGATATTCTGCAAGCCCTCCGTCATACTTTAGAAAACCCACAGCCAGTCAAAACTCAGCAACTAGCTGCACCTGTCTTGCCTAAACGTCAAACACTGGAAATCCTCCGAGAATGGCTGGACAAGCTTGACATTCAAGACCCCAGAGTCGCCCGCTTTTTATGTAAAATGATTCCTTCCCAGTGTCCCTTTGCTAGAGATATTACCTTATTTAAAAGCAAGACCGTTCACATTCCACCTTTGTGCAAACTCAATCCGCTTTACGAACAACTTGTGGGCTTGCGTTTTCGTGCCCTATCTTTTCTTGCGGATAATTGCGGGGAAGATGTTTCAGCATTTATTTAAGGGAGACAGCAGACGGGAGACGAGGAAGTGCGGGAGAGCCTGTACTGGAGTTAGTCGTTATTGGTTAGTATTTAGTGTGTACAACTAACAACCAAGAACTAACAACTAACAATGCAATTTATTGACCAAGCAAAAATTGAAGTCGAAGCAGGTAAAGGAGGCGATGGAATTGTCGCTTTCCGTCGGGAAAAGTATGTACCGGCAGGAGGTCCCTCTGGTGGTAATGGAGGGCGAGGCGGTTCGGTTATCTTTATTGTTGTCGAAGACTTGCAAACTTTACTTGACTTTAGATACAACCATCTTTTCAAAGCAGAAAATGGTGCTCGTGGCGGACCAAACAACCGAACCGGGGCAAATGGAAAGGATTTAATCGTTGAAGTGCCTCGGGGTACTGTTGTCTATAACGCAGAAACTGGCAATTTAGTGGGGGATTTAACCGAACCTGGACAAAGTTTGACGGTTGCTCTTGGTGGTAAAGGGGGGTTAGGAAACCAACATTTCTTGAGCAATAGCAACCGCGCCCCAGAATACGCCCTCCCAGGTTTAGCGGGGGAAGTCGCGCAATTACGTTTGGAATTGAAACTCTTAGCAGAAGTCGGCATTATCGGGCTACCAAATGCCGGAAAATCCACTTTGATTTCAGCTTTATCAGCAGCACGCCCGAAAATAGCCGATTACCCCTTTACCACCCTAATACCAAATTTGGGTGTGGTACGCAAACCTACTGGTGATGGCACGGTTTTCGCTGACATTCCGGGATTGATTGAGGGTGCTTCCCAAGGCTCAGGGCTGGGACACGATTTCTTACGTCACATTGAGCGCACAAGGGTATTGCTGCACCTAGTTGACGCTACTAGTGAAGATGTAGTTAGCGATTATAACACGGTTCGGCAAGAACTACAAGCTTACGGACGGGGTTTAGCAGATCGTCCGCAAATTGTAGCGCTCAATAAAATGGATGCTGTCGGTCAGGAAAATCAGGATATAGAAGCAGTGGCAGAGCAGATCCGTCGCCTCTGTGGCGATCGCGTTTTCACAGTCTCAGCGGTTACTGGATTAGGCTTAGAGCAAATGTTACAGGAAATTTGGTCAATTCTTGACCAACTGAGTGCGAGCGAAGTGGAAATGCCTATTGAGTTTGAGCTAAGATAACGCATTTGAGTACTCCAAATGGCAAGAGTTTGTTGCTCATGGGCGGCAACATCAACATATATAGTGTCGTCCCTTTAAAAACCACTGGCTGCGACTTCCCAGATGTGCATGAGAGTTTTTCTTCATTCATCTAAAAATTTAATCTGCGGCATTCGTTACATGCTAAAAGAAAATCATTTTTGTCAATAGTAATTACGCTATAAATAAAACAATTTGTGGAGTATTAAATTTATATTAATACTGAGGTTTTATTGTCAAAACGAATGATGCTTTGAAATATGAGGCGATGCCCGCAGGCAACGGCTGCCATCCGTATCGCCATCTGAAAAATTGTGTTTTATACCTCATTTTTTGCCTATTTTTAAGCAAAGAGTGCTTATTGACAAATTGTTCATGACCTTAACCTGTCACAGATGAATCGGCGGAGCAAACTGACAGCAGTTAGGGCTTTATCTGTTACAAAGCTCACAAATCAGATAGGATTGTGATAGTTCAACAAGGATTTAAAAAATGAGTGCTGATAATACAGAAAAACGGGATAGCACTACAAACAGTGACGAGCATCTCGTGAGTAAAGCTGATGTCACTGTCCAAAAGGGGTCTGGAGAACACGAACAGGTTCACAAAACACTTGACATAGATGGGCACCGTCCGATTGACCCTAGTTCTTTTGAGGTGGAAAGCACTGTCAATCTAGATGGTAAGCGTCCAATTGCTAAGAGTGAGATTGGGGTTCAGGAAATTTATGAAATAGATGGTGAGCGCCCGATTGCCGACAATCATCTTCCTTATAATGAAACATTGAACGTAGATGGCAAGCGTCCGATTGACCCAAGCAATTTTAAGGTGGGGAGATCACTTAATATTGATGGTCAGCGTCCAGTCTCTTCACGAGATAACACTGAAAATATTAATAAAATCACAACGGATTATATAGACTGACCTCTAACAATTCAAAATTTACAAGGAAAAAGACTGTAAGCGGCCTTCCTCCTAAGTGTTAATATGTCGTAACACTTCTGTAAATCAGGCGGAAGATGAAAGCTGCTTGCACTTTTAAAGTGCCTATAAGATCTGTTTGACCGAGAATCACAGGGCGCAAGCTCCTGACTTTAGATTTCACTGACCCACGGCTTAAAGCCGTGGGATTGCGAAGAGTAAACTTCGTACATT
>CALMVQ010000341.1:12516-44084 GCA_937873135.1 uncultured Scytonema sp. | reverse complement strand
TTTAGCACTTAGTCAAGGAATTGACATCGAAATTTCCAGGTGCAAGATATGAGTTCACATACAGCAATCCCAATTTCATCACTTCCATATAAACGGCTCTCTCGAATTATTGCAGACTTCAAATAACTTCATGCCTGATTTGAAACTTTTGGTTCAAATCAGGTTCTTCCAGGACATTAGTAAATCTCGAGAGTTGACAAAAACTCACATCAAATGTATCAATAATTACAAAAAAAGTATGTTTTGCCTAGAATTTCTTGCTAGTAAACGGGGCGCGGAAAGAAACCAAGCATTGACTCATTGCTATAAACGCTCGCAAATCAGGCTTTTTTAATTTTTAATTCCCTGGCTAGGGTTCTAAGTGTAGATGCGGATGTATTACTCGAAGTCTAATACCAACTATTAAGGTACTTACCGATTCCGTATTATGAGTAATTTTGCTGTATATCTGCTGTCTGTTCGAAGATATTAGGTATTTATTACTTAATCGGCTCTGCGGCTTTTCATTTTGTTTATATTTATTTATAATTGAGGAGTGTCTTCTCACTCTCTCTTCCGGAGGTGTTATTTCCTTTGAACTTATTGAGTGAGCAAATATCATCAAATCGTTACGGTTAAAACACGAGCCAGTCTTGGATGAGCGCTATTGAACCGCTCTTTGAGTGCCTCGTTCGTTCTCTAAATAAGGAGATGACGATGGAATTAAAATTCTCTGGAGAAGAAATGAAACTGGCACAAGCACTTACCGACGTGCAAGAGATGCACGAATCTCAACCACCTTTAATCTTAATTGTGGAAGATAACGATGATAATCTGCTATTGCTGAATTACACTCTTGAATCACTAGGCTGTAGACTCATCAGTCAAAAAGATAGTTCCACAGCAGTCGTTTTGGCAAAAGAACACCTGCCAGACTTGATACTACTAGATATCCTCATGCCTGGCTTGACTGGGATTGATGTTATACGACATCTGAAGCAAGAACCTCTAACTAGTAATATTACAGCTATAGCTGTAACAGCATTAGCTAGTGCAGATGACCGAGAAACTATCTTGAATGCTGGGTTTGACGACTATATTAGCAAGCCTTACATGATCGAAGATGTAGAGAATTTGGTTCGGGGATATCTAGGTAAAAAAACTAGATTCTTACTCAATCCCTAACTCATCTTAGGAGTCATTCATTTTAGTGAGAAGAATCCAAATTTAAGAACAACTGCACAAAAGCTACGCAGGAATTAAGTAAAAGATATCTATGTTTTTACTTTAGCATCTAACTTAACTTACTGCACGCTCGTACAAATGTGTTTTAAGTTTTTAGTTATTTACGATTTATTCAACTTTGTTCAAGGAAGCACTTTTCTTATTTTTAGAATTTAAAGCAGGGTGGCGAATATCCGGTGCATCCGTTAGAATAGCAATAATTCCTGTCCGACCTGTTTCCAAGGTGGCATCAGTAAGCAAATCGACAACGGAGACATTTAAAATTTCTTCAATTAGTGCTTTTATTTGAGGCTGAATAGCATCATCTAAATCTAACCGTACTTGCTCAGCGAGTTCTTGTTTGCCTATTTCAGCTAATAACTGCTCAGGTTGAGTAATAGAACCTTCAAGTAAGAGTACTACATTATGATCACATAATTGACAAGTAACTTTACTTGGTTGATGTCCAAGTATTTCGCGATATAAAGCTTGAATGCGTTGTGCTATTGTTCTTTCTAATTGACCGCGAGTTGGAGTTGTTTGGGTTGATGTCGTCGTCATTTGCGCTTTTTGTTTTTGAACATGTTGACCACTACCAACAAGCTAGAAAGTGAAATAAATTATTTAACTCTTAACTTTTCACTTACTGCTTTTAAAGCCTAATGTTTTCATTTTGTCACTCATTATAAGACAAGAGAATTTCATTGGAAACATCAGGGTTTACTAACTAGTGCAACAAGGCAAAAGTAAAAAGTCAAAAGGCAAAAGAAAGAAATCCTTATATATCAAGCTTTTGGTTTGAAATTTACTGGTAAGTTATTTCAGCCAGCCTGCACTAGTATTTATATGTTAGCGGCAAATGTTATTCAAAATCAACATCCTAATACAATATTTTTACTCTCCTCTAGTTGACAAATCAGTATAAATTTGTAAACAGTCTATTATATGCCATCAACTTGCATGGTTTTTAAAATTGAGGTTCAACAAGAAAGTTTAAAAAACTTTCTTAAATTGCGGAATGCTTACTCGCCAATAACTAACCTTAACAAAAGCTCTATGTAAATTTTTTGGCGCAGTTAGGCTGACTTGGGAATGTGTACAGTAAATATACTACCTTTTCCTTGTTGAGAGGATACTTCAATAGTGCCTTTGTGTGACTCTATAATACGCCGTGATAAATGTAGTCCTAAGCCACTACCGGCACGTTTATTTTTTCCTTGACGAAACCGTTCAAAGATTGTCCCCAGATCTTCTGGGGCAATGCCATATCCTGTGTCTTTGAACTCAATTGTTACCATAGATGTTTCATATATGCTAATATCAATACTTCCAGTATCTGTAAACTTGATGGCGTTGCCAATCAAGTTGTTCACAACTCGCCTTAGTTCTAGTCGATCGCCCATCACGAGCCCTGTATTTTCACTCTTCTCTGAGCTTGTGTTTATATTAATATTCAAGCCTTTTTCAATAGCCAGAGGAATGAGTTCTTGAGCAACTTCTTCAACGATCTGCTTGATGTTGCAACTCTCAAATTGTAGAGCTTTTTTACCTGCATCAAAACGATAAACTTCTAGAAGGTTATTAACCATTTCCAACAAATTACTATTGCTGCGTGTCATGGCGACAATCGCTTGTTTCATTTCGGTGGAAATTTTACAGAATAGTTCTTGCTCAAATAAATTGAGCATTCGATTTGCCGCAACTAAGGGGGTTCGTAAATCGTGAGTCAGACGTGAAACGAAGTCTTCACGCTGACGTGCCATTTTTTTTTGTTCATCAATACTGTGCTTCAAGCGAAGAAGAGATCGTACCCTTGCGAGTAATTCATCTTGATCGAATGGTTTGCGAATAAAATCGTCTGCCCCGGCATCCAAGCCTTCCACAACACTAGCTTCGTGGAAGGCTGTTAACAGGAGGATGGGAATGTAAGGTATGTCTGGATTGTTCCGGATGTGGCGTGTTACCTCATAACCATCCATCATCGGCATCATCACATCTAACAAAATGATATCTGGTGGAGATTGGGCAATGTGCTCTAGCCCACTTTTCCCATCTGGAACTATCTCAACTTCATACCCCTCCACCTCCAAAATTGTCTGAAGCAGAATGAGATTATCAAGCGTATCGTCAATTGCTAGGATGCGATCTATATGATTTTCTACTAAACTTACCATAATTTATGACTTTTTCACAACAATTTATACTTTTATTAACATTACAATATCTATGTAACTTATTCCTCATCTCTCGGCATACGTCTTCCCGAAGGAAACTGAGAACTTCCTACACTCTCAAGAACTTTTTTTTTATAAATATCAGTGCCATTTAATACTCTTTCTCTATTTTGTGAGACTGGTACGACTTGACGCGGCAGTTCAATCAGAAAGATAGAACCTTCATTCAACTGACTTTTGACAGTGATTTTGCCTCCCATCATTTGCACCAAGGCATTGACTATTGGCAAACCCAAGCCTGTACCGGAGTATTTGCGGTTTGTGTCTTGCTCGACTTGCCAGAAAGCTTCAAAAATAGATTTTATGTTTGTGGGTGCAATACCAATCCCAGTGTCGCAAACGGCGATCGCGACTTTATTTTCAGATAGTTCCTTAACTTCTATTGCAATTCCTCCAGATTCTGTAAACTTCAGTGCATTTGAAAGTAGGTTCATTAAAATCTGTTTTACACGGGTTGAATCATTAAATACTATCGGGTTTTCCAAGTTCATTTGAACCTGCAAGGATAAGTTTTTTTGCTCAGCAAGAGAACGAATTTCTACTACAGTCGCATTGACAACTTTTGATAAGTCAAAAATTCCCGGCTTAACGTCTAACTGTCCTACCTCAAGTTTAGAGAAATCAAGAATTTCATTGAGCAACATCAGTAATTTCTTACTGTTATTCAAAATCCTTTCCATTAGATCCTTTTGCTGATGCGAAAGTGCACCACATTTATGACGCAACAATAACTGGGAAAACCCAATTATGGCATTCATCGGAGTTCGCAGTTCATGAGACATTGTTCCTAAAAACTGCGACTTTAACCGTGATCCTTCAACAAGCTTGATATTTTGCAACTCTATTTGTTGCTGTTGTCTTTCTAATTCTTTATTCTTACGGGTAAGGAGATTGTTACTTTCTTGCAGTTGCTGATGTGCCTTTTCTACCTCCATTTCAGCCCGATAAACTCGTATTGCATTTCGCAAAACTCGAGCCAATATTTCTGGGGATAACCTGGACTTAGAAAGGTAGTCTGTGGCACCCGCTTTCATCAGTTCAACAGCTATCTGTTCATCTCCTTGAGCCGTCAGGACAACTATAGGAACTTTGATTCCTAGAGAACGTATTTTTCTAGTTAGAGTTAAACCATCTTGATCTGGTAAGAGATAGTCTAATAAAACACAGTCGTAGGAATTTTCAGGAAAGGCAGCGATCGCACTGTTACCATCACTCACCTCAGATAATTCTATTTCAACACCTGCTTTCAGTAGACTGCGCCGTACTGCCATGCGATCTACTTCGTCATCGTCTACTATTAAAACTTTTAACTTCTGTTCCATCGCCTTTAGCTTTCGCTATTAAATATAAATTTTTATCCAATATTTCCATTGGCAAAGCAATTAGATAGCTTTATATTAGATATTGTGAGTTTTAGTAATTTTACCAGACTATTTATTTATTTATTTATTTATTTTATTTCTTGGTTACTATTGGATAACTCATATTCCCACATAAAAATAACTAAAAAATGCAAAATTTATGACATTTTACAATGGATATTTAAACTCCACTCCTTCCGTTCAGATAAAAAAATTCTTAATTAATACTTTTTTGTTATTTTTGAATTTTGAATTGAGCACATCGAAATTATCATTATGGCATTTCGCACAATGTCCAATACTTGTTAAGTGTTGCCATCAATTCAATAAAATGATTGAATGTCACGGGCTTAAGGATATAGCCGGCAACATTCAAGTTATACGCTTCCACTCGATCTTCATCTTGGTTAGATGTCGTCATAACGACTACAGGAGTCGATTTCAGTTGAGGATCAGTGCGTAATTCTTGGAGGAATTCAATCCCGCCCATTTTTGGCATATTTAGATCTAGCAATATTAAACGCCTCTCAGTTGGAACATTAGAAGACTGATCGTGACTCCGCAGCATAAAGAGTGCTTCTAGCCCATTAGAGGCAATGTAAAGCGGGTTAGTAATATTAACCTTCTTGAATGCCCGCTTGACATTCATCACATCAACTTCGTCATCCTCCACTAGCAATACGTTGATAACTCTTTCAGCCATAACTTTAGTTAAAGTCGATTTATCGCATAGAAGCAAACAATTTGCTATCCTCATACATGACTTGTAAGAGTTCTACAATACGCCTCGGGTACCACGACTCAGTTCATCGCTAATAGCTAAGTGCGTACTCTTAATTAAATCTGCCCTTACAATAGTTATTTGTCATATTTCAAAGATAGTCAGAACTTGAAGAAGTGAAATTGTAGATGAACATTCATGCATGGGAAAAAAATACCCAATCATGCGAAAGATAGGTTAAAAGTAACACGGACTTTCCAACCTAAATTATTTTAATTGTATGCAGGAAAGTTGAAGCCTGTCTTCAGCCATTGGTATGACTCGCAAGCCAATTTACGTCCGTACAGGGGCAGATTGCATCAGTAATTTGGTCATATGTAATACAGCCATACATCAATCATGAGGTTGCTTTAGCCAAGTAAAGCGGAAAGTACTTCCTAAACCAACGTCAGACTCCAAGGTGATCGTACCTGCTTCTATTTCAACGATTTTTTTCACAATCGCCAAACCAATTCCCGTGCTTTCCTTGCGATCGCGAGCTTCCAGGGTTTGAAAGATGGCAAAGATTTTATCATGATAGTCGGGAGCAATGCCGGGACCATCATCTGTGACAGAAAATTCGTAGTGCTTCCCCCGATCCTGTATGGAAATCTTAATGTGACCATCAAGTCGCGTATGGTGCTGAATTGCATTACTAATCAAATTGCTAAACACTTGTTGCAGTGCTAATTGCTTAGTCATGAAGGTAGGCATTTGTGGTTCTACTTCAATGGTGAAAGTTGGTGGAGGGGCAAGTGAGTCAATCACTTCATTCAGCAATATACTCACATTCACCATTACCGATGGTGTTTGAACGCGTCCAACTCGCGAAAATTCCAGCAAGCCGTTGATCAGAGCTTCCATGCGATGGACTCGTCCCCGCAACAGGTGCATTTGGTGCTGGTTTTCCTCTGGAAGTTGGTCTAGTAGATCTTCTTCTATCCATTCTGAAAGGTTAGTGATCGCTCGTAAGGGTGCTTTGAGATCGTGGGATGTCACGTAGGCAAACTGGTCGAGTTCCTCATTCCGTTTCCTTAAAAGTGCTGTTGTTTGTGCCAATACTGTATTCACGAGCGTCAGTTCTTCTGCTCGTTTTTGGAGAGAAATTTCTGCTTGCTTGTTATGGGTAACATTGTCGAAGGCAATTCCAATACAGCGATCAGGTAATGGAAACACCTTGACGCTGAAAAAGCTATCTGGTACGCTTTCATCACCGTAATACATTTCACACTGGTCTATTCCAACGCCTGAAGTCGCAACTTTGACATATAATTCCAGAAATTCTTGCTGTTCTGGAAACATGTGAGGAAAACATTCAGTGATGCGCTTGCCAATTTTGTTTTCCAGTGACACTCCCGTTTGTCGGTTGGCAGCAGGGTTGCTAGTTACAAGTCGGAATGAAGTGATGTCGTTCGGATCTTCTAAACGCCACACAATCAAGCCGAATTGCATACTTTTAAAAATATCAGCATAAATTTCAACTTGTCTTAGTGCTTCTCGTTCGCGCTGTATGAGTTCTTCTTGTTGGTGATTGAAGGCTTCAACCTGTAATATTGGTTCGACAACTCGTTGTTCTAGTTCTGCTTTTAGTTCGTGGATTTCTGATAATGCTTGTTTGCGTTCGGTAATATCTTGACCTTCTATAATCAGTAAGATTACCTGCCCACCTTCAGCTTTTATCGGCTTGATTGAGAGGTTTATAGTTGCAATTGTATCGCCTGCACTTAAGACATCCTCTTCATATCTTACAGTTTCTCCTGCTGCCGCAGATGCGATCGCCTGCTGCAATTTCGCTCTTGTCTCTTTTGAATTCTGCCACAGAGGTGCTTCCCAAAAGGGGCGATTAATGACTTCCTCACGGGTGAGTCCACAAAAATTGAGCGTTATCTGATCTACTTCAATCAGAATGCCGTTCGCTTGTGTTAATCCGATAAATTGAAAGGTCTGGTCAAAAATAGCACGACGTCGCTCACTGTTTTCCCGAGCGGCAACGCAATTTTTGTTAATGTCTTCAGATTTAGACTTTTGAACCATACCTAATTTGTAAAGTTTTATGAAGTTTTCTCAACTAGCTTCTATATCTACTATATTAATGTGAGTTCAATACTGATGTGAGAGCTTAGCAGTCAGCTACCAGATGAATGCACACCGTCCACTCCTTATAGCTGGTGGAAGGGCTCGCCTAAAAATTGACATCAGATAGGAGTGCCGAAACAATAGGGTAGTGCAAGTTATAATCTCTAGAATTAGTATTTCAGATTGTTCGGAAAAACTAGCCGCTACATCCTTAGCTAGATTTTTGTTTGTATCAGAGGGAAAAAGGGTAGAGTGTTATATCCACCGATGGATGTATTTTGGTTAAAATATTATCTATCTTTGGTTTAGATAGTATAAAAAAAACAGATTGCAAAATGTCTGCTTTTGACAGAAGCAATTAGTAGAGAGAAAGGATAAAGATGAGTGAAATTACTATAGTATTAATTGAAGATCACGACTTGACAAGAATGGGGCTAAAAGCTGCATTACAGTCAAACAATATGCTGAAAGTGATTGGTGAAGCGGCAAATGCTAGTAAGGGTCTGAAGCTTTTGGAAACAGCGAAGCCAGATGTGGCTGTTGTGGATATTGGCTTGCCTGATATGGATGGCATTGAACTCACGAGAAAGTTTAGGGAATATCAAGCTGAAACTGGGGAATCTCAAACGAAGATTCTGGTTTTGACAATGGATCACACAGAGGATGCAGTACTTGCGGCTTTTGCCGCAGGGGCAGACTCTTATTACATGAAGGATACAAGTATTGATAAGTTAACAGAAGCGATCCAAGCAACTCATGGCGGAAACTCATGGATCGATCCGGCGATCGCTAATGTAGTTTTGCAGCAAATGCGGCAAGGTTTACCAAACAACCAGTTGTCCGAGCAGCCGAAAACTGTCAAAATTGAGGCACTACCGTCGGAATACGAACAAGTTTTAGAAACGTACCCGTTAACGCAACGAGAACTGGAAATTCTAGAGTTAATTGTCGCTGGATGTAGCAATGGGCAGATTGCCGAGAAACTATATATTACAGTTGGTACTGTGAAGACTCACGTTCGCAATATCTTAAATAAACTTTGTGCTGATGATCGTACTCAAGCTGCTGTTCGCGCCCTCCGTTCTGGTTTAGTGGCATAAAGTTGCTTTCTTTGGGAGAAACGCTCTCAAAAACGGACAACCATCAACAAAGTCCCTCACGCTCAAACGATGATCTTACGTCGTCTTTTGAGTGTGAATTCTTTTTAGTTAGCGAGTCCTCTCCCAAGGGGAGACGCTACGCGAACGAGCGCTACTGTTGTCCGTTTTTGAGCATAGAAATAATGAAGCAGAAGAAAAATTTGAGAGCGTTTATTGTGTAAGAACTACATGGATGTGTGACTTGTAGAAAAGACCTCACCTCTAACTCCTTGTCTACAAAAAATGCAAATTTCCCCTTATTCCACATTTTTAAAGTTTTACACAACCACTGAGAGTGCTAATTGCTGAAAAATATAAATGTTAGCGTTTCATAATTTAAAGTTATAACTTACGATAGAAGAGATAAGAACTTGAAATTGATAATTTAGAAGTCACGGAAAAGAAAAAGCAAAAGTAGACTTATGAATATCATTGCTTGGATTGTTTTAGGTTTGATAGCAGGGGCGATCGGCAAAGCGATTTATCCTGGTCGTCAAGGCGGTGGCATCATTGCAACAATGATTTTAGGTATTATTGGTGCTTTTGTTGGCGGTACTTTAGTAACTTTGTTACAAACAGGGACACTTCAACTGACAACAGCGACTCTCAGTCCGATTGGTTTAGTTGTTGCTATCATTGGTGCAATAATTGCCATTTTCCTTTGGGGCTTGATGACTCGCCGCAGCACTATAGATTAATGGAATTTCTAGAAAATCAAAAACTCCACTAATTGTTCAATGCAATTAGTGGAGTTTTTAACTTCTTCCCTTGCAGAAGTGCCTCACTGAATTCCTTCAATGGAATCAGTGACGGGATGAATGTTCGGGCAATGCCGAAAGCATCTTAAACGATAATTGCAGTAGGAGCGATTTAGTACAAAGATGCTTGAGAAATTGCCTTTTGCCTACTGGGTTCAAAGCTAAGACATGCATTGTCTCTAAAAAAGCTGATGGGTGGTACATTACTCTTTCTTTAGAAGATAAATCCATCTCATCGGCATCAGAGTGTACTATCTTTCCAGATCCTCAGAATTCAATTGGCATCGATGCTGTATTAAATGGAGATACTTTCTTAGCAACATCCCAATTTGAATTGTTACCATCTAAGAAAGCTTTCCGTAAGTCAGAAGCAAAATTAGCTAAAGTCTCTCAAAAGAAAGATCTAAAAAAGAAAGGCAGTAAGGTTAGACGAAAGCTTGCTGTGAAGGAAGCTAAGATTCATCCAAATATTGTTCGTTCCCGCAAAGATTATCACTTTGTCACGGCTCATCAGCTTACTAAAAGTGGCAGAAAGATATTCTTTGTAGAGGACTTGCAATTAAGGAATCTGACAAAAAGAAATAAAGCTAAAGTTGATGAAACAGGTAATTTTTTACCTAATCGTCAAGCTCAAAAAAGTGGGTTAAATAAAAGTTTTTTAGATGCAGGGTTTGGGCAATTTGTTGATATCTTGTCTTACATAGCCAAGCCAGCGCTGCAGGCGGGTCTCCCGCCGTAGGCGACTGGCGCGAAAAAGCTGGAGGACAAGTTATCAAAGTAAAACCAAATTACACTAGCCTTATATGTTGCAGTTGCGATGCACTAGTTCCGAAAGAACTGGCAGATAGAGTGCATGACTGTAAAGCGTGCGGATTGATAGTAGATCGCGACATAAAACGCGGCTATCAATGTCCAACGAGTTGGGTTGGAAGTATTCCCAACTATAAAAAGCCGTCAGGGGAAATTGATCATACAGAGTACCCCTAAGGAAATTCTAGAATTAACTAGAAGCCTACACCGTATTGCCTAGCAATCGGTGTAGGTACTTCACGTATTACTATGCTGATTATACAAAAGACGATTCCTGAGCATTCAGCCATAGGCTATTAGCTATCAGCTAAAAAGACTTATAAGATAACAGTTTTAATCTAAAAGTGTACACAATTCCTTTTGTCGCTAATTGCTAATTGCTGAAGTGCTGAATGCGTTACAACTATTCTAAAGCTTTTTTGACACCGTCCTTGATGTTCTCAACAGTATGAATAGCCTCAGCTTCTGCTTGTTTGCTTTTTCCCTCGATTTTGTCGTCTGGGTTACCAGTTACTTCACCAATAACCTCTTGAATTTTTCCTTCGATATTTTTAGCTGCGGCTTCTACTCTCTTTTCTATGCTCATATTTTTAAATTTGGCAGCGACACTACACAACTATCATAACTCAAGTTTTCAGAGGCGACAGACATGTGTGGTGCTTTGGGAATTGGGCACTGGTAGCTGTACTATAGAGCTTAACAGTCCGTTAATCATTATCTTCCCCATGACCTATTAACCATTCCCTAATTTTCATCGTAATCGTAAATACCGTAATCCAATAAGTAGCAAAAAAATGCCGTAGAGCCTCTTCATTGTCTCACTACTAATAAATGGTAGGTTAGCAAATAATGCTCCAAAAAGATTACCAACTATTAAACCAATAGCGATTAATAAAGCATGTTTAATATTCAAATTACCATTTTTACGGTAAACAATTGCTGCCAAAATACCGATAGGTAGAATCTGAGCACCAAGAGAAGTGCCTGTAGCAAATTTCTGATCCATACCCATCAGCAGCACCATTGCTGGTACCATCACCGCACCGCCACCAATGCCAAACATCCCACCAGCAACGCCAGCAACTAAACCAATAAGTAACAATTGAATAAAAACATTAGACATAAAACTTCTGCTTTGTAGACGCTCAACGATTTGTATGTAAGCTGTTACGTATTGTTGCACAATTCCAACATGAGGATCATCCTTCATGACAAAGAATGGAGGACAAATGATCAATAAGTAATTACAGTCTTAACGCTTTGACTCTTGTGGAGGAGTTCACCTTTATTTAAACAGCAAATATCGTAACCCAATCAGCAACAAAAAAATACCGTAGAGTTTCTTCATTGTCTGACTGCTGATAAACGATTGATTGGCAAACAGCGCCCCGAAAAGATTACCAACTACCAAGCCAATAGCGATGAGCAGAGCATATATGAGATTAAGCTTTCCGTTGTGATAGTAAACTATAGCTCCCAAAATGCCGATAGGCAGAATTTGAGCAGCTACAGAAGTCCCGGTAGCGAACTTCTGATCCATGCCCATCAGCAACACCATCGCTGGTACCATAATTGCACCGCCACCAAGGCCAAACATCCCACCAGCGACCCCAGCAACTAAGCCGATAAGTAACAATTGAATAAATACATTAGACATAAAATCTTTGATTGTAAATACTAACAGGAGTTATTCTTGCTGACGGGAAAGTGAATGACGATAGAGTATAGTGTTGTTCGCTCAAGCTCAAGCTCTAGCTGGCTTGCCAGTCTTCAGCCTTTACAAGTATTTCACAATTTAGATAGGACTGCTATAAGATTGTTTCTTCCTAGAATGCAATACTAGGAATGATGAACGCACAAATGAGGTAAGCAGAAGGTGTTAAAAACACTTTTAGTGATTGCCATTGGTTTCTTACCGTCCTTGTTCTCTTTATGGTTGATGCGTAAAACCCAGGCTAGGACACGTTCGCAGTTTAGGCGGGTAGCTATGAACTTTCCCGGTGGACAGGTACGGCAAAATATCATGCCTGTTCCAAGCGATCGCTACTACTTAGAAGGAGTTGGCTACCTCATTGGCGACATCAGTTGCCGCTTCAATGCCCGCTCCGGGGACTTACGCTGTGCTGTCAATCCCAGTGGCCCTTGTGAAGGTTGCCGTTATTATGAACCTTGAGCAATAAGTTGTGGGATTAAAATTTCATTTCAAAGATTTCGACAACGTTAGCATCGGGATCGAGACAATTGAAATAGAGGCGTCCGCGCCTCTCGGCAATTGGCTTTAAAATTTTAGACCCAAACTGGCATACATTACTGTAAGCCTCCCTGATTGACTCTATTTCAATATATATAGTGTTAGTGATGCTTGAATTAAAACTATCAGATGACTGCACATAGTTTTTTTTGTCATCTAATGGTACTAACACAATGCAACCACATCTCACTAGACTTCCAGATTGCTTTTCAACTTTTAAACCTAATACACTTTCATAAAAAAAACGCGCTTTTTCCAAGTTGCGAACGGGTAGCTTTACCCCAATGTTAACTACCTTTACTGGTTGTAATTCAGTATCTATATGCTTGCCCAAAAAACCATTAGAGTGAATCTCAGACTTAAAATTAGTACTATTATTCGTGCGTCTGATTTTCTTAATAGACAAAGACTGACCATCATCAGTAGTTAGCTTCCAGGAATTTGCTAATGTTGATTTGGATAAAGGTTGATGCTGTTCAAGTGTTGATATCAGCCCTCTTCTTCCATCGGGAATCAAAATATTATCACCAGGTTTTGATAATTCAATTTTTTTAATAAAGAAATCAAGATGATTTTTTATAGTCTTGCTATTATCTACCTGTTTAGTTTGATAATTGCCTTGGTTTGTAGCTAAATGTTCTGCCAAGGCTTTGAGATAGTTTGCGTCCTGAACTCGTTCTGCGTAGTCTCCCAACCATTCAATTCCTGCTACAGCCCCAAGAATTCCACCTGTCATCGAAGCAATGGTATCAGTATCAGCTCCATCAGCAAACCCTGCTTCCACAAGACCGTGAAATGGATCTGCCGCATAGCGTGATGCCAGAAATATAGCAGCAGCAGCAGTTACTGTTCCAGCACCTTTTATACTTCTATCAAAGCATCCGAGTTTTGTCAGAACTTCTCGCTCAACCGCGATCGCACCCTGCTTCATTGCCTCTCGACATTGCTCAAGAAGCCTTACCATATCCGTAACAGTCATTTGCCAATACTCAGCATACTGTCCAGCACTCACCTCCAAAGCAGAACTTTTCCAAGTAGGACAGATATTATTTATATCCGGCAGTACAGACCAAGAATTAACTTCAGACAACACATTTTGAATAATCGCACCGTATTGAAGAGTCGCTGTTTCTCGGAATGCCACCCAAAGTGCAAAACCGTAAGCAAGCGCTCCCACTAAAGCTCTCGGATGACCGTGGGTTGCAACACCATTGGCGACAATCTTCTTAGCAATCTTTTCAAAATTAGTTTCTGTTGCACCTAACAAACAGTGAGGCAAAATTCTCATTGCCACACCATTTCCGCCAGCATCAAAGTAGCGCTTCTGATTCTGAGGAGAAGACCAAGGTTCTATTCCCGTCAGCCATTCCTTTGCCGCGCGTTTTGTCGCTCCACCACCGCCTTGTTCGTAACAAGTCCAAGTTGGCAACTCTTGCTTAGTGAGGTGGTGCCACCATTGTTTACCGTAAAGCAGGCTTCTAGCAGTACATAGAATCAATTGTGTATCATCACTATATTCTCCTGCAAGGATAACCTCTTCATGAGGGTAATATTGACCTCCCGATCTTCGTACCCATTGTTGAAATCCATTAACTGGGACTTCTGCTGTTGAACCAGTTTTCTTGTCAACTCTCTTTGCCTCTAGTTCCTGCGGCCATCCGAGTGCATCACCCACAGCTGCCCCAAGGAATGCTCCCTGCGCCTTTGCGATCAGGGATACTCTACTGATGCTATAGTGTTGATCGTTGTTCATGCTTCATTCCTCGGTATCCAAGGTGTTTCTTTGGGACGCTTACCTGAGCGAATTAAATTGCTGATAGATTTATTAAAAATTTCTGGTGCTATTACAAATTTGTATCTATTTTCTTTTATATCCATAATGCGAAGGCGTGCTACTTCGTTTTTTGCTTGGGTTTCAGTTGGCACTGAGATAGCTAAAATGTCAGCTACTCCAATCTGGTCTGGTATTAGCACCTCTGCCTGGTCATCTGTTGGACAGCAGGCTAGATGATTAGACGACCGATCTCTGGTTTTTCCATATGCTCCACTAACTGCATCAGCAAACATTGCCTGAAACCCTTCTTCACCCTCTACAATACCGCTTCCATAACCCGATGCAGCATTTCGCGGACAGAAACGAGTACCAGGCAACCAAAGGTACTTGGGGTTGATAAACAGGACAACCCAATCTGGGAATAATATGTCTCTGGATTTCGCCTTGTCGAAATACCAAACATTGGGATACTCAATTGAACAACAGATGTACCCTTCATGCCTGTCAAGCCGCTCAAGGTCTGTTTGTGTAAAAGCGCTGCGCTCATTTTCTTGTAACTTCTTTGTTGCCAGAATTCCCATTTCTCCAGTCAAAATATGAATAAGGTTACGTGACGGGGTAAAGTGACACAACCTGGTTATCCTACGAAGTTCAGCCTTACACTTAATGACTTCGATCATAGAGACACCTTCTCATAAAGACTGGTATTAGTTGGTAGAAGACCCGTTATTTCACCGCTATATGTTATAATCAGACGTGTTTTAGCGCGTGTGACTCCAACATATAATAAGCGTCCATCTTGGATAGCGGCACCCACTTCACCGAAGGCTGCGACTGCTTCGGTGTCTGGTAATTTACTATTATTACAAAATGGCAAGATAACCGCATCAAATTCTAGACCTTTTGCGGAATGATAAGTGCCATATCGGATACCAGAACCAGCTTGCCAAGTTGTCATTTCTCGATGCAAACGGATACTTGCCGTTGGTAGAGACCGTTTAATAAGTTTTTCATCTTGGCGATCGCGAAAAAGAACTGCCACACTTTGCGTCTTGGCTAGCTGAATAGCCTGTTTTACGACAAACACGATTTCCTGGTCAATACTAGAACATTCAACGAGAGTTGGTAAAGGACCATCAGCAGGTGGTGAAACTGGTTCCACTAGATCGGGGACACCTTTAAAGTACGGCATCTTTGAAATCGCCAGTCCCAGTTGGGCAATTTGTTTGGAATTCCTATAATTCTCTTTAAACTCCCAAACCTTATTAATGTTGAGTTCAGCAGACCGCCACGACATACGATGCCCATATATCTGCTGTGCGACATCTCCAAAGAATGTTAGCGAACCGTTTGGAGGAATAGCTTTAGCCAGCGAACGAATCATTTCTGGTGAAAAGTCTTGACCCTCATCAATGACAATGTGACGATAGAGACGTGTCGAATTATCAGCATCAAATTCTGTACAAACAGCAGTAGCAATGTCGTCCCAGTCGTATTTATGGCTACGTAAGTTTCGATAAGTTTGGTAAATTTCAAACACTAGTTCCCGATCCTGGCGCTCTATCCGTGCTTCTGCACGCCCCACACGCTCAACATTTTTATAGGTTTCGCAGGTGGTAATTCCATGCTGTGCCATCCACCGGAGTTCTTCTGAAAACATCTCTACAGGAAGTTTGAAAAGAGGATATGAGTCGTAACGTTGGGAAATCAGCTTTATCCCTTGTTTAACTAATGCCTCGCGGCGGTCAGAGTCGCTGAGAATTTCATTATGAGACAATTTGTTACGAGCGGCAAGATAGCCCCTAGCAAAGGTGTGGTAGTTCTCAATAACCACATTACCAAGAAGTTGTCTGTCCTGTATGTGTTTTAAGTAAGTAACAAGAGCCTTATTAAACGTGACTAATAATGTCTTGCCGTAATGATCAGTCCCTGAATCGGCAAGATAAGCTGCTCGCAAAATGGCAAGTGTTGTCTTACCACTCCCCGCAGTTCCCAAGACAGCAAAATGTCCCCGCGCTGGCAAGCAGAGTACCTCTTTTTGACGACCTATTGGCTTAGGCAGACTCATTCTATTCTGATTGTTTGGTTTTCATTCCTAATATAGCTGTCGGTAGCTTTGTGGTTGAATTTTTGAAGGGGATCGCTTACGTACAGTGTTGAGCTAAGTCAGATTAGGTTAGCCAAGAAGAGCAAATACAAAATGACTTAGACCTACGTTTTTTTGTTTTCAAGGAAATAGTATGACCATCTATTTTTAAAACATCCTCTGAGAAATACGGCTGTTTTTCCAACTTTTCGCGTTATAGTTTTGAGTGAAATGGGTTGTATTGGCATACAAGCGAACATTATTCTCAAGCGCAAAAGTTGGTTGGTACCCCTCATGCTGAAGAAGTTCGCCTTCTAAAAACACCGCGTGAAGCAGTAGAAATGGGACAAGACTGTCAATGTCAAATTCGAGTCCGTTTTTAGAAGAGTGAAAAATATAGCAGGATTACGGGGAAAATTTCCAACTCCGCGCCTCCGTACCTCCTAACTCCCCATCTTTATTTTTTACATCAAGTATGAGAGATCCATTTAGATTTTGGGAATACT
Source organism: uncultured Scytonema sp. (assembly GCA_937873135.1). Classification (GTDB taxonomy): domain Bacteria; phylum Cyanobacteriota; class Cyanobacteriia; order Cyanobacteriales; family Nostocaceae; genus Rhizonema. Next base: position 27,126 of record CALMVQ010000341.1, on the reverse strand, counting down.
AAATCCATCACTAGAATTAACAGAATTCGGTCGATGTCTAAAGACGGTAATAATCTTATGTCTAAAAACACAGTTCCCTTGCAACCATCTGTAGAGTATCTTCAGACAGATAACCATGAAATAATTACCCATGATTCACAAGCCGAAATGCTTGTGCCACCGAATCAGGAAGACTTTTTCTTGGATGCATCTAGGTTGCAAAAGCTTGGAGTTCAACAACAGCAAGCAGGGAAATTAGCGGATGCAATCCAGTCATTTCAAGAATCTTTAGCACTCTTTCAGGCAATTGGAGACCGTCACAGACAGGCACAGACGCTTTCTTGTCTGGCAATGACAGTTTATACTTTGGGAGATTACAAGAGTGTCATCTCCCACTCACAGCAGTGTTTATCTTTGATAAAAGATACGCCTGACTTGCAGATGCAGATGCAGGCGCTTTCCCATTTAGGTAATGCCTACCGTCACTTAAGTGAGTACAACAAAGCAATTGAGCATCTACAAGAGTGTTTGAAAATAACGCAGCAACTCCAAGACATGCGGAGTCAGCTGGCTGCCCTGAATAATCTTGGATTGGTTTACAAAAGCTTGGGAGATTTCTCACAAGCAATCAATCTGAAGGAGCAAAGTTTAGAAATTGTCCGAAAACTACAAGATAATTGGAGTGAGGAACTGGTACTAAAAAATCTTGGCAATTCTTGGTATGCTTTGGGCGATCGCGTTAAAGCAATCGCCTGCTATGAAGAATGCGTCAAAATATCACGTTCACTCAAAAACCACCGCAGTACAGTACAAGTCCTGAAGAATTTGGCTAATGCTTGCTATGCTTTGGAGGATTACACTAAAGCGATTATGTATTCTGAAGAACGGTTAAAATTGGCTAGGGAAATTGGAGACAAGCGTAGTGAAGAACAGTCCTTAGCCAGTTTAGGGGTTGCTTGTGAAACTGCGGAGAATTATAACAAAGCAATTCAATACTATGAAGAACGTTTGGAGTTAGCCAGGGAACTTCATGATCCTGTTAGTGAAGAACAAGCCCTGATCAAACTGAGAGATGCTTGTAATGCCTTAAGTGATTACACTAGATCGAAGAAATATCAGTAGTGTTAGGAGACGCCGTTCTTTGAAGAGGAAGAGGTATTGGTAACTTTATCGAGGTTGGGGGAAAATTAGCATAATTTATAGTACTCTCTACTTAGAGGGTAATTCTGCATTGCACTTTATCTTAGCCGCAATCTCAACCGTATCTTCCGCTATTTTATGCGGGGGAGTGTCAAGTTAGTATCCCAATTTTCATGAGTAGCGAAAACCAACTCAGCCTCTTCGAGGAATCAAACTTCGATCAAAAAGATTTGATTCCTACAAACGCCAAAATTCCTATTCCCCCAGGAAGCTATGCCAATCTGACCGAATTGGCACAGCATTGTAACCAGTGCCACCGCTGTGGACTGGGGGACACTCGGCGAAATGCTGTTGTTGAACGGGGTAACCCTAAAGCACTTATCATGATTGTCGGGGAAGGGCCAGGTCAAAACGAAGACGAAACTGGGCGACCCTTTGTTGGCAAAGCAGGACAGTTGCTTGATAAGATTTTGGCTTCAGTGAAATTAGATACCGACCGTGATGTCTACATCTGTAACACTGTCAAATGCCGTCCGCCCGAGAACCGAGTTCCCTCTACAGATGAAATGGCGGCTTGCAAACCCTATTTGCTAGAACAAATTCGCCTGGTTGACCCAAAAATCATTCTTTTGACTGGTGCGACGGCTGTAAAAGATTTAACTGGCGATAAGCGAGGAATCACCAAGATTCGTGGACAGTGGATGGAGTGGGAAGGTCGATTGTGTATGCCGATTCTGCACCCTTCTTACTTACTGCGGAATCCTTCTCGCGAACAAGGTAGTCCGAAGTGGTTGATGTGGCAAGATATACAAGCAGTACGTGATAAATTTGATGAAATCAGCAACACCTAAATAATACGGGATGTCTAGTAACCCCGAAGTATTGAGCGTGCCATGCCTGATTTCGGATCGCCCAACCAGTAGCTAGCAGAAAGTCAGTTTATATTGTCAAGAATTTGATTCCAAAACCTAAAATCGCACGCTTCCGGCTTGGCAATCTCCCAACCACGTATTAACTGCTTGGGCAATGACACCGTTACTACTCTCGCGTGGCGGGGTTGGCGGCTCATTGGCTGGATAGTGACCAATTTGAGAATACATTGTTACCAAACGCCAACCACTCTTTGTTTTTGTCAAAAAAAGCCAGTGGAACTGCTGTAATTGTACAGCTTTGCGTTTTACATACAGTCGCTCTAAAGTCGTAAAAAAGACTTGCTCAACTTTTTCTGAAGCGGAGGAGTTATTTTTTGAGACATCTGAACTATATCCGCCTGGGTTGAGCGGTAGAGGCGCAAATTCGGGCTTTCCTGCCACTAACATATAACTGTAAACATCAGTTGGTCTGCTTAACCGACGGGCGCGTTGACTGACTCGATTGGCGTAGTTAGGTAAATCCCGCAGAAGCTGAGTTGTTAATATTTCTATAGTTTGGTCAGAGCAAGAAGACTTTACCTCCGTTCCAGATTGTGGAAGCCGTCGTTGAGAGTTCTTTCTGGTGACACCGCTTTGTGTTGGTGGAGAGTTACTTTGAGTTTGTTCTTGACTTGAAACTGGGAACGAGAGCAACAGCCATATACTCCAACAAAAAAGCCACAAGCCATAATTTCTCTGTTTGACTTTTGACTTCATCTCACTGCGGCTAACTCCTCACAAATCTTCTTCCAAGCTAACTGTGGATCGGGTGCAGCAGTAATCGGACGCCCAATAACGAGGTAATCTGCCCCTGCTTTCAGTGCTTGGCTAGGTGTGAGCGATCGCTTTTGATCGCCTACATCAGCCCACGTTGGTCTTACCCCCGGACAAACTAGCAGAAAGTCATCCCGACAAGTTTGCCGCAAGAGTGCTACCTCCTGCGGCGAACAAACGACCCCATCCAACCCCATCTCTTGAGCCATCAGCGCCATTTCTAAAGCATATTCTGGCAATTCTAGAGGAATTTTTAAATCAAACGCCAGTTGTCTGGAAGAAATGCTTGTTAATAGCGAAATTGCAATTAACTTTGGCGGTTTTATCCCGACAATGACAGCTTCTTCATGCACTGCTTCTGTTGCTGCCTTTAATGCCTCTCTACCACATGTAGCATGAATTGTCAATAAATCGACACCGTAACGAGCTGCCGAACGGCAAGCACTCCTGACAGTGTTGGGAATATCGTGAAACTTTAAATCCAGGAAAATGTGCTTAGATTTGGATTTTAACAGATCAAGAACTTGTGGTCCGTGACTCACGAACAACTCTAAGCCAACTTTCCAGAAGTTGACTGCCGATAACTCTTCGACAAGAGCGATCGCTTTTTCTATTGAAGACACATCTAAGGGAACAATAATCCGTTCCGAAGTATTCATAATCAGTGGTTAGTGGTTTGTGGGTAGTAGGGGCGGGTTTAATCTAGTAACTTGTGAGTAAAAACGAACAATCCTGGCAAACCCGCCCGTACAGTGGTTTGTGGGTAGTAGGGGCGGGTTTAATCTAGTAACTTGTGAGTAAAAACGAACAATCCTGGCAAACCCGCCCGTACAGTTGTTAGTTGTCAGTGAGTCGTGGGGATTTCCTATTACCAAGTAATATTTTTGACAATTTATCCCGAACAACTAACTAACAACCAACTAATAACAATATTGTTATGTTTGTTAAAACTAACAACGCTCAACTGTACGGGAGGGTTTCACACTAAAAGTTATACAAATTAAACCCACCGCAACTCACATTATTATGGTACAAGTCTGACAAACTTATTTTTGCCCACTTGCAAAACTCGTTCATACAATTCATGAGGACTCTGAAAAGTTGTTTCCACATCAGTTATGCGATCGCCATCGAGTCGCACACCGTTTTCTTGAATTTTCCGTCTGCCTTCAGAATTACTTTTGCACAAGCCAGTCACACTCAGAAGGTATGACAACTTAGATGGAAACAGCACTCCTGAAAGTGGGAATTCCGGGACCTCCCCTCTTTCAATCTCATCTACTGCTTTTGAGCCATAGTAATGTGTTACGATTTCTTGCGCTAGCAGTTTTTGGCGATCGCGTGCATTTTCTGGAAGCTTGTCCAAAGGTAAATCTGTCAGTAATTCAAAATACGTTTCCAAGAGATGATCGGGAGTTTGCTGTACTTTCTGATACATCTGAAACGGATGCTCTGATAAACCGACGTAATTACCTAAAGACTTGGACATTTTTTGTACGCCGTCAGTACCAATTAAAATTGGAAGTAGCAAACCAAACTGCGGCTTTTTTCCAAAATGACGCTGTAAATCTCGTCCCACAGCAATGTTAAATTTCTGATCGGTACCTCCTAATTCCACATCAGCATCAACAGCAACAGAGTCATAACCTTGCATCAATGGATACAAAAATTCATGAAGAAAAATTGGATTTTCGGTTCGATAGCGTTCAGCGAATCCCTCCTTGGCAAGCATTTGTCCTACTGTCATTGTGGAGAGTAAATTTAAAATTTTACTTAAATCTAATTGAGAGAGCCATTCAGAGTTATGACGTATCTCTAATCTTCCAGGTGTGTCAAAATCGAGTATAGGTCGCACTTGGTTAAGATAAGTCTGAGCATTTTGTGCTACATCTTTTTCTGAAAGTTGACGGCGTACCTCAGATTTACCTGTCGGATCACCAATGCGAGCAGTAAAATCACCGATAATTAAGACTGCTATATGACCAGCATCTTGAAAAGCTCGCAGTTTGCGTACTGGTATGCTATGACCGAGGTGGATATCAGCACCTGTAGGGTCAATTCCCAATTTGACTCGCAACGGTCGCTCAGTTGTCGTTAAGAGTTTTTCTAAACTTTCAGTTTCACTATCGGAATCTGTTGGTTGTGGAAAAATTTCTACGACACCGCGACGTAGCCAAGACAAATTTTGCGTCATACTAAGAGATTGACTGTTAACTATGCTTTGCACTGTAGAATTTGGGTTGGTTTTGGTCACTGGCAATTTGTCGTATTTTGCATCTGCCGAACTTATATAATTGCAAAAAATCAACCACCTTGCTAAGCCGAAGATACACTTATATTTTTACAAGTGAGGAAGTGAATCGCCGTGTCGTCTAGGACTTTTGAAGATAAGCAGCCACAACCTCAAGCTCAAGATGGTTTTGAGTTTTTGAAAGGAGTTGGTCAGGTAGCTGGCGGTACATTGCTATCGCTCACCATGCTGGCAAGCTCTATTGTCGCCGGAGGACTTGTTGGTTTAGCCGTTAGTTTTCGTAACCTGCCAGATGTCAGACAACTGCGTAACTTCTTTCCGTCAGAAACAACATACATTTATGACGTTAAGGGTAAACTGTTAGCTAGTATTCACGGGGAAGCCAATCGAGAAGTCATACCCTTAGATAGAATTTCTCCAGAACTCAAGCGGGCAGTCTTGGCGAGTGAAGATAGTGATTTTTTCACTCACCACGGTATTAACCCCAAGGGCGTCGGGCGTGCTTTGCTCACCAACTCGGCAGCAGGTGGCGTAAAAGAGGGTGGTTCAACCGTTACCATGCAGTTGGTGAAAAACCTGTTTTTGTCTCACAGGCGTGAATTTACCCGCAAGATAGCAGAGGCAGTACTGGCAATTCGCTTGGAGCAAATTCTCCCTAAAGACCAAATTTTGGAAATGTACCTCAATCAAGTGTATTGGGGTCATAACAATTATGGCGTGCAAACCGCAGCACGTAGTTACTTCAATAAGTCTGCTGAAAATTTAAACTTGGCTGAGTCAGCACTGATGGCGGGTTTAATCCAAGCACCAGAAGAATATAGCCCGTTTGTGAGCATGCCTAAGGCAAAACAGCAACAAAAGCAAGTTTTGGGGCGGATGCTGAGTTTGGGGTGGATTACACAGAAAGAGTACGATGACGCCCTCAAACAAAAAATCAAACTTGGGAAAGTGAGGTCGTTTCAAGGTAGTGCCCTACCTTATGTCACAAATGCTGTGTCGCAAGAGTTGGCGAAGAAGTTTGGTCGTGAAGCACTGCTTAAAGGTGGGATGCGGGTACAAACTACGGTTGATAACGACTTCCAAGATATGGCAGAAGAAACCGTAAAAACCTGGCATGAAAGGCTGTTGGGCGAAGGATTGTATAAGAATCAAATTGCCCTAGTCGCCATCGATCCCCGCACTCATTTTATCAAAGCACTGGTGGGTGGGATCGATGCGAAAGCGAGCGAGTTTAATCGGGCAATTCAATCTCAAAGGCAGCCGGGATCTTCTTTTAAGCCGATCGTTTACTATACTGCCTTTGCCACTGGGAAGTACGATACAGATACGACGATTAATGATAGCCCTGTCGGCTATCGAGATGGTAATGGTTGGTATTATCCGAAAAACTACGATAATACGTTTGGTGGAGCAATGTCCATTCGTTATGCGATCGAGCAATCTCGCAACATCCCTGTGATCAAGGTTGGTAAGGCTATAGGGATGAATAAAGTGATAGAAACTGCTCGCACCTTGGGAATTACGAGTCCAATGGAACCCGTGACATCTTTACCTCTAGGCGCGATCGGTGTCACACCTCTGGAAATGGCCAGTGCTTATGCCACCTTTGCCAATTATGGTTGGCAGTCTCCGGCAACTATGATTGTCCGCGTCACTGATAGTAGTGGCAATGTATTGCTAGATAACACGCCCAAACCCCAACTCGTTCTCGATCCTTGGGCTTCGGCAGAAATTATCAGTGCGATGCAGTCTGTCATTAATCAGGGTACAGGTAAACATGCCGCATTAGATCGCCCTGCTGCTGGTAAGACAGGAACAACTTCTTCAGAAAAGGATATTTGGTTTATCGGCACTGTGCCACAGTTGACAACTGCTGTTTGGGTAGGTAGGGACGATAACAAAACCTTAGCTCATGGTGCGACGGGTGGTATTTTGGTAGGTCCCGTTTGGCGCGATTTCATGCAGAAGGCGCTCAAAGGTGTTCCTGTAGAGTACTTTAAGTCGCCTTCCCAGTTCCACCGCCCTAAACCAAATTAGTATGAGGAGTGAGGAGTTAGGAATAAAAACTCCGTGCCTCGTGTACGGGCGGGTTTAACAGGACGTTGCGTTTACTCATTCGTGATCTGAATTAAACCCGTGCCTCGTGTACGGGCGGGTTTAACAGGACGTTGCGTTTACTCATTCGTGATCTGAATTAAACCCGTGCCTCGTGTACGGGCGGGTTTAACAGGACATTGCGTTTACTCATTCGTGATCTGAATTAAACCCGCCCCTACTCACTGGCTTTAACGCTGTTCTTCTAACTCGGCTTTCATCCTCTGTAGGGTCATTTGCATTTGATCGAACATTTGTTGAGGAGTAACGCTAAACTGACTCAATTGTGTTTTAATCTGTTCTACTGTCATTTGCGCCATGAAATCTTCTGATAGCTCAAAACGCTTCATAAAAATACGATAGCGCTCCATCATTTCTTCCATTTGCTCAATAAACAGCTTTTTCCCCTCACGGTCAAATTTGCCGTAATTATTACCAAGTCTCAACAGTGCTTGATAATCCTCAAACAACTGCTTTGCTTCTTGCTGTACAATCTCAGAATCAAAGAATCCCATTTTGCTTCTCTTCCACTGAGTCGTTATACTCAGCAGCTCTCTTTCTTAACTTTAGCCTCTAGTTTTATTCTAGTATTTTAGTCTAATGAACCAATATAAGGAATCAGCTTCGTTTTTGGTACGGTTTTTACAGTAATTTCAACCCTTGACTTGGTAGCATTTGTTGGGATGTTGAAGATATGACCGCTAATTCTGGTAACTAGTACTGCGAGCGCGGAATTAAAAATTAAAACTTCGTCTTGGAAAGTTAAGCTATATAGAGGTTGCATGTCCGGGTTTCCCTCCTTTGCAAACTTTGGGGAAGGAAACCGAGGCGCGCAAAATTTCCGCAAAATTAAAAAAGGTTGAGATGCCTGCAACAAGCAATTCCAAATGGTAGCTTCATTTCCGCGTCCCTTTTTACCAACTACTACGCATTACACATGCGCGACGGCGCGCAACTTGGATTGCATATACAAATCATTTAGGATAGTTATAGGTTTTTGATAACTGTGGAAGATGTGGTAATGGGAATATGTTGAATCAGCAAAAAAATCGCAGCATTGCCGCAATTTTAGCTTTGTCAGGCACGTTGACAATTTCAGGGTTACATAAGTTTTATTTGGGACAGCCACTCTGGGGTCTATTATACGTGTTACTTTCTTGGACACCCATTCCCAAGGTCGCAAGTGCTATTGAGGCAGTCTGGTATCTAGCCCAAGATGAAGAAACTTTTGACCAGAATTTTAATCTGGGGAAAAAAGCATCGAGGAACTTGCAGCAAGGGGCTCTTCAGGTAGGTGCGATCGCAGACGCCTTGCGTGAGTTAGATGCACTCCGTCAGGATGGACTGATTTCTGAGTATGAATTTGAACAAAAACGCCGCCAGATGTTAGACCAAATTTCTTAAAGTGAGTAACGAAGGTGAAAAATTGGCGATCTTTGAACCCCAAGTTGCAAAAATTGCGTTCTAAACTCCTCAACGACCCTTACTACCGACTACAATCAGGAGAAGAAATTGCGATCGCTGCCGAACTTGGTATTCGTATTGATGCAAATCATGCAACTGTAGATGATTGGTTGCGCTTACCTGGGTTATCAATTCATCAAGCGCGATCGCTTGTGGAACTTTCTCATGCAGGGCTAAAGTTTTACTGTATTGAAGATATAGCGGCAGCTTTAAATATGCCTGCCTCTAGGCTGGAACCCCTCAAGCCAATTCTCAATTTTAGCTATTATGACGATGAATCTCTAGATCGCCCTAACCATTTAATTAATCCTAATACGGCAACAGTTGAAAGTCTTACAAAAGTACCGTTTATTCATTTATCACTTGCACAAGCAGTGGTGCAGAATCGCTTATCCTCTGGTCCTTTCCGTAACTTAGTCGATTTCCAGCAACGACTGAATATTTCTGGGGAAGCAATCGCCCAGATCATGTATTATTTGCGGTTTTGAAGGCTAAAAAATAAAACCTTAACTCATTCAAGTTAACAATCTTAAAGAAATCTAAATAGCAAGGTTTATAAAGATGAAAGTTAACATGCTAAATATTTATGACTTAGGCATTAACAGTTTGGACAAAATATGCTATATCAATAACGAGTCAACATTCAATCAGACGAAAGTCACTCATCAAAAACCATTAAATCAATTTTTACAAGCCACCGAATTCATGAGTGTGGTTTTTAATGAGCGAATGAGCAATTTTTTTTATCCCAGCCATGTGGGATTTTGAGCTGTACTGTCAAAGCGGTTACTGGTTTTGAATAGTTCGTACTGGCCTGTTGCGGCAACCTTGGCAGTTTTCCCAAGTAACATTGCAACTTGTGCTTGACTCATGGGCTGGAATGTACGCGCTGCTTCAAAGGCCTGGTTAAGGATTTCCATGCTATCAATACCTGTAATCACCGTTGAAGTTGGGAGATTCATTGCATAATGAAGGCATTCAATAGGTTTAACCGTATTACTTTTTAGAATAATTTGATCGCCCATTGATTTCATCCCCAGCACACCGATTTTGTTCTGTACTAATTTAGGTAAGACTGCGCGTTCAAAACTCCGAAAATGAGCATCCATGACGTTGAGTGGCATCTGTACAGTGTCAAAGTGGAAATTATTTTTGGCTGCAACTTCTAGCATTCGGAGGTGAACTAAGGGATCTTTATGTCCTGTAAAGCCAATATAACGAACCTTGCCTGCCTTTTTCGCTTCTAGCATTGCCTCTGCTGCACCACCAGGGGCGAATATACGATCTGGATCTTCTAGGCGAATGACTTCATGGAATTGCATAAGATCCACATGATCTGTCTGTAGGCGTTGGAGAGACTGATCAATCTGCTTGGCAGCAGCGGCCTTAGTGCGACCGTCGATCTTAGTCATCAAAAAAACTTTTTGGCGGTAGCCATCCTGAAGTGCTTTACCCATTCGCATCTCGCTACCCCCATTGTGATAATCCCAGCTGTTGTCCATGAAGTTTATGCCACGATCAATCGCACTGCGGATAATCTTAATGCTTTCAAGTTCATCTTTCTGTCTGCCAATATGGTGACCGCCCAAGCCGATCGCAGAAACTTTTTCGTTTGTACTTCCCAGAGTCCGATAAATCATCTCACCGCTTCTGGTCGTTTGTTGGGACTGAGAAGGTTCGTTTGCAGCTGTGAGTGGACTAAGTAAACTCTCTGAAGCTGCCAGCCCTACAGCTAAACCCGAAATAGAAGCGGTTTTGAGGAAATCTCGTCTTCTGAAGTTCACAACGTGTCTCCTTCTGAACTGTTCGTTCATAGTGTTTTCTCATAACCATCTTCTATCTCTAAGCTTGCAGCTACATCAATCCAATGGTGTACTTGATATTGTTTCCTTATCTACCTAAAGGTAACAGGACTGACGCACAGAAGGAAGAGTGAAAGTACAAGAAGGAAATTCTGCATATCCTAAACAGGACTGGATGAAGCCTACACCATATCGATCTTGTTTGTGTAAGATATGTCACATGAAACCAATTCGATTGAGAGGCCAAAAGCGAAACACCGCGTGACCAATAATATTTTTTCTCGGTAAAAAGCCCCAGTAGCGGGAGTCGTTACTATCATTGCGGTTATCTCCCATAACAAAGAATTCGTCAATAGGAACTTGCCGCCCTTCCATTGGTAAAGCAGGTGGTTCGGCGATATAGTCTTCTTGTAGCGGTTGACCGTTAAGATAAACTTTGCCACCACTAATGCTAACTATCTCTCCTGGTTTGCCAATGATACGCTTGATAAAAGCTTGGTTTTTATGATATCCCCGGTGTTGCAGTTCTGCTGGTGGCTGAAAAACGACGATATCGTCCAACTCTGGAGGGTGAAAAAAGTAGGAGACTTTTTCCACTACTAAACGATCGCCAATATGTAAGGTTGGCAACATAGAATCTGACGGAATGTAGCGGGGTTCGGCAACAAAAGACCTAATCAAAAACGCTAAGCATAAGGCGATCACTATCAGAGTCAGATTCTCTTGCCATATCCGCGATACTGGCGACGATACAGAAGCTTCTTTTGCATCACTTTGCTGAGGAGTCATAAAAATTGTAGCCAGATTGAAAAGTTAAACAAATACTTTAGCTTAACCCAAAATTCATCTGACAAGTACTTTGCTTCCATACTATGCGAAGTAGAAGGAGTTGAGAATAAGGTTACGGGTGATAAGATTATCGATATTGACTTAGGCATTAAAGATTTTTCCATCGCGCATGACGGTGAAAAAGCTGAAAAGTTTGCTAACCCCAAACATTTGAGACGCCATGAAAAGAATTTGGCTACTGCATCTGCCGGAAAATTTTCATTGGCTTGAAAGCGCATCATCTGTACTCTATGCAGGAAACGCGTAAACTTTTTCAGCTTTCAGAGTAGCGCTAGCATAGCCCAAACAAGCCTGAATATCTTCGCGGGTAATACCAGGGTAGTTGCGGAGAATTTCTTCACTCGTCCAACCTTCAGCCAGAAGATCAATGATAAATTCAACAGCAAGACGAGTGCCTTTAATAATTGGTTTGCCCACAAGGACGTTAGGATCAATCGTTATTCGGGATTGCCAGTCCATAAGTTAGTTTGAGTTTGTTGTCTTTATTTTATGACCAATTGGCATTTTAGCAGTATGAATGTGCAGCAATCTTAGCTCAATTGTTTGGGTTTGATGCCAAGAGTGCGATCGCATGCAGGTACTGCACAAAGTACAACCACCACTTCAAACACAGCTGCTACTACCACGACTACAACAACCACCACTGCACAGCAGACAACTAGTGCAGGCTGGCTGAAATAACTTACCAGTAAATTTCAAACCAAAAGCTTGATATATAAGGATTTCATTATGAGTGCCTTTTGACTTTTTACTTTTTACTTTTGCCTTGTTGCACTAGTTCTACATCCAATACTGCGTAGGTTTTCCTGATTCCTGTACGGGCAGGTTTTACCAAATAACTGACGGGTGCCATAAAATCAATCGATAAAACCTGCCCCGACTCCTGATTCTGACTTCCTTTTTCTGACTCCTGTATTCTTACAATAATATTTGGCGGTTTTCCGAAATATAGGTCTGCTAAGATGCCTAAGAATAGTTCAAATAAGTCTCAGGGTAAAAATCTTAAAAAACGGCATAGATTTTTTCTAAACCCTTATAATGATTGTGCCTTCACAAAATGCCCAAAATGTGAAATAAAAACAAAAATTCGTAAATTCCCTCTTGTGATTCACATTGAGCCTCAACAGCTTCTTTTACTAAACAAGCAGTGTAAATATTGTACGAACTGCGATCTCATTATTGCTAAAAAGCAGGAAATTGAGCCATTAATGGCTGTTAGTTTTAGTCAATCGAACCCTAAAATAATAGGAAATAATTATTTAGTCATGGGAACAGTTGATAAAAAAGATTGGAAAGAAGGCAATCAGAATTCTCTTTCTCCATCAGAGATGTTAGAGCGCATATATGTTTTTAAGGATGTATGGAATTTTGACGTAATTCCAGCAGGTTGGTATCCTAATCAATAAGAATAGCATGGGTGGAATGTTTGGCTCATTCAATTCGACGAAAGAAAAGCAACCAAAATCAACAACCAATTCAGGAACTGCAAGCTGAACCAATTCTAAATTTCAACTAATTCCGAAGCGATCGCCTGCTGCTGCGTTGGAGTAGCCCAGAGCCAAGGCGCACATCCGGAGTTATGAAGGGACACACTAGCATGAGAGAAGCGTAATTCATGAGTCAGAATAGAAATGGAGGTTAGAATCAATCATGCCTACTTTGACATTAAGATATGCATAAGTTATGCAATTAGTCAAGCAATTGCTACAAGAGCAGCTTTCTAGAAGTGTTCAAATTCCTGTTGAGCCAGAATTGGGCTAACTGGGTGTATTTGTCCCGCGATCGCGAACAACGGGTGCGAAAAGTTGCTTCAGAGCACTCGTCAAGACTGGGATGCAATGACAGAGGATGAACGCGAGCAGTTCATTGACGAAGTATTGTATGAAAAAGATTCGTCAAGCGCGAGGCATTCAAACATAGAGATGGATTCGTCATTCTTGAAGATGTAACGATTGGTGTTTGTGATACTTGTGGCAATCGATACTACTCAGCCGATATTCTTTATGCTGTTCATGCCGTTTCAACTGGAGCAAAAGCCCCTTCAAGAACTGAACAGATTCCGGTAGCGCATTTAGAGTCTGACGGGGTGTTGTTATAAACTGCATTGAAACAGTATCCGTAGCAAATCTACAAATGTAGAAAATACGATTCCAGATAAATGTTCCTATCTGAGGCGATCGCGGCAATGCCCCTCGTCAACGCAACATCTCGTTAAACCCGCCCGTACACGAGCCTAGATAATCAAAATTGAAATACCGTAAGCCGGAATCCTAGAATCTCTTGTCACAAAGGTTAAACCTTCTAACATTGTTTGTGCAACTAACATACGATCAAATGGGTCATCATGATGACGTGGCAAAGCACCTGAGAATAAAGCATGAGATAAAGTAATTGGTAGTATCTCAAAACGGCACGTGACTAAAACCTCAGGTAGATTGTCAGGCGTTGTTAACTTACCCAACGCCTTTTTAATCGCTATTTCCCAAGCTGTTGCAACACTAACAAAAACTTGATGCTGTGGGTCGATAATCAAATCACGAATAGCAAAGGGTAACTTAGGATCGTCAGCTAGATACCAAATCAAAACATGGGTATCAAGTAAAAGTTTCATTCATCTTCGCCAGCAAAAGCTGCTGCGATTGACTCAGGTAGTACATCGAAATCATCTGACATTTGCACTTTTCCATGCCAAAGTCCAAATGGACGAGGTGTTTGCTCGTCGTCAAAGTGATTTGGCATCTCAGGCGATTGTACTGTCTGTTTTTCCACTTTTTTGTTGCTGACTTCCTCCCTAATAACTTTTTGGACTATCTTAGTAATTAGAGCTTCTAATTCAGCCACTGTCAAATTGCTAATAGAATCGTTGGATTCTAGCTGAGATGTCATCTGAACCTCTGTTGAATGACTACATCAAGCTTGATTTTAAATTACCTGAAATCAAAAAGCGACATTTTGTGATAGTCCGGATATCGGAATGTCAATATTGAGTGCAGGGCGACAGGAGGCGATCGCTTGGCAACACTAAGCTACGAAAAAGCTTATCCACAGGTTGGGGCGTTCTAGCACAGGGCGCTAGTGAGCGATATAAAGCAAACTAACACCACGTTGTACCAGACAGTAGTTCAAGCATTGCTTGGAATCACAATTTAACTTAGGTTAACTACCTACCCTTCACTACTTTCTGACACACCGTAAGTTTTTTCAATTTTTCGGGATGGGAGCCGAGGTAATCTTTCAGCCAGTCGCAACCCCGTGTTAACAGATCATCTAGTCCTCCAACAAGCCACACCCGAGCGGTGTTGTCATCGGATGCGGTGACGATGTGCTGTCCGTCTGGGCTAAAACT
>CALMVQ010000341.1:0-12416 GCA_937873135.1 uncultured Scytonema sp. | reverse complement strand
GAGCGGTGTTGTCATCGGATGCGGTGACGATGTGCTGTCCGTCTGGGCTAAAACTAGCACTTTTGACACGGTCCTGATGCCCCGTGAGGACAGCTAGGGATGGGCCTTTCAAATCCCAAACCCTTGCAGTTTTGTCAGATGATGCAGTGACGATGCGCTGTCCGTCTGGGCTAAAACTGGCACTCCAGACAGCATCCTGATGCCCCGTGAGGACAGCTAGGGAGATGCCTTTCAAGTCCCACACCCTTGCAGTTTTGTCAAGGGATGTGGTGACGATGCGCTGTCCGTCTGGGCTAAAACTGGCACTTTTGACCTCTGCCCAATGCCCAGTAAGTTGAGTCCGTTCTCGGATCTTGTCCAGAATTTTTTGTAAAGCCAGTATCGGGCTGACAGCGGGATATTTCTCTAAAGGGCGTCCGTCTTTAACCAGTTCTTTCAATCTTTGTCCCGCATCCATCGCTGATAGTAATGGTTCTATTTGTTGAAACTCAAACTGCTGTAAAGCACTGGCTCCTGCCTGTTCAAGTCTAGTGCCTTCTTGTGCTTCTTTTGCTTCTTGAAGGGCTTGGGTTTTTGCTGCTTGTGCCTGTTGGAGGCTGACTCGAGCCGTTTGAACCTGTGCTTGGGCTTGCACAGCTTGTCCTTTCGCTTGACTAACTTTTTGTTGTGCTAGCCTAGTTGTGTGTGCGGCTTCTTGCTTGACACTTTGCAAATTTTTATTAGCATCAGCTAATTGTCGTTCTGATTCTTTAACTTTCTCTTCTGCCTCTTTCTGGTTTTCTTGTGCAACTTTTAAATTCTCTTCTGCTTGCTGCTGTACTGTTTCCGCTTGTTTGTTAGCAACTATTTTGTCCTGATTCGCTTTCTGGATTGCTTGTTTTGCTTTACCTAGTTCTTGATTAGCTTGCTCCCATTGTGATACAGCAGAAAGTCTTTGTTGATTAGCCTTACCTAGTTGTGATACAGCAGAAAGTCTTTGTTGATTAGCTTGCTCCCGTTGTGATATGGCAGAAAGTCTCTGTTGATTTGCTACGCTTGCTAGTCCGACGGCGATGCTTGCCCCAATTACCGACAATGCCAATATTATACCTCCAACTAGAATTTGCCGCTTGGATCTGCGTTGCGCTTCGGTTAATTCTAATTTTTGGCTGGCAGATATGAACTGGTAATCTTCATCGCTCAAACTTTTCCCATCCGCCCATTTCAGGGTTTCCTGCAATGAAAGCCCTCGCAACAGGCGTGATTCATCTTGATAACCCGAATCTACCCAAGCTCTCAGTGTTTCTGCATAAGGGCGCAAAGCAGCTAGTGCCTTTTCCAGCCAACTCTGATTAAACACTTCCGCGTAGATACGGTTATAAACTTTCAACTTCCCCTCATGCCTGACTACCAATCCTGAGAGCCGCAATTCTATTTGTTCAATACTCCCATCTGCTGATATCGCCCCAAGTTGCAAAACTTGCTGATATAATCCTAATAGGCGACCTGTGCGCTGTCCGCTACTCCGTAAGATGCGATCGCGTATCGTCTTCAAATGCTCTGGTTCATCCTGAGCCTCCCAGTTAGAAATTACTTTTGATTGCACCAACTGCTCCACCCACTGAGCAACTCCATCATTTGGAATCGGCTCATCAACAGTTTGGATTAGCTTACACACTTTTTGGCTCAAAAACGGATGTCCCCCTGTCCAATCCAAGACTGCAAGCAACACAGCTTTGGGATTGCAGGCTTTCACTGCCAAACCTTGAGCTAATGGTTTAGCTGACTCTAAATCAAAGCCTGTCAACTCAATCGCTCTACCAATATTAAACGGTGTGCGTCGCCTGTCTTGAATCAAATCTGAGGGAGTTGCCACCCCGAGCAGGGCAAACGTGAGTCGTCGGTATTCCAAGCGATCAGCTCGATTGTTATAACAGTCACGGATCACAGCAAAAAAATCATCTAAGTTGAATTTGAGGCTGAGAACACTGTCGATTTCGTCTACAAAAATCACTATATTTTGCTGAATCGACTTCAGTAAAACGGACTCAATAAACTTACTAAATAGCAACACTGGAGATAGCTTCGCGTGACTCAACCACCATTTGTCTAAATCAAATTTTTCATTAAGATTGAGACTGTTCGCTATCCTATCAATCACTCCTGCATACCACTGCTCTGGAGTAGTATCCGATGCACCAATGGCTGTAATGTCAACAGCAGCACAGGCAATGCCTTCAGAGCGTAACCGCTGCATAGTTCTAACTCGCAGGCTCGATTTCCCCATTTGCCGGGAGTTAAGTACATAACAGAACTCCCCAGCCTTCAAACCTTCGTAAAACTCAGTATCTGCAAGCCGCGTTACGTAGGTAGGAGCTTCAATCGGTAGACTTCCCCCGACTTGATATTGGTAGGATGGGTGGGATCTTTGGCTCACTAAATGCACCTCACTTCTACGGGAAAACATTGATATTTACAATCTCTAGCTGCGGCTTTCCAGATTCTTTCTACAGATATTTTTGCCAAGATTAGATGCTTTTTATTCATCAGCTTACCCCCAGGCGATACCAAAGGCCAGGGCTTAAGCCGTATCGCCAAAATATATCCGGTACAAATCACACAAGGGCATGACATCATTATCTTGGAATTTCACTAACCCCATACTGCGTAACTTAAATGCCAACCCTGTCTCTATCCTGACTGGTTGAGGAGATGTCACGACTTGTTTGAGAGCCGCCTCTAATTTTGCATCCTCCTGTAAGTTCACTCGATGGCGACGTAGATGATCACTGAACATTCCGGCTTGAGTGGGTGCCGTTTGTAACAATTGCGCTAAACTCATTGTTTGACGAGCAATTTCATAGAGCGATCGCCTCACTAAATAAGGATGTCCCCCCACCATTGCCATGAGTTGTGTTACCTCCGCAATACTCCAATCCAGCTTGTGTCGTTGCACCAAGTCTTGTACCTGTGATTGATTTAACTCTGGTAACTCAATTGGCAACCCCACATTGAATGGTGACTGATTAATATTTAGGGGTATGTAAACTTCCTTGGAATGCACAATCACTAATCTCAATTTTTTCCAAATATCTTCATTCTTTGACATTTCATGCCAAACTCGCAATAAGCCAAAAAAGTCAGCCGCAAGGGAAGGATATTGGAAAACCTGATCGACTTCATCCAAACCTAAAACCACTGGACTAGAAATTGTTGACAATAAATATTTTTCAAAGTAGTTGATACACTTACTCTTGCTACCGCGAACACCTTGCCAATACTCTGCTAAATTATTCGTTAGCTTCAATCTATCTGTAATGCTGTCACAAAACCACTGTAAGAATTTATCCAGACTGGTAAAAGACTCTGCATCCGCAGCCTGAAAGTTTAAGTTGGCAGTTTTATAGCCTCGTTCCTCTGCATGATGGAGAACACGTGTCAAAAGTGAAGTTTTGCCCATCTGTCGGGGAGCTTTAATCCGAATAAGTGCCCCTGGTTGTAAAATCGTTTCATAACAATCACTCTCAATGGGGGGGCGTTCCACATAAAAGCCAGAGTCTAGACTAACATGTCCTTCCGGTTGCTCCCAATTTCGTGTGAGTGGGGTTGGTTGTGGTATGGTAGCAGACGGCGGAAAATTCTTTGTCTCACCGACACCAAAGAGTTACTGCAAGGCTTGAAGAATTCGCTCTAAAAATGATTGTTGAACAGGTGACGAACTTATTGGTGTCCGCACAGAGGTTACTACCGTTTGACTTTGTGCTGTTGTTGAGTTTGGAGTTTGTAAAGTTTGACTTGGTGGCGAGAGATTTGTGAGCGGGGTTTGGACAGTAGTTGATGCCTGATAAATGGGAAGCAATGGCTCAAGAGCTTGCAAAGCAACAGTCGCGTCAAGGTAACGCTGACTGTAATAAAAACGCACCATCGTATCTAAAACTGCTTTAAAATCTGGGTTTATCTGCGTGCATTCACTGAATAAATCACAACACAACTCGCCTGTGTTGAAGTCTCTTGGTAACTTTTTCGTTTCTAACCCAGTTAATGCCTGGAAACAAATAATTCCAACTGCATAGATATCACTACTGAAACGGGGACGACAAGCTTGTTGTTCGGGTGGCATATATCCAGGAGTACCGATCGCCACCGTCAGACTCGTTTCCCCCTCACTGTTAACGGACATAGCACTGATTTCCTTGACTGCTCCAAAGTCAATCAGCACAATTTTCCCATCTTTCAGTCGCCGCCGGAGATTCTCTGGCTTAATATCCCGATGGATCACATTGTTTTGATGAACAAATGCCAAAACTTCAAGAATATCTTTCAATAGTTTAAAGACAACTTGCTCACTCTTGCACGAACCAACGATAATTTCTTTGGTCAAATCGTGCCCTTCAATCAATTCCTGTACTAAATAAAATTGCGAATCCTCTTCAAAGTGGGCACAAAGTTTAGGAATTTGGTTGTTCTCGTTGCCTAGCTTATACAAGGTTTGTGCTTCCGAGTCGAATAGTCTTTGGGCAACGGGCATTTTATTCGGAGCTAGGTTTTTCGGTTTGAAATGTTTGACAACACACGTAGGCTGTCTTGGCAGATCCAAATCTTTAGCCTTATAGGTATAGCCAAACCCTCCGCTTCCCAGCAGTTCAATAATCTTGTAGCGATTGCGAAGCGTTCTTCCAATTAGAGGGTCTTGGCTCATATGGATTCAGGCACCCTACCTGCTAATTTACTAACCTGTTCAACTCATGAGCGATAGTTCATGTAGTTTAGGCTGGGAGTATGATACCAGTAAAACTTGGGTGCTAAGGTTAAATAAATTTAACATCCGCGTATTTTCATAGACTCAATTAGCCGATTTAGCAATAACAGGACTTACGCAAAAGTTGCCAAAAAGCTTAATTTATCGAACCGCCTTCGCGAAGCGTCTCGAAAAGAAGACGCCAAGAGCGCCAAGAATTTGTAGAGTGTGCGTAAGTCCTAAATAAGATAGTCTTATATAGATAAGATTTAGATATTGACAAAAATTCAGTAGATCACATTTCGGACAATAACGTAATAATGAGGGTTTCAGCCATCGTGAATTAGGGGGGGAACAACGTTCGTTTAAGGGCGTAGACAAGGGAGCGGCTTGTCGTCAGACATCGCTTTAGGGTAACTAACGGTGTTGCCTGAAACGCTGATTAATAGGTGATTTTTGAGCATCTGGGTATTTTGTGGAAATGCCCATGCGGCTGGGGGAGAGGGAGAGAGAGTATGGAATTCAACTGAGAAACGATATATTCACTATAGGCAAAAAGCGCCTTCCATAAGTGGAAGGCGCTTTTGTTGCTTTTATTATAGAGAAACGCGATTTTCCGAAGCGCCTCTAGATAATAATTAACCGTTGATAGCAGGAGCGCTGAGTGCAACTGGTGTGGATTCACCAGCAGCCAAGTCTAGAGGGAAGTTGTGAGCGTTGCGCTCGTGCATCACTTCCATACCTAAGTTGGCGCGGTTGATGATGTCTGCCCAGGTGCTGATGACGCGACCCTGAGAGTCAATCACACTCGAGTTAAAGTTGAAACCGTTGAGGTTGAATGCCATCGTCGATACACCCAACGAGGTGAACCAGATGCCCACTACTGGCCAAGCGGCGAGTAAGAAGTGTAGTGAACGGCTGTTGTTGAATGATGCGTATTGGAAGATTAACCGACCGAAGTAACCGTGTGCAGCTACAATGTTGTAGGTTTCTTCTTCTTGACCAAATTTGTAACCGTAGTTCTGTGACTCAGTTTCGGTTGTTTCACGTACCAGTGAAGAGGTTACCAATGAACCGTGCATTGCACTGAACAGTGCGCCACCGAATACGCCTGCTACACCTAGTTGGTGGAAGGGGTGCATCAAGATGTTATGTTCTGCTTGGAACACTAACATGAAGTTGAATGTACCACTGATTCCTAAGGGCATTCCATCGCTGAATGAACCTTGTCCGATGGGGTAGATGAAGAAGACTGCGGTTGCTGCTGCCACTGGTGCGCTGTATGCTACGCAAATCCAAGGACGCATTCCTAGACGGTAGGATAATTCCCACTCACGTCCCATGTAGCAGAATATTCCGATTAAGAAGTGGAATACGACTAGTTGGTATGGACCACCATTGTACAACCACTCATCTAAGGATGCTGCTTCCCAAATTGGATAGAAGTGTAAACCAATTGCGTTGGAGCTTGGAACAACTGCACCGGAGATGATGTTGTTTCCATAGATTAGTGAACCTGCTACTGGTTCGCGGATACCGTCGATATCAACTGGAGGTGCGGCGATAAAGGCGATTAAGAAGCAGATGGTGGCGGCAAGTAGGGTTGGGATCATCAATACGCCGAACCAACCGATATAAATCCGGTTAGAGGTGCTAGTGATCCATTCACAAAACTTGTCCCATACATTGGCGCTGGTGCGCTGTTGTAAGGTTGCTGTCATTGTTTTTATGATTGCTTGAGTTGGTTATGTATGTTAGGCGACTTTTTGTTTCGCTTGTGTCTATATTAGTTTACATTCGTTTACAAAAGCAAGGGGTCATTGATTAGCCTTTGTCATGATACCTATCAGGTTTACTTATAGTTGAATATGCGACTCTATGCTATTGCTATCAAGCCTCTGCTGATGCAAGTGTGAGTGCTGGTAAATTGGCAATTTGGCAACAATACGAATCAAGGTGAGATTATCTTATAAATAAAGGCAAATGGTAATTGGTGATTGATAATTGGTGAACTGTGTTTTTCGTCCCCATTACCAATTACCCATTCTCCATTACCAATTTCTCCGACGAACAGAACTTCGGGAGGGATCGGAGGATTGGGGACAAAAAGTCTATAAACAGAGCGTATGGGGACATAGTAGGTTGTGGTTAAAGTCAACGTCTTAGTGAGAGTCGATACCACATTTGGGATATTGGTTAAGGTCAATGTCGCGGTCAATAATGACGTTGTTGTCAAGGTAAAAGTCAGGCTTAAAGAAGAAAAATCTCCTAACTGAATCCCAGAGGTAGATCCGTGGGAATATAATGAAGAGCTAAATTCATCTCTAATACGAGTACATAGAGTCTTAGAAATAGAGATACCGTTCAAGCACAGCCAGAAAGCCTTGAATAAAAGCTTTTTTAATTTTTAATTCTGCCAAGAGGTACTAGGCTTGAACTCCATCGACCTACTAACCTCTAGCAAGTCGCAGACTTCTCCGTCTGTAGTTTGTGGAAAGTTTTCATACCAGAAACCAACGCTATAAAAAGGGCTTGGTGTTACGAGGCAGATAGTTTGATCTACTAAAACTTCAAATTTGTGGCAGGTTTGGGGTGATGAAACTGGTACTCCAAGCACAATTGCTGCTGGTTGGTGTTTCTGCAAAGCTAGTATAGCAGCATACATTGTTGCCCCTGTTGCCAAACCATCATCCACCAATATTATGGTGCGTCCACACAATACTGGTAAAGGGCGATCGCTCCGATAAAGACGCTCTCTTCGCTCTAGTTCTTTTTGTTCTGTCTCAGTAACCCTGTCAATGTCTTTGACAGAAATCTTTTCCTCGCAGACTATCTCCTCGTTTAAAATTCGCACACCACCAGAGGCTATAGCCCCCATTGCCAGTTCTTTTTGACTGGGAACACCTAGTTTGCGTACTACAAAAACATCGAGAGGAACATTCAGGGCTTTAACAATTTCAAAAGCAACGGGCACACCGCCTCGTGGTAACGCTAACACCAACACATCTTGGCGATTAGCATAAGCTTCTAACTTCTGAGCCAAAAATTGACCTGCCGCCTTTCGGTCTTTAAATCGCATGGTGTTAAGCTCCCGATCATTTCTAAAAAATTACTTGTTGTAACACATCCGTTTGATTAACTAGTTTGAGTGACTCGATATAAATGATGCCTGATTACTGCTATTTTAATATTCTCAATCGATACTAAAAAGCTTTAAGTTTCTTTTCCTCTAACTAATGGAAGGTTGAAAACTGTTAGCTAAGCTATTTAATGAATGAATTTATTAATAAGCCGATCGCAAACTGTACGAATACAAGAGCGCTCTTGGCAACGGATACGTTGCCAGAACCGGAGCCAATGCTTTTCGTGCTTGCGTCTCTAGCGTGCTTTTGAGAAGACGGTACCAGTGCAGCCACAGGAGCGTTGGGGAAACGAACGTAGTTCTGAGCGGCAGAGGCCACTGCTCAGACTTCTCTATGCACGCAAGTGTCCTCGTCTTGGTGAAGCAGCGCTACAGGCGTTTTCCCCTCGTTGGCGACTGGTGGAACGCTAACAGGTGACGCTCCAGTTGGAGCGTCACCTGTTAGCGTATCGTTAGCAACGTTCGTAGCGTCAGGGCGGTTTGATAAATTAAGTAATAAGAGCAATTTTTGCGGAAGTCCTGATTAATTTAGAATTGCTAAGCGCGTACCTATATTATTCTAGAGAAATTAAAAACCCCATTTTGTAGAGGTGGCTGGGTTTTTGGCATCAATTTCTGTAATGATTATCATCTAAAGTATTAGAGCTATTTCATTTTCTTCAAATCAGCATTTTGTAATTATAGATATATAAAGTTAAGCCTAATTGAATGACAATAAAAAATTATATACCTTAGCAAAAATACTCCCTCTACAAAAATGAAACTTTGGCAAAAAGTAGCGGGAGTGACTGCTTTAATTGTACTTGCTTTGACAGCTATATATAACTCTCAGAATACTGTCAGTACAGTAACACCTCAAGTCACTCTTCAGTCGGCTTCAAGACTAACATCATCACAGAAACAACGCGAACTCAGAACACAATTTTTTGATAACTGTCGTCAAATTAATGCTAATTCTAGTGTTAATGTCCGACAAAGCCCCTCAAATAATAGCCCTGTCACTGAACGCTTAGCTAATGGTTCTCATGTTTTGATGGTAGATAGAAGCAGTCATGGTTGGGTTCTAATTTACCAACCTGTGAGAGGTTATCTATTTGCTAAGAATCTCATCCATTGTGGGGTAGCACGCCCACCTAGCAACTGCCGTTCAGTTAATAGTATGCTTGGTGCTAACATTCGAGAAAGACCTTCGCTCAATAGTCCTGTACTCAGGATTTTAGATTACGGTAACGCCACTAACATCGCCAATCGCGGTAGCAAAGGCTGGGTGAAAATTAACGCCCCTATAAATGGTTATGTAGCTGCGAGTAGTCTTGGTTACTGTTCAAGCAAAGATATTTGAAAATCCTTCAGATGAGAGTGAAATACGTTCAAAGCAGCATCTCCGCTCGAGTTGACCAAAAATCATAGAGCGCAAGCCCCTGCATTTATGTATGGGGTAAGCTCGTAGGGGACTTCAGTCCCCCTCAAACATCCGCGCCCAAGATTCTATCAATTCACTGACACTTTTGCATTGTTTTTTTGCTTCAATATTTAATTTAAGCCATGAAGATGGCGTATCCGTGAGAAATACGCGATCGCTTATCTACCGGGGATTGGTGAAGTCAAATTTCACAACAGCCGCAATTTATCTATAGCGCTACGCTCCCTTGATTGTTTAGGGAATGCATACCCACCGATGTAGTTTTTATTAATACTTATTTCATAAATGTCATCAAGCCGTGACTCATAGCTACCTTTCTTTGTAAATACTACAGATCGGCATTTTGGCAGATCTGTAGATCAAAGGATGGGTATCATATGAATCAAGTGCAAGAGTGTCAAACTCTAAAATATCCTCGGTCAAGTACCGGGGATTTTTATTGAGTGTGTGATAGCGTTGATACTTGCTGGTGCTAGAGTATATGAGCGATCAGTTCCGTGTGGAATCAATGCTAATGATTTATCCATTTTCAGCTATAAGCGCATCATTCTGGGGTATGATTTATTTCTCAAGAAAATACTTTTTAGTGTTTTAGAAACTAACTACTAAAAAGCAACCTATCAGGATCACAGACATAATTAAAGCCATACCAATAACGTATTCGATTTTGCGGCTAAAGATTCCCACAATTACTAGGATACTCAATAAAACTAATGCAGAGCCTGCATAAGCAGAGTTTTGCCAGCCCGTGGCAATTAATGGATCGTTCTCAATTATACTGGCAGAAGGTTGCTCCGTCTTCAAAGTTTTTGGATCGGGTAATGGACCGGTAGCGACAACAAATGTTTGAGAGTATCCAGTCATTGTAATCAATCAATTCTCAATTTTAGATTTATCTATAATATCTTAGGTATAAAAGATAGTAGCTGTGAACTACCCATATCAACTGCAAGCGGTATGATGTTCACTTCCAGCTTCATTTACAGACGCCTTTCTACATGAACGCCTTATTGGTTTTACTTCGGCTCACAAAGGCTGTTGGGTAGCTCGAACGCCACTTTATAAGCCACACCAGCCACAGTACTTTGATTTAAACCTGAGGCTGCAGCTAAGCCTTGAGCTACGTCTGATTGTCTCATATTATTTATTAAGTCGTTGTCGCAAATGTGACCAATTTCGTGACCCAAAACTCCTGCCAACTGAGCCTCATTATCCACTGTTTTCAACAGCCCGGTGTTAACGTAAACATAGCCACCTGTGGTCGAAAAAGCATTCAGGATTTACGCAACTGGCACATTTAGATTCAAACTGTCACATGGAAATAATTTTGTTATAACGTTTATAAATCAATGCATACAAGCATTTACCTCAAGTTTAAATATATGTGCCAGTTGACCTTATATTGTGACGCTTGCGTAAGTCCTATGTTTATTTGTGCTGACTTACTTAGTGATAACTGATTCACGTTTATTTATATTTGCTGAGATCACGGAGTTATGGCGATCTTGGGATTTTACAGCCGCGATTCTTTCTCATTTAAGTTAACTTTCAGTACACAAATGAATTTTATTTACAACTCTTACTGTATAAACCTTATTAAGAGCTGATGAGCTAACCAACTTACAAAGGAATAAGGAGAAGGCATATGTCAAAGAATACAAATGATTGGCATTTAAATGAAGAAGCAGAGTTATCTGGCAGTGAAAAAAAGTCTCTACTGCAAAAGTAC
This sequence comes from uncultured Scytonema sp., assembly GCA_937873135.1. GTDB lineage: Bacteria > Cyanobacteriota > Cyanobacteriia > Cyanobacteriales > Nostocaceae > Rhizonema. The sequence continues at coordinate 1,405 of CALMVQ010000341.1, read as the reverse complement.
TTATATAATCCTTTATCCATTGCATCGTCGAAGCTGGCTTCCGTAATAAAAACTACCATAGCTTTTCATACAGTAGAACCACTAGAAGAACGTCCTCTTACCCACAAAACACAGGACATACACGAACAATGTTTATACACTCGTTTCACGGATCGCGTTGATCCATCAATTTACTACTCCATTTTCTTTGACCACTTAAAATTTTGAAACTCAGTGAAGGAGGATGGACAGGTAGGGGAAGCAATTTTCTTCATCTTCTTTCTGTCCCTTTTCAATTAACTCTTAGCACAACAACTCGATTATCTACATTCAGCACTTGTACTTTTTCCGACAAATCGGCGATTGGCACTTTCCAGTGGGAATGACCGCAAATTACCAGTATATCGTTTGCTGTAGCAAGTTCAGCACGGATAGAATTATTTCCCTTCAGGTGTGCTTTTGCATCGTTGGGACCTTCATGCATAATGAGAATATCTGGGACTTCCCTCACCAGTTCCCGAATGGCGTGGATAAATTCCTCTTCTGGACGACGAAACGGCTTGCTTTTCTTGCCGATAATACCTGAAATACCAGCGATGCGAAGTCCATCTACAGATGTCATGTCACCATCTAGATAGTGTATACCTTGCACATCTTGAAATGCCTGAACTTCCTGTAGTGTCTTTCCAAAACTGTCGTGGTTTCCCCCTACTCCAGCCACCCAACGAAAACTGCGACTAAAAGCTTGCCACACTTCACGGACATCGCCTCTACCCCCACGTTTATCTACCTGTGCGTAAAGATCTCCTGCTAAAATTATACCTGTTGTCTGCGGTGATGGGATCTTTCTTAAATCAGCCAAGTTTTCTAGTTCTTCTGCAACAAGATGACCGAGAAGGCTGTGATTTTTCGGAGCAATCCCTTGGAGATCGCTTGTGGCAATGATCGCCTCTAACCCAGCAGGAAGTGAGTCAACTTTTCCCAACAAAACGGGTACAACCTTATTAACTACACCAATACCACTGAGTGCCGGAGCAATAAATGGTATTTGGTGAATGGGATGCTTAGAAATAGAGGTTATGTGCATCTCGTTTGAATTAAAAATAAATTTAAAAATTAAAATCTGTTTGAATATTAATTATAAGCATTCACCTATCAGAACTCTTTGCGCTCCACGACTCACGCGCATTTTTCAACTCATCCCACCAAGCCCTAAAGTGTATGTCTTTGATTTTCCTGACACTTATTACAGAACAATTTGAGATTTTCTCAGGTGAGCTATGCCCATTGAACTTGGTCTCAACCTAGTACCGCTCCCTTGAAAGTCAAAAGTCACTCATTCAAAAGTCACTCATTCAAAAGTCAAAAGTATTATAAATCAAGGCTTCTGGCTGTTTGAAATGGTGAACCAGCGCGAATGACGGCT
>CALMVQ010000340.1 GCA_937873135.1 uncultured Scytonema sp. | reverse complement strand
CCGGAATCGTTTCGTCGCACTTAAACAATTTCATTGGCATGGCTGATTGCTCCTTAGGCGGTATCTGCTCAACAAAAATCTGCTTTTACGCGTTCTTTTTTCTCTTTGATTTGACTATCCTATCTTTCTATATCATTAATAATAGTAAATATAAATACGAATGGAAAAATATTTTAAAGTCAGCAAGATTTTTCGTAAAAATAGACAGACTTGTCTATTTTTAAACTGACTTAATTTCCTTTTTAAATAGTCATTTAAGGTTCTATATATATTTTTTACAACCTATTTTTTTTGTAAAAAATCTCTCAAAAAGGGTTTCTAGCTTAATTTTTAAAGATTTTTATTTTGATTGAAGCGTACCGAAAGTTATAACTATAAGTGAGACCAAAAAATAGTTATTATACTAACTTATTTACAATATGTACAATTATCTGTCAATTTTGTCCTAAAATTAACTGTTATAGCTTAGACAAGTGGATAAACTATTCGATAGTAAGAATTCAGCTATTGTTAGACAATTCACGAATGGGCTAACCACCCGCTTAGCTCAAATCCACGCATTCAAAAGTAAACGGTAAAAGCCTAGCGTATTCATTTATGGATTAAAAAAATGTAAGAATGCGGACACGTAGTACAAGAAAGACGATGTCCTTAATTAGATCGGCACAAATAAATAAAGGTTCGTAGTTGCGCTGTCTTCGCTCTAGATATCAGTACTGAAGCGCAACTAAGAGCTTTTATATAAATTCATATAGTTTAGTTTTTTGTATTTATCTACTTATGCATGGGGTTCTTAATATGTGAATGCGTGATTTTTGACAAACCCAAAGGGGTTGAAATACTTAGCGTGCATTTTATAAAGTTTGAAATGTATATATAGCAGTCCTCAATGATTTGTGAATATTGAGTTAAGACTGTTGACTATTGACCGTTAACAGTCAACAGCCCAAACGAACTGTTCACAACTCAAATAGGATTGCTATAGCGTTTATAAATGAGTTGTGAAAATTATTTTTTGAATATAGACACGCAGAGGCAAGCCTGTGACTACCGCTCCTGAGCTAAAAATGCCAAGGAAGGAAAGAGACATAGGATTTCACAACTGATGCGCGGGCTGTTCTATGGTGTTGCATACTACTCTTAAAGCCCTGGTTTTTGTGAAATACTTATTCTGTAAATGGATGAATCTATATTATTCGGAGACAGTATGTTAAAACAACTGATTACAGAGTTCAACAATCAGTTACAGCGAACTAAAATTGTACGTAACCTGGAGATGTTTCAAAACTTTATTGTCATCTCTCTCTGTCTTGGTTTATTCTGTGTGATGCTTATACGATTAGGAGATATGTTCTTCTCCTTCTTACATCCATTAGATCTACGGCAAGTAACATCTGATATTCTGTTCATTTTAATTCTAGTAGAGTTATTTCGCCTATTAATTGATTATTTGCAAGAACAGCGAACATCCGTAGGAGCTGCAGTGGAAATTACAATCGTTTCTGCTTTGAGAGAGGTCATTTTACGCGGTGTACTCGAAATTCCTCGTGATCAAATTTTTGGTATTTCTGCATTCTTAGTTGTTTTAGCAGGCATTCTTGCGGTTTTACCTTCGATATCTCGCTTTTTTGAGCAGGTTAGACTTGTTAAACCCGACATAACAGCAGAAAAAACGCAATTCTGATCTGATCATCGTTTAGCTTCTGATTAATTGTAAGTAGAAACACTCTTATACCATTTTTGTATGAATATGCACATTTTCACTTTAAGGTTGATACAAATAGGCAGCAGTCTTGCTAGGAGAAAGAATTAGCGATATCAGCAAATTAATTGAGAAACGCAAGTAAATTGGCAAGATGTATGATATTCTTGATGTATGGGAGATCGAAAGCACGCAATTACAAAAAGTCTTCAAGCGCTTGCTAAGAAAAGGTTAACCCAACTTTATCATTGACTGGTCAGGGAATCACCTTAATCAAAGCGGAGCAAAGCAGCCAAAAAGCCTACTTTGTAACTCAGAGATGAAGATGCGCCTGTATGAGCTTGAAACAATAGACATTGTATTCGTTGCCTCGTCGTCACCTCTCAATACAATACTTTTCGGTTAGTGATGTCTATACCTCGCGGATTCCCCAACCCAAGCTCCTCGCTGTGACAGTGGAATACTCTCCTTGTGTGCGATCTTATCGCTTCAAAAAGGGGGATTAAAGGGGATCAATTCTTAACCGAAAAATACTGCCTCTCAATGTTTGAATTTCTGTAGTTAAGGAGCGAAATCCTATGAGTTAACCAATCGTTTGATGAACTGATAGTCTTGTACCACAATTGTCTGGAGGTGTTGTGAAGTACAAAAAGCGCAAGCAGTTCCGAAGTTTTGGGGAAACTTTGGTCTGCTTGCAGTTCATCAATAGCTTTGGGATAAACACTGGATTTTGATAAATAATCTTTTTCTCAAATCCTAGGCGATTGAAAGGTAAGTTTTCAGTAATTTTGGCGGTTCATCTGTCAGCTATGCTGATGAATTTTATAGAGATGGTTGAAGGATGTGATCTACATGTCTAAATCGAAAACAACCCGTAAATCTGTCCATGATCGCATCCTGAGTACAGCTTCGGACTTGTTTTATCGGGAGGGAATTCGGAATGTTGGCATTGACAGAATTATAGCGGAATCTGGTGTTGCCAAGATGTCGCTATACAATCATTTTAAATCAAAAGATGCATTAATTGAAGCGTGGCTAAGACAACAGGAGGAACAATGGAGCGAATGGTTGAAAACCACGATTGAGCAGCGTAGTTCTAATCCATCTACACAACTACTTGCAATCTTTGATGTTTTACGGGAATGGTTTGAGGGACCAGATTTCCGAGGTTGTGCATTTATTAATGCAACAGTTGAATTAGCCAATCCCGATCACTCTGCACATCGATTGGCGTTAGAGCATCAACAATCGATCTACCGCTACATTCTCAGTCTGGCTCAATCCGCAGAAGTTTCATCACCGGAACAATTAGCCCGACAACTGCTTCTGCTCGTACAAGGTGCCACCGTAGTTGCGATGATGGAAGGAAGTTGGTTAACGGCCTCACAGGCGAAAAAAGCGGCGCTCATGCTTATCCAGGCTGCATCACAATCGACCGTTCCATGATCTCTACAATTGGTCATTCTCCGAAATCTGAAGTTAAACAACATTCCGAAAAAAAGTAACTCGTAAAGCCACCCGACATTCAGATGCAGTGTCAGAAGAGACGATCGCGCTCGGGTGTAAATGGCTAAAAATCGCGGCTTTTACACAAAATGTGCATCTTCCGGATTGAATGCCAGCTTGATGGGTTTATGACGATGCACATTATCGGACATGTGACTTCGAGGTACTCTAGCGATTAAAGTTTGTTCTCCCACCTTAACGCGAATAGTATAAGTTCCAATCCCATGTAAAACTCGTTCCACTAGCCCCTCAATAATGATTAACCACGGTTGGTGTTGAGCTGAAGAACTTGCATCTTCAATATAGAAAGCGTCGCCTGACAAACAACAAGCAGTTACTGGTGTCTTAACTTCACCAGGATATAAAAACTCTATACTGTTTACGAGCTTGATCGAATATCCACGGTTACCCCTTTCTACCTGGCACGGAATAATATTATCCATCCCTACCAGTTTTGCCAGCTGCTGGTTCGCGGGTTGGCGGATGAGATTTTCCAATTTATCATCCTGTATAATACAGCCGTCAGACAGCGCTATTGCCCGTTCCGCAAAATGCATAATGTCGGTAAAGTTGTGACTGACTAATATGACTGCCGATCCCCTAGCTTCAGCCCATTCTCTAATTTTATCGATGATCTCAGCACGTATTCCTACATCTAAAGAAGCAGAAGGCTCATCCAAAAGCAGCAATTCCGAATCAGCGACTAACCCGCAGGCTATACAAACCCGCTTTGCTTCACCACCAGACAGAGAGCGAGCTGAACGATTTGTGAGGTGTTCACAGCCAAAAGTGGCGAGTGCACTATGTACCCTTTGCTTGATTTTGTGTGCTGGTGTTCCTCGAAACTTTAATACTCTAGCAACATTATGAAAAACAGTTTCATCCAGTAATAATGTTTCCTGAAATACCAGCGCAGAACGACGACGCAACAATGTTTTGTTGGCATTGCGAACATCCTGTCCAAATAATTGGATTTCACCACGGTAAGGCTGTAACAGATTGATTGTCTTTAATAGGGTGCTTTTACCAGCGCCATTAGGACCTAGCACAGCAACAAGTTCCCCAGGACGGACTGCAAAATTTTCAATTGATAGGATATTTTTACGTCTAGTGGTATCGACGCGCACTTGCTGCATATTTAAGACATAATTGTTCATGCTCATAGGATTTTCCTGTCATGCTGTAGGATAGTCAGCAATACGATAATCGTGTAGGTGATGATGAGCAGAATGTATGCGATCGCTATAGCAACATCGTAATTTCCTTTCTCTACTTCCAAGACGATCGCTGTGGTGAGCACTCTTGTCTGCCCCTTAATATTGCCGCCCACCATCATGGATGCACCAACTTCGGAGATGACGCGACCAAAACCAGCTATGACTGCAGCCATTAATCCTAACCGTGCTTCCTTAATCAGCAACCAGTTAACTTGCCACTGCGTCGCCCCCATTGATAGCAGTCGCCAGCTGAGTTTCGGATTAATACTGATGATTGCTGCAAAACTTAAGCCGGCGACAATGGGAAAAGCAATAATTGCTTCGGCGACGATCATAGCTGTAGGTGTATACATCAAGTCAAAGTCACCCAAGGGACCAGAGCGCCACAAAAACAGACTGACGAATAAACCGATGACGACTGGCGGTAATCCCATGCCAAAGTTGATCAAACTAGTCAGAGTCTGCTTGCCAGCGAAATCCACCAAAGCTAGCCATAGTCCTAATGGCAGTCCTAATAAAACGCTAATGGCTGTGGCAGATCCAGAGACAAACAATGTCATCGTTATCACTTGGAAAACGTCGCTGTTGCCGCTAGTTAATAGCTCAAGAGCCTTCATAGCTCCTTCAAGGATTGTATTCACAAATCTCCTGTTCTAAAGCTGTCTAAACCTGAGATTGATTGAATCACTGCAAATGCACCATAAACTGATCGTAATTTATCTGGCACAGAACTAGTACAACAAGGCAAAAGTACAAAGTACAAACTAAAAAGAAAGAACACTTATTCTGTAAGCTTTTTACCTATTTCAGATGGGTGGTTTATTTCCGCGCCCACTGTACTAGTACAGCACGGCGTAAATAAAGCAACCATTTCAAACAGCCAGAAGCCTTGATTTATAACACTTTTGACTTTTGAATGAGTGACTTTCAAGGGAGCGGTACTAGTTAAACACCGTAATCTTTTTCCGTTTTACCGCCATCAACGTAAAACAGCGCTTGTCCAAACTGTTTTTTTCCGTGAGCGGCAATTAGCGCCTGTCCTTCAGGGGATAAGACATAATTAATAAACGCTTGAGCGCCTGCAGTGTTCACCTTGGAGAATTTCTGTGGATTTACCTGCATAACGTGGTAGAGGTTCAACAGTTTCTTGTCTCCTTCCACGAGTATTGGCAAAGACAGGTTTTTCTTCTGAAATATGTATGTTGCCCGATCCGCTAAGGTATATCCCAGTTTTTGATTAGCGACTTGCAAAGTTTGTCCCATTCCTGCACCTGTTTGCTGGTACCAATTGCCAGTCGGTGAAACATTTGCTTGTTTCCATAAATCTTTCTCCAACTTATTAGTGCCAGAGTCATCGCCTCGCGATATGAATAACGCTTGGTTTTTGGCAATCATAGAAAATGCTTCCACAGCATTCTTTTGTCCCCGGATCTTTGCTTTATCAGCATCAGGGCCGACAATTACGAAATCATTGTGCATTACCAAGTGCCGATTGATAACCGCACCCTCTTGTAAAACTTTTTGTTCCGCTTTCGGCGAATTGACAAATAGCGCGTCAACTTCGCCCTTTTCAGCTAGAGCTAAAGCCTGTCCAGTACCAACCGCAACCTTTTTCAGCTTATATCCTGTTTTGCTTTCAATTGCTGGAACTAAATCATCCAACAAACCGCTATCCTCAATACTGGTTGTCATTGCTACAATCACATTTGGTTTTGTTGGTGACTGTGCAGAAGCTGGTTGCTGCAAGACCAGCATATGACTAGCTTCAGCGCTAAAAATCGCTAAGAAACAGGCTAAACAGGCAATAAAAATCCTTCTTTTCATTATCAAACCTCACACATCTTTATAAACTTTGAGAAGAAAAACGAGCAGATGTTGTCTGAGAACGCATACGATATCCGTTCTTTTTGTGAACTATTATTCTCTAAATGGTGGCGACAACTTCGCCAATATTGCTGATGTCGTAGCCACCAAGAATTTCTATTTGAGATTGAACTAGCCGATGTCCCAAGATACTGAGAAACTGCTTGACTGGTGATTCTTCCAAGTATTCCTTGAGAATGACTAAGTCATATCGCGCTTGATGCAAGGAGATAAAGTCTAACCCAAAAGTAGCGGCTACAGAAGCTGTACTGATGCCTGCATCAGCAATTCCTGAGACTACAGACAAAGCCACACTTTGATGATTGTATACGATATGGTCAAATCCTTTAACAACGTGTAAAGGTATTCCTTGTTCTTCCAATTTGCCTTTCAAAAGCATATGACAAGCGGAACCTGGTTCACGGTTGACAATAGTTGCTTTTAGCTTCACCAAATCGGTGACTGTTTTGATTCCCATTGGGTTTCCCGGTTGAACTAAGAGTCCTTCTTCCCAAAACCCGAGTGTGATCAAGACGCAACCCTTACCTATTAAAGCTTCTCTGACAAAGGGAACGTTATATTCCCCAGTTTGCGGAGCGTACAAGTGCATCCCTGCGATGTGAACTTGACCTTGGCATAAACGACTCAATGCTGTCATGCTGTTAGCATAATGATAAAGAACTCGTAGTTGCGGATGCCAATGTTCAGTTGCTTTTGCTAAGAACGACATCACAGGCGTACAACCAGCAATGACAACTGTGTTATGAATTTTGCGGAGATCGTCGAAAAGTCGGACTTGGACTTTATTGGTACTAGCCTGGATCTGTGCTTTACCATTCAAGTTTGACTGTTCCTCGTTAGGAAAACTAGCAAGATTTGACTGCCTTGCCGTCGCAACTGCCGAACCATCAACCGGAATCATTTCGATCCGAAAGGCATCGTTCCCGACTAGGGGATAAGCGATTAATCGATCCCCAACCCGCGCTACGCTAACTGGCATTTTCTCGCCGCTAGGGACTGATTGGGTTAGAACTGCCTCTACTTCAAGTAAATTATTCTCTATCCAAAATAACTCCTCAACTTGGCAGCCAAGCGCCTTGGCTAAACGCAGACTCATAGCAACAGAAGGAGAACATTGTCCTGATTCAACACTACTAATAGCTTGACGAGTGACGCCAGCTAGATTAGCCAAATCTTGCTGACTCATGCCCAAGCGAGTTCTGATTGACTTCACGTTGTTGCATACATTCGCATCTATCTTCATGAGCTTGTATCTCTCATAAAATCTCTGATACGTGTTTCCTCCGACTGCTTCTAGCTGTGGGAGGAAACACGAACTCTAGCATTTGCCTATGTAAATATAAAAGATCGGTTAATACTTTCGTCATCATGCATACGTATTACGCAAATACTTGCCTGATCTTTGTTTTTGTAACAAATAAAATTGACTTTTTGCTGGTTTATGTACTGCTTTTGTATTCCTCCATAACGTAAGCATAACATACATGTCGCCAAAATAATTGCTAAAAATAACTTTTTATTTCTGTCTTTTTTTAGGAAAAATGTGTTGATAAGTACAGATTTTTTCTTTATCTAATGATTTAAAGTACACAAGCATACTATTAAGCAGATGTTGTCAACAACTCAAACTAATAATGTGACAGATACCTGTGTAATATCAAGTTAAATTAAACACTATAATTGAAAAAAATAAGCTATCTTGATCGTCAATGTTTTGACGTTATCTGGGTTTGTACCAATAGGTGCAAGATATGAGGAGACGCTGCCTTGAACGAAATAGCTATGTCCTTTTTGTGCTGTCAAAGGGGCCAATATCTCGGTATACCAACCGTTACCAGGCCACAATAGTTTTTAGTTATCGGGCTAGAAAGCGAGCGAAGTAAGTATGTTTGAGCAAGTAAACAGTGTTTAACCGAGCTTAATATCACTTAGCTGAAACGACCATACTTGCGTTTTTTTGTCCGCATATAGTGTAATATTAAATCAGCTTGCTCTGTGTCCAAAAACTACAGAGACGTTTTTGGACACAGAGCGAGAGCAAGCACGAATAATTCCAACCCGAACGGATTTGATATAACTCGCAATTCATCTGACAACTGAACCTGAGACAGGTACAATGGGAGATGAATCGCGAGTCATAGGGTAAGGCAGAAACAATAGTCAATTCTACTGCTGCGTCTAATGATATTTCAACCCTTGTTCAATCGTTCAATTAAGTGTTCTCCAACTCGTAAGGCATTGGCAATGATTGTTAAAGCAGGACTAACTGCAGAACTAGAAGGGAAAAAACTACTATCCACAACGTAAAGATTATCGACATCATGGGTGCGGCAGTTGATATCGAGAACAGAGGTTTTTGGATCTTCTCCAAAGCGGCAAGTCCCACTTTGATTTGCTACCACTTGAATAGGCGTATTGCTGTAAGGATAAATACCTCTTGGAAAGACTGATTTTTCTGTGATTCTGTCTACAACTTTTAGCACATCCATCCAGCGATGGATCAAGCGATCGTGCGCTTCAAGATTATTAGGAGTGTAATCCATATACTGTTTAGCTCCCTCCACACGTACTTTATTATTGGGATCTGGCAGATCTTCTGTCTGCAACCACCAACCAGTAGCGCGTGCAGTTAATTGCTGCAGTCCAAACCCCGGCATGAGTCTTGCCAAGAAAGCCAAAAGAGGCGGTGCTTCAGCAGGTATCATATCCTCCAGAATATTACCTGTATTCTGGATATGACCCATCGGATAATCAAAACCTAGTTCTCCCCAATAAAAATCATTAACGCAAATCGTCTTTTGGAAGATAGCAGGGTTAGGTAGAGGACTTAGTTGCACCAATGTTGTGATGAGTTGTTTCATGAAATTACGTCCTACCAAATCAGAGCTATTAGCAAGTCCGGTAGGATGAGAGCTATTAGCAGAACTCAACAATAACGCTGCTGAATTGATAGCACCGCAAGCAAGTACGACAATATCGCTGAAAAAGAAATGAGATTGTCCGTCAATTTCTGCTTCAACAGCTTTAACTTCTCCTCCATTCGGGCTTGTGTGCAACCGCACCACTTTCGCATTAGTTTTCAGTGTGACGTTAGGGAATTTCAGAGAGGGGGAAATTCCGACAACTTCAGCATCAGCTTTAGCGTCAACATGACAAGGAAAACCATCACAAGTTTTGCAACGGATACAATCGCTCTGCTCGTCAGCCCCTTCACTCAACTTCAATCCCAAAGGCAAATAAGCTGGATGTAACCCCTGGTGAGAAATAGCATCACAAATTTGTTGCATTCGGGCTTCATGAGCCACTGCAGGTAATGGATAGGTTTCGCTACGAGGAGGTTCAGTTAGATCATCTCCCTGTCTACCGTGGACGAGGTAGAGTTTTTCTGCTTCGGTGTAATAAGGTTCAAAGTCTTTGTATTTGAGAGGCCACTCCGGAGAAATACCATCTTGGTGTTGAACTTCTTCAAAATCTCTTTCCCTCATCCGCAGCAAAGCCGCACCGTATACTTTAGTATTGCCACCAACCCAGTAATTAGTTTGAGGACGAAAAGGCTCACCTGTCTGATCATACCACTGTTGCTGAGCTTGATAGCGTTGTTTGCGGAAAACCTCAGATGCACTCCAGTTTTCATTTTCTTTAGGTAAGAAACTTCCGCGTTCCAGAATCAGAATTTTCTTACCTGTGGGAGCAAGTTTATATGCCAATGTACCCCCACCTGCCCCAGTACCAACAATAATCAGATCGTAGTGTTGATCTTCAATAATCATATACGTCTCCTTTTCATTACTTTATTGAGTAAGTCATCTCTCCCAATTTTTTTCATTGCCAGATATAAATAAGGACAAACAAAACAATCCAGATGACATCAACAAAGTGCCAGAACAAAGAAGTTGAGTTTACACCAAAATGACCTGTGTCGTAGTTACCAGGAATGTAAGAGCGACCAAAAACAATTATCTGCAACAAAATGCCAGTGAGAACGTGTAAACCGTGGAAGCCTGTCAATAAGTAAAACATCCCACCAAAGACGCCTGTGGTAAAGCCAAAAGAAAGGTGGCTCCACTCGATCCCTTGCCCTACTAAAAAGTAAGTTCCCATTGAGATCGAAACTATTAAATACTGACGAAATTTTAGCAAGTCGTGGCGTAGAAGGGCACGTTCTGCCAAGTAGATAACAAAGCTACTGGACACAAGAACCACTGTATTAATTGCGGGATCTTTGATATCAAGTCCGGAAACACCCGGAGGGAGCCAGTTAGGAGTTGTTGTTTTGTAGACAATATATCCTGTAAAAAACCCGAGAAAAATGAAAGTCTCTGAAAGTAAGAACACAATGAAGCCGAACATTTTATTGCCTTCTTCATCATGGGTATGCTCGTGTTCAGAATGGTGTAACTCTTCGTTCGTAATAGAACTATCCATTTGATAAATTATCCTGAGAGTGATTATTATTAGCTAATGGTTAATTGCGATTAACCATTAACAATTAACTACTTACGCTCCGCTACTAATGGTTCAGATTTACCGTAGGCATAAGGTTCTCCTACAACAACCGGAATTTCGTCAAAGTTCTCTACAGGAGGGGGTGAAGAAACTAGCCACTCAAGTCCAATTGCTCGCCAAGGATTCTTTGGTGCTGGCTTGTCATGCATCCAAGAACCGATCATATTCAGTATGAAAGGTAAAATAGATACACCTAGCATAAATGCTCCAATGCTAGAAATAATGTTCCACACTTCATACTCTGGGGCGTAGGAAGAAACTCGACGTAACATTCCTTGCAATCCTAGTGGGTGCATTGGGAAGAAGTTAAGATTGGTGCCAATGAACGATAGCCAAAAGTGCAACTGCCCCAAGCCTTCGTAGTACATCCGTCCAGTCATTTTGGGGAACCAGAAGTAAATAGCCGCAAACATCCCCATCGTCACTGTGCCGTAAAGAACATAGTGGAAGTGACCCACCACGTAGTAGGTGTTGTTAACGTGGATATCAATAGGAACAGAGGAGAGTGTGATGCCAGTGATTCCTGCAAACACAAAAAATATTAATGCCCCTAGCGCAAACAGCATTGGTGTCTGCAACCGCAGCTTGCCGCCCCAAATGGTTGCAGTCCAGGCAAACACTTTAATACCAGTAGGCACAGAAACGAACATTGTTGTGAACATGAAAAGCAACCGCATCCAGCCTGCAGTACCGCTGGCGTACATATGGTGTACCCAAACAATACCGCTAACTCCAGTAATCAGGAGTGATGAAATGGCGACAATCCTATAGCCAAACAAAGGTTTGCGAGCAAAAACGGGGAAAATTTCGGAAAAGACTCCGAAGACAGGCAGAATAATCACGTAAACAGCCGGGTGGGAGTAGAACCAGAAAAAGTGCTGAAACAGAACTGGATTGCCTCCCTTCGCGGGGTCAAAAAAGCTAGTTCCAACTGTCAAGTCAAGTAAAAGCATGACTGCACCGGCGGTCAAGACAGGGAGCCCAAACAGTTGGATAATTTGAGCACTCATCACGTTCCAAACAAAGATAGGCATACGGAAGAACGTCATGCCTGGTGCCCGCATCTTGACAATCGTGGTGACAAAGTTAACTGCCCCCATAATTGAGGACACACCCGATATTGCCACTGCTAGAAGCCAGATAACTTGACCATTGATTAAATTTCCTGTCGGATTTTGCAGACTGACTGGAGGGTATGACCACCAACCTGCTTGCGCTGGACCACCCGGTACAAAAAAGCTCACCATGAGCAGAATAGCAGCGACGGGTATCATCCAGAAGGCAACAGCATTTAGTCTGGGAAACGCCATATCACGCGCCCCAATCATTAACGGCACAAGATAGTTAGAAAAACCTGTAAGTATGGGGAATGTCCATCCGAACAGCATCACTGTGCCGTGCATGGTGAACAAGGCGTTATAGACATTACGGTCAACAAGATCTGATTCTGGGGTAATCAATTCCCCACGCATGATCATTGCAAATATGCCACCTACTAAAAATAGAATGAAAGCGGTAACAATATACTGAATACCGATGACTTTGTGGTCTGTACTGAAGCTAAAGTATCGTTTCCAGTTTGTAGGTTTGTAGTGAGGTATCTCAGCTGTAATGCCAATGTTTTTGACGGGTATATTTGTCATTGTTTTTCGTTGATTGCTAATTGCCAGTCTTCTATGGCTAAGTAGGTCGGAAGAAATCAATCATTTTTGGTTCGTAGTTGAGCGAACGGAAAACAGCTATTTTACATTTCGTTACATAGTTTTGTTTTTTGTTGCCGACTTACTTAGCCATTGACTAATCGCTATTGACTACAGAGGCTTGTGCGGGTGCTACCGTTGCCCAGCCTTTGATTAACTTTTTTGATTCTTGAGCATATTCGGAAGCAGCTTGGTTGTTTGCAATGCATGGTTTGCTTTCTGCTGCTTTTGCAAGCCATTTTTTGTAATCTTCAGGGGACTCAACAATAACATCTGTCTGCATTGTTGCAAAGTAAGTACCGCTGAATTCAGAATCTGTCAATCGATATTTACCAGCGAGGATGGGGGTGAATTCAAAGTCAATGTTACGCTTGGGAATAATGTCTTGCTTGACACGGAAAGCCGGAACATAAAAGCCATGAAGAACATCCTCTGACTGCATTGCTAAACGGATGCGATGATTGACAGGTAAATGCAGTTTGGTGCTAGTCACTCCCGTTTTTGGGTAGCGAAAAATCCAGGCCCACTGCTTGGCATGGACTTCAATGTCTTCAACTGGCATGACATTTGATGTAGTGTTGAGGGAATTTTTCCCTGTATGTGTCTTTTCCGTCTTGCTGTGTCTCCTTTCCCTCTTGCTGTATCTGTGCTTAACCACGTCTTTGTGGATTGGTGCAGCAGATGCCGATTTCATTCCGATTGGAATATGTATATGAACAGCCTCCATTGGTCCTTGAATCCCCATTTGTTCGTAGATTTGGTAGCTGTAGCCTGCAATCCAAAATACTAGGAATATAGGAATTGCAGTCCAGACAATTTCTAGTGTTATACTCCCTTCAATCGGAGGACCATCGCTAAAATCATACTTCGCTGCTCGATGGAAAATCACTGAATACATTAGTGTTCCCGTAACTCCAAGGAAGATAAATGCTCCCAGCGTTACTAAGAAACTAAACAATTTATCGAAGAGTTGTGATTCTGCTGCTGCTTGAGGGGGTAGCCAGAAATATGCTAGATTCCCTATCCAAAGACTGACAGCAGTTAAGGCGATCGCGATCGCACTCAAAAGCAAAATTTTTCGGATTTTCATAGTAACAAATTCAGTTGAATGTTAATTGCTAATAGTTAATGGTTAATGGTTAATTGCTAATTGCTGTTCTATGAAAGCGATTAACCATTAGCTATTAGCGCTTAACTAAACATTGATTAATTCAGGATTAAGTTGGGGTTTTTGCCCAATCTCAACAACATATCAGCAGTATTATGAACCCCAAATTCAGCAGCTAGGTGCGCTCCTAGCGTACCGTGCATGTACATGAGGAGCATGATGAATAGCCCGGAAAGTAAATAGCTCCACTGCACTTGTTGACCGTCATCTTTACGCCAAACGTAGCGCTGAAATCCCCTCCAAATAGTCATCCCAACAATCAGTGCTAGAAGAAGAACACCACCCACACCATGCCAAAGCATTGTTTCCATCGCTTGTAGTCCCCAAGCGCTCTTACCAGTGGATGGTTCTGCTAGCATCATTTCGTAAAAACCTACTGCCACCGTAAAAAATGTGATGATTGCTGAACCGAGAATATTGTACCAGCCAACATCAAAGAAGTTAGAACGAGTGGCAGAAATTGCGAAATGCTTGAAGATTGGTTTTTGTACAGAAAACAGCGAACCTACGATATCAAATGCAATACCAAGTATGAACAAACCCAGAGTGAGATGCACTAGATTGGGGTGAATGGGTATAGTGTAGGGTAACCCATTTGCTCCAAGGTGAGTTTTTAGTTGGTCAATAACTTCAGGGTTCATTGCAACAACCCCTCCTTCATCGCTTCAATAACTGGTACAGTGTGTAGCCCATAAACCCAAACCAGTTTATCTCCGAAATACACTTGTATGCCAACCAAAACAGTTAAAAGTAGACCTGCTGCTAAGTAATAAATTGATATCTTTTGTGGAGTGCGATAACGAATCACATAGCGCCAAGCCGTAAGAGATGCCAAAATTGCTGAGAGTGACCAACCAAGAAGTGTATGTAAATTGAGCACTGGTTGAGCCGCATCATATGGTTCTGCCAAACCTGCTTCAAATTGACCAAACATTATGGCAATGAATATGGATACTGTCGCGAAAAGCATATTCCACCAACTCACCTCAAAAAGACGGTGGTTACGCGTAAAGTATCCTATGACATCACACACGAAGGCAAATACTACCATCGCAATTACAAAATGGACAACGATGGGATGTACCGTATCTGAATATGGTAAATTGTGGTTATTCAGAGAGGTAAGATAGTCAAACATACTATTCTACTCATTATGTGATTAATAGTTAATAACCAACAATTGACTGGTAACTCCTAACACTTATAGCAGTCCTATTTGATTTGTAAGAGGAAAAAACCTTTCCTGAGCCAAGGACACCAAGAAAAATCTGAAAAAATCTCACAAATGATTTAGGACGGCTATACTTTATTTCCAAACAAAAAACACAAGGCAGATGATGAAGGCAAGATCAATTCCTTACGTTGTAGCGGTAGCGGTGCACATGAGTTCAAGCTCGGAAGTCGTTGGTACTTTTGATTTTCCATATTTAAAGAATATCACATATCAGACCAATAAACTGGCGATCGCAAGTAAATTTGCCGATAGTATTTTTGGTTACAATTCATCCGAAACTATACAAAAAGTACGTTTTTTCTGAAGTGTAGTAACAATTTTAATAACTAGATTCTCACTCCATTAACTTGAACTCAAAAGTCAAAATTAAAAAGGATGCAAGTCCCTAATCTCATTTAATTGAAATGGAGAAATGTATTTAGAGATACGTAATGTAAGAGATACTAAGTCATTCTTACAAGCCCCGAAATTTATGTATAGGAGTTCTTAATTTTGACTTTTGAATTTCCACGAAGGGGCGTGAATATCTTGTAGCTCTAATTAAAAATACCAAGTAAATTAAATAGTTTCTCACTATAGATATCCATAAATGATGCATGGGCGAACAGTCGTTCGCTCATACTTAGGATTTCATCAAACGCATAATGAAGTTTCGCTTTATACATATTTAATTTTTTCTTATTTTCAGCAATTGTGAAGGTTGTATAAATGTATAAAAATTAATAATTTTTCCTCCGTGAATTGGCGCTAAGGTGCTGACCAAACTATGCAGGGGAGTAGCCAATACGGTTCGGATAAGCAGGGGAAGCAGGGGGAGCAGGGG
>CALMVQ010000339.1 GCA_937873135.1 uncultured Scytonema sp. | reverse complement strand
GATGGTCAAACTCTCGCCTCCGCAAGTTATGACAAAACGGTGAAACTGTGGAACTTTAATCTAGATGATTTACTAGCACGGGGTTGCAATTTGGTGCATGACTATTTGAAAACTAACCCTAATGTAAGTGAAAGTGATAGACATCTGTGCGCTGATATTAGGGGGGCAAAATAAAACTGCTATTTTCTCGCGCACATAGTCACGCAAAAGCAATGCTATTTATCCCGACGTACTACCCAAGCGATCGCCTGGGAAAAATCGGTAAAAAACGGAGTTCACCAACGTAGACGAGACAACAAGGGCAGGCTTTTTTTGTTGATTCGTGGGCAGTGTGCGATCGGCTTCGCCACTGCCCTTGGGCGATCGCCATCCCCAAGATTAGACGTGATTAAATTGCCAGCTCGTAAGTAATATCATGTTCGGTAAATGACTTATAAATAAAAGATAGGTTTGTAGTTGCGCTGTCTTCGCTCTGTTGAATGTTAAGAGCGCTGAAGCGCAACTACAAGCCTTATTATAAGTGTTCAACAGAACAATGAATCAATAATCAATCTTCGAGCCAGTCAAAATAATCGGTCAATGATTATTCAAAATCTAGCAATTCGAGAACGTGTCAAACAAATTACTGTGGAGTTAATAGGTGGTCATGAACCAGAATTTAAATGAAAAACAAATACGCTTTCAACGCGATGATATTCCCACCCGATTAGGTAACTTAGCATCAAATTTAGCACGCATTAAATCATTCTCCAATATTGCTCATAAAGAAGTGGTGAGCAGTGTAGTTTATGAAACCAAGTGGTTTATTGAGTGGACAGCAGCAGAAATTGAACCGGAACAAGCTGAGGAATTAGTTAATATTCAAGTCCAACTTGCACGGTGGGAATTAGATTGGGATAAAATCTGGTCAGATAATAACGCTCGTACTCAAGTTGCAGAACTTGCAGGTATTTGGTCTGCGCGTGTATTGGATATGTCGGGTTTGCTTTCTCAGTCGCTAAGATAGGGTATTATTTTATGCGTCCTGCGTTGTTTTCCGTCCGCTGACTATTGCAACGCCGTATACTGGTTTTTCAGGTATCAATTACCGCAGTGTTAGATAGTGAGGATTCTTGTTCTAGTTCAACATAGTCATCCAGCATTACTAGGATGGATATTTGGATTGACAACTTCCCAGATGCAGCTGCCGCGACTAGTTTTGGAGGTAATGATAACCCACCTTGGTCTTCTTCTCGAATGGTGCTGATGTACAAATCCGCATGACAGTTAGTCCGATCCAACACTGCCAGACTTGACGACATTTTCTCTAGCGTAGTCGCAGCTTGTAGCATCTGATTGTCTCTTTCTTCTTTTATGTTGTCAGAGTCAAACTTAGCAAGTTCGAGTATCCACACATCAACGGGCTGGACTCGCTTTTTTGAAATGCGATCGCCACGCCGCTGGAATTTAGTAGGTGTAAGCCCTAGAGTTTGTGTTAATTCTTCTAAAGAAGGGAGATTACCTCCCAGCCGCAAAGACATTTGGACTGTACTCACCGCACGCAACCTCTGTTACTTCTTTGAAATAAACTCATTGATTAGACACATTATCTATCCAGATATTCTTCTGCTAAATCAAGCAGTTCACTGTAAGTAAAATTAGCATCTCCTTCTCTGTTCTCACTGCGCTTGATATTTTCAATATAATCTCCAAATTCCCGTCTTTCCACCTCGCTCATACCATTTCACGAAACACTTGATACAAATGATGGTTTCTAATTCTTTCCTCCCCTGCTCCTCTGCTCCCCTGCTCCTCTGCTGCCTATTTGTATCAACTTTAAAGTGAAACGGTATCATACCCTTCTCTCTAGCAACGTCATCGACCATTTTACGGTCTTTTTTATTCGCTCCTCTGCCTCGTCCTAGCCTTTTGCCTTTCCTTTAGTTGCTCCAGTAGTTCTTCAAGTTCGTCGTCAGACGACAAATCGCTCCCTCCTAGCAGTTGCCGCTTCAAAAAACTGCATTGCTTCTTCGCTCAGGTCGATACTGTATAAAGTCAATACTTTCTTTTGAGTTGCTCAAGAGGCTTGATACGACCATGAGTAATGTCCTTATTACCCTTTGCAAAGGATTCAGCAAAGCCTGGAATTTCCTCAAGTTCCTGGGTTGCTTCAACACTTTCCTTATCAGCCAAGTAAGCTATGAAGTCAGCCACTACTTGTAGACTTTCTAGGGATAACTGTTTTAGGTACTGATTGATTTGATCTTGGATTTCAATTGCTTGAGCTTGAGCAATAGCTTCCATGTTTTCTTCAGTCTCGTTCTCAATTGAGTTCATAGACTCTCCCACTAGAGCAACTTTCTTTCTCACGAATCGTAGACTTGACTACGGTGAGAGATCGCATCTACTAATACCTGCATAGCTTCATCATCTATCGAATAAACTACTCGATAGTCGCCAACTCGATAACGGTAGTAGCCAGAATAGTTTCCCTTTAGGGGCTTAATGTTGGGGTGAAACCGAGGATTTTGCTCTAACTGTTCTAGACATCTAGTACAACAAGGCAAAAGTAAAAAGTAAAAAGTAAAAAGTAAAAAGAAAGAACACGTATTTTATAAGCTTTTTACCTATTTCAGATGGGTGGGTTATTTCCGCCGCTCTGTACTAGCAATCTTTTTAGCGAGTCCTTTATCTACTGGAGTTTAGACTAAATTGGAGCTAGTTTCTGTGCTTCAGTCCATTACGCAATCCTCAAAAAGCTTGTGGAATCGACGGTTACGTAAAAACTATCCCATGTGGTCGGAGATTACAGGAATTATTGAAGAGTTGGGGCAGAATTGTATCTGTGACCAAACCCTCAATAAATCGGTAAACCCACCTAAAACAAACCTTGAACAACGCAAAGTCCTGCTTCTAGCCCTAGGGTTATGGAATAATTAGTCTAAAATCCAGTTATCTACCGTAGTATAGAATTGCTAGGCATCAGAATACAAGATAACTTCATACATCAGAGCGAACCGTGCGCCAATTTACTAAGCGCTCTTTAGAAGTTGTTTCTCGATTTTTCTTGATTGTTTCAAAAAGACTGGGAATTTCTTGGAGTTCCTCAGTTGCCTCCTCACTCTCCTTATCAGCCAGATAAGCTACAAAGTCAGAGACTACTTGTAGACGCTCTAGGGATAATTGTTTTAGGTACTGGTTGATTTTATCTTGGATTTCAATTGCTTGAGCTTGAGCAATGGCTTCCATATTTTCTTCAGTCTGGTTCTCAATCGAGTTCATAGTCTCTTCCATTGCAGCAACCTTCTCATTGCTATTGTCTCTCAGATTTCAGCTTTTGTCAGAGTTTTTACGCTCAATTTCAATAAGTAGATAGGTGTAAAGAATGATTACTTGTTCGTAGTTGCTCTGAGCGCTAAAGCGCAACTACGAACATAATACATAAATTTTACATTTATTCACAGAGTTTTGTTTTTTATCGCCAATTTACTTATCTATCAAAGTATTCTTCATAAAGTAGCGATCGCACAGAAATGCTACTGTGAATTTATTGCTCCTGTGAATCAAGCGAAATATTATCGCCATATTCTTGAAACTCAGTTATGGCAGAGCGAATCTCTTCCGCAGTGACAAGTCCACTGGCAAATTTGTTACCAGTACCGCTGATGAACGTGATTAACGGCAGTCTTCATGCAGTTGGTAGGTGATGACTTATTTGTAACCAATGTCACCCGCTTGCAAAAAGGCATTGAACAGAAAGCTGCTACTACTGTCCACATTGATGCTGTTATGTCTGTAATGAGACGTAGTATTTGGGATAAGCTCCAAAAAGTCATTGATAGTCTTGATGATTGCTTACTAGATATTAGTTCTAGCTCTGAGATTGAAGAGGTTGAACTTGAGGATTGAAATGCCTTTTTTATTCGCGAAAAAAATTCGCGAATAATGTGTTTTTGCCAAATTGGGATGCTGCCAATTAATGAAGATTCTCTATCGATAATTTGTGAATTGCAAAGCGACGGGGAAGTCTTCTTTTTTTAAGCGCTGGATAACAGTTTGCAACTCATCCTTATCTTTAGCGCTGACACGCACGACATCTCCTTGAATTGAAGGCTGTATCTTTTTAAATTCGTCACGAATCAACTTGGAAATTTGCTTAGCGATTTCCTGACTGATGCCTTTTTTGAGTTTAATTTCTTGACGTACACGATTACCACTTGCTGAATCAATTTGACCAAAATCAAATATTTTTTGAGAGAGATTCCGCTTAGCCGCTTTTTCTCGGAGAATGCCGTGTACTGACTCTAAGGTAAACTCGCTATCAGTATTAACAGTTATACCTTCTTCACCTAATTCAACAGTCGTTTTAGTATCTTTTAGATCATAGCGGCTTTTAATTTCTCTCTCAGTTTGATCAACGGCATTAACTAATTCTTGCCGATCAAAATCGCTAACAATGTCAAATGAATAAGTTGAAGCCATAAAGAATATGGAAATGGGGAATAAATGCCAGGTAATTGGTAATTGGAGATTGGATATTGGGGAGCGGTAATTAGGCATTGGTTATCAGACAAGAGAATTATCTTCACCACTACCGATTACCGATTACCCATTTTTCCAATTCCATTCCTTAGTTACTGGATGAGACTAAGGACGAAAAGAGTTGTAGATCCGAGGGAGCAAATGACGAACATTAAAGAACGCAAAACAGGTATATTCAAAATATAAAAAACCGAGTGCAGCAATAAGAGCGGTAACAAAAGCGATCGCCGCCCCTGCCGCTAAGGGTGAATTCACACCAGTGACATATGCCATCATTGCAGCTGCGGCAAAAACCATATAACGTTTCAAACCAGTGTTGGTGTGCCCACATGGCTCTTTGGGCATATGGTAGCAATTTGTCAAACATAGTGCGGGGAGCGGACATATCATAGCCGCAACTTACGCGAGTATAACCTACCACCAAAAATGGTACGTAGATTAGGGCAGCAGCTGCAACAATCGAGTACAACAAAATAATCATTATCCGCAATCATAAATTAGTAGTTATTAGTCATTAGTCAAATACCTTGGACAAATGACAAAGGACAAATAACTAATCAAAGTAGAACAGCGTCACCACTTTTCTTTGTTCTTCTGCATCTTTACCTGTTTGCAACAGGGTACGACTATCGTGAAATGCAAAGCATATAAGTTGCTGACACCGGGAGACGATCTCCTTATTGCACAAGTAACTTGCCTCAGCAAGGGACAGGTGATCGTTAGCGGGATTTTCCACTAAATGCATCACCTGTTCCAGTTGTTGACGCGATTCGTAGGGCTGGCGTTCTAGGCTTTGCGGTAGAATCACCGTCAACAAATTCGCATCCGCACGCATTGCTCCTTTGATAGCAGCTGAATTAGTACCAGCAGCACCAGAGGTGATAACCCGGTTCCCCGATAAAACCAGGGCATAAGTCATCATCTCTATCAGATTCTGATGGGTAATCGGGACATGACGGGAACCCAGCAAGGCGATTCGCTTAGAACCCATTTGCTGGATCGTCGCCAGTTCTTGCGCTAATGTATCGACGTTGTTAATAAGGTCTATTGACTGGCTCAAAGACGGACATTATCAGATTAAACGACCTAGATATCTTAACAGATGAGTGTCTGACTTTTCACATGTTGGGAAAAGTCAATTGGGAAAAAGGGCATCAGTCATTGGTTCTTAGAGAAAAACAGGATCTTGTTAAGGCAAAGCAACGGCTGGATTTAAACCGAGTTGAGACAACAAGCGGTTGAGATCAAAGTGTTCAGCCATTAAATGGCGAATACAATGGACTTTAATTGGTTCTTGAACCCGCACTTGCTCAAAAGAACGGTCAATAATTTCTACCGTAGTCAATGTATCTAAATCTACTGACAAAATGGGGATTTCTAGTTCTTCAGCGCGGTTGAGGATAAAAGTGGGAGGCGGTAGTTGCCCTGTGAGGATCAAGCATTGGGTAGAAGTTTCCAAAGCCGCTTGCTGAATTTCTACGCGATCGCCTCCTGTCACCACTGCCATATTGTGGCGTTTGCGGAAATATTTCACTGCCGAGTTGACGTTCATTGCTCCAATTGCTAAACTTTCCACCATTAAATCCAAGCGATCGCTGCCTGAAAGTACTTGTGCATTTAGCTGATCTACGAGTTCGCGGACACTAACACTGCGTAACAAGTCATTTTTCGGTAACATTCCCAGTACTGGAATACCTTGCTGTTCCAAAAATGGACGGATAGTAGTGTCAATAGCTTGTAATTGTTGGGCTGGGATATCGTTGATGACAATACCAATCAACCGATCCCCCAAAACCTGCTTAGCAGACAAGAGTACCTCAACTGAAAGTAGAGATTGATAGCGGGTTACTAAAAGCACAGCAGCATCTACGACTTCAGCAACTTGCGGCAAAGATAAGTCAAACAGACTGCCTTCTGCCAAATTACCAGGTCCTTCCAGCAACATCAAATCTCCAGGAAACATATGTAGAGATTGAGATAGGGCCTTTTGATAATCAGTTTTGTCCTCACCTTGCAGACGTTTTTGCAAGGTGGCTTCATTCAAAGCCAATATAATTGGTGCAAGACGGTTTTGAGGTAGTTTGAGGCTTTCTGCAATCAATTGAACATCTTTCTCAATCACCGTTCCTTGATCTTCACTCAAACGCGTACCTATTGGTTTGCCGTAGGCAATATCCAGTCCTGCTTGCTGTAACCGATGAGACAAACCTAGAATTGTTGCAGATTTTCCGCTGTACGCCTCTGTCGATCCAATCAGCAAATATTTAGCAGATTTTGGCACACATGCACTCCTAATTTCAAAGGTAACCAGTTTAATCGCCCTCCTTAGCTTCGGCAGAAGGCAGGCATGAGTCACGAACATCTATGGAAGAAAAAGTTTCAAGGTATGCTCTGTCTTCCAAGCCAAAGTTGTTGAGGGTTTAAAACACCCCCCACAGCTATAGCTTTACGGTAGGGTGGAGTCTAAATCCTCATCTGAACACAGTGACTCATAGCTGCCTCCAGCATAGCCTTGCGAATTCAATGTGTTTATAACAACTGAATCGATCTTATCTAAAAAATATTAATTGGCGTAAATGCCTTAAGAAGGTACTAGTACAACAAGGCAAAAGTAAAAAGTGAGTCAGCGCGATCTTGGGGGAAAACCCCAAAAAACCGCGGACCAACCCCGCAGGGGTAAAAATTAAAAAATTTGAA
>CALMVQ010000338.1 GCA_937873135.1 uncultured Scytonema sp. | reverse complement strand
AGGTTCTTTCTTTTTACTTTTTACTTTTTACTTTTGCCTTGTTGTACTAGTTAGGTAGAAGGTTGCCCCATTTTTTTAGGAGTCAATTGGAAACCTTGCACGAGTTTCTGTTCTAGACGGAAGTTGCGACATGGAGGCTCGTAACGAGTGAGGGTTTTCTCGAGAAGTCTGCCGGGGGAAGCTTACAAGAGCGCGCGAGCTTCTCATTAGGGAACACCAAGAAATAAATTGTCCCAAATTGTAGGGGCGGGGTAACCTCACTCTTAAGTAATGATACGATTGCTCAATCTATGGTAGGGATCTTTTATTTTCACAGAAGTCTCTTAATCCACAAGGGTTGATCGCCACAACTCCTCACTCGTTACGAAGGTTTGCTCGTTTTTTATAGCTTAATGCGTCCCCCAGCTTTTCCTCTGACTTTTGACTCTTGAGAAGCGACTGACTTATCTTCCCACTTCCCTTACAGCTGAATTAACAAATCATCAATTGCTTTAAACAGGATCTGGGATGTTTCCTTATCGCTGCTTTCGCTATCCAAAACTGCTTCCAGAATTCGCTTTAAATTTAGTAACTTTAAACTGTTAGGAACTTTAGCTGCAATAATTGCTTGTACAGCTTGGCGATGCCCGATTGCTCCCAAGTCAAATATTGCTGCCCAGCGTAGATACATATTCTCGTGATTGAGATTTTTGACTATGCGTTCAATGTATTGAGGCTGCTGAGTCAAAAGATACAAATATCGAGCCGCAGCACATTGCACCCGCTCAGAAGGATGATTGAGAAAAGTCTCAATTTGCGGACGAATTGACCATACTTGCAAAGTTGCTAGTGCTTCAATTAAAGCTTCATAAGGTTGCTCGTGACTCGATAGCAGGAGATTGAGTAAAGGATGAACTGCCCTTTGATCGTTAATCGCCGCCAAGGCTTGAATAACTGCTTCTCGCAAACGCAAATCGGAATCACATTCTAAAGCTATAATTAAAGCTGGTACTGCTTGAGGATTTTTGAGTTGACCTAGTGCCCGTGCAGCTTGACGCCGCAGGGGATATCCTCCAGATGGGATGCGGTAGCGTTCATCAAATAAGGCTTCGCACAGCACCGTACAGCCTGCTTGTGCCTCATGCTTTCCCAGCCACCAAGCAGCATAATAACGGATTTGGTTGTCTTCGCTCAAAAGTGCTGTGATCGCTGCTTCTGTTGAAAGAATTGGTTCCAGGTCGTGAGTTGTCGTCATAATTATCGTGGGGGAGCATAAGAGAGAGAGCCTGTCAGATAAAGAATGTTATTCTGAGTCCTCCCACTCCCTCACACTCCCAATCTCCTACGCTGGAGAAATGTTAACTATTTTGCCACCGCGCTTATGAATTTCTTGGTATGTTGCTGAGAGTTGCTCATAGGATACAGTGTAAACCTGTCTGCTACGACGCACTGCTACTTTAGTGTTAATGGTACCAGCGATCGCTTCAATGATGAACATCCGAGAATCGCCGCGTGCAGGCGAACTGATTAACGTGGATGTACCTGTAAAGGTGCCAGCAGGTCCTGTTGGTGGTGAAATCAGATTTGATAGGTTCATCGAGATTTTGGACCGCAATCTCGAATTTTTTCCACCATATTGTGCGTTATCACTGTTCCCGTCACCGCGATAAAGTGAGAGAATTCGGTTGTATCCTACAGTTTTCTGTCCTGGAATTGACTTAAAGCCACGGTAGTAAGGAACGACAGAAATCCCAAAGGCATTATCGTATTCTTGACTGTAAATATAGGATTCAATCTCAGCGTCATAGCCTTTTGAAGCGTAGAGATCTACGTGAAAGGCAATTTCTGATTGGTCGTAAGGAGCACGTCCTAGTAAGTGCTTGTAGTTTAACTCAATAAAACGCCCTTGGGAGTTATTGTAAAAAAAACGTTCTTTGTAAAAATCAGATTTTGCTAACAGCTCAACAAATTGCTGAACGCTAATTTTGCCATTCCGCAACAAAGATTCAGGGCTCGTAAACTTTTGATTCGCATAGACTCCTTGACGCCCAAATATTTGCTCGTAAGCAGTCCGAAAAACGAGTTGCAAATCATCTTCGCTCCAATTTTGACGCAACTCAACTCTTTCTGCGGCAATATCTTGAATTGCTAGCCTTTCTACGACTGAATTCGTCATTTTTTTCTGGCTCCAAGTTTGTTAATTGCTAATTTTTATCTGCTAAAAATTAATGGCTAACTGCTAATTGCTAGTTGCTGATGGCTGATTGCTAATTGCTAACTATTTCTTTTAATTAGCGATTAACTATTAGGCATTAGCAATTAACCTTTAGCTATTAGCCATTAACAACGGACGGTGTATTGACTCTTAGCTCAATGCATTGATTGCATAGTTGATGTAAGTGTTGGCTTCTCCAGCAACATCACCACTCAAACCATGATTGTCACGGACAAATTCTAGAGCAGCTATGTACCAGCTGGGAGATAAGCCGAGGGCACCATTAAGTTCGCTTAAACCAGCAACAACGTATTCATCTAAAGGACCAGTACCGCCTACTACAGCGCAATAGCTGATGGTGCGGAGATAATGATCGATATCCCGTACACACTTGCTTTTGCCTTCAGGAGTAGAGGCGTATTGGGGCCCTTCCAATTGTGTGGTGTAGGGAAACTTTTTATAAACGTGATTGGCTGCTGCTTCTGCCCACTTGCTGCCATTTTGTGCGAATGCTTTGGCGGCATCTAGACCGGCACGCGCACGATTGAAACGACCAAACACTGCTTGTACTTCGGTGTTGCTAAGGTAAGAACCGCGAACATCTGCGGCGGCGATCGCTTCTGTCAATGGAGTTTTCATGATTTTCTTAATTTCCTAAATTGTCAGGTAATTATTAAACTGTTGCGGTTTCAACTTACGTACTGAAAGAAAAGTGCTAATTGCTCTTAAGCAACAGCAGAAGCAGCACGGTCGAAATAGCTAGCGACTTCAGCTATCAACTGACTGCAATCACCTTTGGTAATACCGTTGGGGTCATTGGCAATCTTGACAGCAGCCTCTTTGATCTTTTGAATTCCTGAAGCAACAGCATCACCAGGAGTCCCTAACGCTTGATAAGTTTCGCGCAAACCATTCAAGCAGCGATCATCCAATGCACTAGTATCGCCAGATAGGACAGAATAGGTTACATAACGCAAAATAAATCCCAGATCACGGATGCAAGCTGCCTGATTGCGGTTGTGGAAGCAAGCACCGCCAGCGTTAAATATTTGAGGGCGTTCGGCCACCAAATCCCGATAAGCATTCGCCACAATGGAGGAAGCATTACTGGTAAGTCTGTTGACGATGTCTAAACGCTTATTACTATCAGCCACCAGTGCTGATAATGCATTGATTTCATCATTGCTTAGGTAAGCACCTTTTTTATCAGCTTGTTCAACGACTTTGGAAAAAGCGTCTTGCATTTTTTCTATTTCTCCTGACTAATGCTGAATCTGCTTTTTTAAAAAATAGCAATTTAATTCATCAAGCAAAAAATTTCAAATCTAGGCAACTTTCGCACATACGCACATAAAAATCTTAAGATTTACATTGTTATGTACAACTTATTTCCTAAAAAGCTTTTGATTTTTTGATTAACTTTTTAATTGCTTCTAAAAGCTTATTGGTATCTTAATTGTCCATCGAACACCTTTTGTATTAATTGTTGTAAATTAGTGTGAACACGTATGCGAACAGGCGAGATTAATCTTCCTGTATAGCTTTCACTGTAATTGAGCCAACATTTTCTTTACAATCAGATAAATTTCTTAACTTAACTTAATGAGAGATTTTTTTTTGAAATATACATGTAATAAACTAAATATGTCATATTTATAATACTTATCGTCAAAACACCTCAATTTATTACAGCTTCAATTTATGAGATGTTTGTAATTTTTTGTAAAGTTTGTTTAAGAAGAATGAGCTAAAAATTTTCAATCTTAGCTCTGGGGAGAGATGGTCATTCTTCGCCGAAGAATCTCCAGCAGCTTTGTGAAGATTTGGGAAGGAGGCGCAGTCACCTCAATCCACTCCCCTAACACCGGATGTTGCAATCTGAGTCGCCAAGCGTGGAGTGATTGACCGGATAAGTTTACCCCGACGGAACGACCGGAACTGTAAACGGGATCGCCGACGATAGGATGACCAATTTGGAGGCTGTGGACGCGAATTTGATGGGTGCGTCCTGTTTCGAGTTGGAAGTGCATTAATGTATAGTTGCCCAAACGTTCTTTTA
Source organism: uncultured Scytonema sp. (assembly GCA_937873135.1). GTDB lineage: Bacteria > Cyanobacteriota > Cyanobacteriia > Cyanobacteriales > Nostocaceae > Rhizonema. The sequence goes on along the minus strand of CALMVQ010000338.1, from coordinate 4,576 downwards.
TTTGCCAATGAGTGACAGCAGATCGTCCGCCTTGTTCTACAGGGACAACGGCCATTTTCTTCCGATCCACTTGATGGCGACCGATGGGCAAGTTAATCGTACCGCTTTGTGTTTTAGGTGCGCCGTAGACGATACCAAGGTATTCTCGTCTTGCAGTTTTGGCTTTAAGCTGCGCTTGTAAGTGTTGATGGGCGAGTTCTGTTTTGGCAATGACGATCGCCCCAGTGGTATCCTTATCGAGACGATGAACAATTCCCGGACGTTGGACTCCCCCAATTCCTGGTAAGTTGGGACAGTGAGCTAAGATAGCGTTAACCAGTGTCCCTTCTGAATGACCGGGTGCTGGATGAACGACTAACCCGGCAGGTTTGTTGAGAATAATCAGGGAGTCGTCTTCGTAGAGAATGTCTAGGGGGATATCTTCTGCTTGGAGTTCTAGAGGTTCTGCGGCTGGAATTTCTAAACTAATGCGATCGCCTGCTTTGACAGTTGTTTTCTTGGATGTGCAAACTTTGCCGTTAAGTTGGACTGCCGCCTGTTCAATTAATTGCTGGATGCGGGAACGGGATAAATCTGGTAAATTTTGAGAAAGGTAGCGATCTAGGCGATCAGTGTTGTTTTCGACTTGTAAGTTAAATTCGTTCACAGTTCGTCAGGATTCTGAAAGTCAGGTACGGAGAGCTTGCCGTTAGGCTGAAGCTTCTTCATACTAGTACAGCACGGCTTCAGAAGGCAGCTATGCTGGAGGCAGCTATGCTCCCCTAACGAATTTGACTATGCGATTCTTGGTCCTATTGAACTTGGGCTGGGACGGTTTGCGGAAGTTGCATTTTTCCACAAGAGATCGCATACTTTATTGGTGACAGACTCAATCGTTTCCATACCAGAAGAACCGCCTGCGATCGTTCAATTAGATCCATACCCTTTGCTGTTCCATGCCAAGGATAATGCATTTGATGTCGTTGCAGACACCAAGGCAAATCGCTGTAAGGGATGGCAGAGAATCTCGCTGTTTACTTTGTACTTCCAACCAAGCGTGCTAGGGGTGCGCGGATGGGGGGAGGTGTTGCGCAATGCCTTGAAAGCACCAGAGCGCTCACTGAAAGCCTATTTTGGATTATTTCCCTTTCAATGGAGCGCCGACTGGAAGCAGTCTTTTGATGCACTGCGAGGTGATAACCGTCTGCTTGTGGCTCCGATTTTACAGACTCTCATTCTCAATCGGGCACCAAGAGAAACTATCGACTGGGCTAAAAAGGTTGCCAGTTGGGATTTCCACCGAATCGTTCCCTGCCATTTTGATTCGCCTATCAATGCACAACCATATCAATTTTGTCAAGCATTTTCCTTTTTAGAACAGCCTTCTATCAAGGCAGGCGTTTTCAATAGCAACGGTTCTCCCTTACCTGAAGAAGATTTTAAACTATTACAGAAACTTGATGCAGGGCTAAACAAACTTGGCATCCTGCCATCGGTGAAAAATAGAGTTTGATATCTCCTCAGTATTGGTTTGCACAAAGATTAATAACAGGGCGATGAGATGATGAGACTCTAAAAGTAAAGTTCTCTGATTACCAACAAATTACTCGTAGCAAAACCGCGCTCGTTCCAATCAGTGAATTAAGTGCGCTCGTTAAGTATGGCATTCTGAACAACAGATATGATCAAGCCTTTGGCGATCGGGTGAGCGCTGCACAAGTTAAACCGATGTTATCTTGAGTATAATTAAGTATTTTAAAATTATGCCAAAGATAACGCTCCAGGAAGCGAGTGACTTGTTAGGTGTGCATCCTGACACTATGAGAAGATGGGAGAGTGAAGGAAAGATCGTGCCAGAACGGACACCGGGAGGGCATCTCCTTACTTCTCATTAAACTCTCATTGTTGCGAAAGTGTTTCATGGTAAAGGTTGTAGATTATTCTATCCCGAAAGTGATAAAAGAGGGTTAAAAAACAGAGGTCACTAAAGGGGAAGATGCTTCGCGAATTCGCACCTTGCAGCTCGTACAAATTTGGGCGATGCCCCAGGGGGACTTGCCGCTTACGGCTCGCTCGTAATTTTGCACTCAATCTCTATCGGAATATCGGTTTTGACAATATGGTTCAAGCACAGAGGCGTTCAGCTCTTTGCAGTGGCTTACGACTTCTTCAACTAGTACAAAGCGGCGGAAATAAGGCAACCATTTCAAATCCATAAAAAGCCCATTCCATAATACTTTTGACTTTTGAATGAGTGACTTTTGACGAACTCCGCAGCGGTACTAGATTGTTAATCGGTGCAAACATAATTTCATATACGTATAATTAATGGGATTTGATGGTAACAAAACTTGCCAGAATTGTCTGCTCCGGAGTTTGTAGTTTAATCAAAATGCGATTTCTCGTTGTTGTTCATCTGCTAAATCGGAGACAAAAGCCTTAATCGCACCGATCCTCGTATGCAAAATTCCACTGGTAGCGCGGTATCCCCGGCGACTCCAACCAGCCCAACCAAACCGCTCCCCCATTTCCCCGAATTCAGCAATCGTTGTTTGTTCTTCAACTTCAGCATCAACTGTAAGTTCTTCAAGTTGCTTGTTCTTAAGAGCTTGAAGTTGGACAATTTCAAGCTCTTGCGTTTCAACCAAATCTTTCAACCGTTCGACTTCCAACATCAGTGGTGTGATAGTTTTCTCCAACTGAGAGTTCACAACCTTAGCAGCTTGGTTTGAGAATGTATTGCTCCAACTGTTTTTATTGGCATCTTCAAGGGCTTTCTCCAATTGGACTATTCGTTGTTCTAACTGCTGGTTTTTGACCTGAAGAGAACTCACTCTTTCTAGTTCGCGTTCTTTCTCAACGAGCTGTTGAATTAATTCTTCTTTGGCTTGCGTCATTTTTTGGGCATGAAGCTTTGCAGCCAATATTTCTTCTGTGACTGCAAGTCGTGCTGCATCCTGAAGTTCAACAAAGCGCCCCAGTTCTTCTGAGGCTTTTTCTTGATCTCGTTGTGCCAAAGCTTCAGCTATCTTCTGCTCTACTTGAGCGGCGGAAAACATTTGTGTTGAATCTGGTTTAGCAACGTCCTTTGCGGCTACTTCTAGCTTTAGCTGGGTGGTTTTGAACAAATGTTTGGTTTCTAGTCCTTGGGGTTGAACATGGTCTAAGAGGACCCACCAACATTCAGTTCCATTTTGCTCAAATTTATTCGTGATGACGCCCTTGTAACCGTTCCATCCCTGGTCATCACCTGTCACAACAATCCGCACGCCAGGGGCGAATGATGGGGTTGTCGGGGAGGCAAGAGTTGATAGACAATTGGTTTTTTCTTTCCTTGCAACTGTTTTGATTTGTGCTGCTGTCTTCTTACCAGTGCCTACAAGTTCTTTGACTAAGTCTGTCGAGACTTTAGTCAATTGGCGCAAAGCAGCGACACTCCAACTTTGTACTTTCTCCTTTACCAAGCGTTGCAGCCGATGAGGAAGCGAATCAAACCAGGCATGTATTTCCATTGCAGAAGTTGCGATGTATCGAGATGCTCCGAAATCGGCACTAAGGAGCCATGCTTCAAAAATTTTCTTGCCGTTGGTACCTTGAGCAAGACAGTCAGAATATACATCCTGCAATGCCCGACCGCAAGCGAGCAAACCATCAAAGGAGGAGCGGACGAACCCTAAAAAGTTAAAGAGCGTGGTACGGGCTTTGCTTTGTAGTTTGGGGTCGTCAAATTGGTTGTAATCGAAGGTGTAAGTAAGCGCGAACGGGGCCTTAGCGTCGGCTTGAGCTTCGATGTACTGTTCTAGTTCTAATTGAACTCTAGCCTGTTCATTTTTTTGGCAAGCGATGCTGCAAAGGCCGGCTTGCCCTTCGCGCTCGCATTCAAGCAGCAGTTGTGTCATTATTATATTGACCTCGTATGAGGTTGAACTTAGCCGCTTGACTCAACTGACCTGCAAAATCTAGAGAGTCAAGCGGTTTTTAATTTAATCTCTAGTATAGCGAGACACGCTATTTAGCGTCAAGTAGTTTTTATACACTTTATAACGCTATATTAGGAGTTGATTGTCTCGCATAGGAGAGAAACGAAAGGATGAATATATTGGAAAAAAGGATGATTAAATGGAAACTGAGAGAAATCATGGCACGAGGCAGGATTACTAATCGAGAATTAGCTCAGTACATCAACCATCACGAAACCTCTGTGTCTCGAATGAAAATGTCTGACACTATGCCTCGGATTGATGGTGCTACTTTGAATAGCCTATGTAATGGCTTATCAAAGCTCTTTCAAGCAAAGGGACACAATGTAATAATCACACCATCAGATTTGATAGAGTACGCATTTGATAACGATCAGGATAGTCAAGTCAACTTAATTGAGCAACCGGAGAATTCTTGCAAAACAGATAGTATTTAAGTCGTCAAACACTGAAAAATCGCACCTAAAAAAGTCGCAGACAAAAAAGCTCCTGGTGTGCCAGTTGCGTAAGTCTTATTAAATAAAGCTATGCTAAATTTTTATTCGATGAACCAGAAGAAAGTTGACCGAACAAGGCAAAAGTTAAAAGTTAAAAGGCACTCATAAAGAAAAAGAAAA
>CALMVQ010000337.1 GCA_937873135.1 uncultured Scytonema sp. | reverse complement strand
GAATTAACTCGAAGCCTACACCATATTGCCTTGCAATTGGTGTAGGTACTTCACCCAATTTATGCTATATTCTTCCGAAGATAAATTGTCGGGTGGTTCATGTCAATTTACAGATGTTTTCACTCAAATGAACCACACCCTTGGTAAGGGCGAACAGCCGTTCGCCCCTACGACTGTGATCTATTTACTTGAAAAGTGCTGTAATACTTTTTATTTGTGGGAAACTTCATTTGCTGAAAAATTTTCGACAAGAGTGTAAACTGAGAGTGAAAATTGACCTCTATCCTGTGGATTCGCAGTGCTCACAACAAGTCTGTAATTGCCATTGTGAGGTAATTTTACACTGACAGATGCTTGACGTTCTAGCTTACCTTTAGAGATCACATTGCGATCGCTATCCACAACTAGCAAGTAAGGCTCAAAGTCAGAATGGTGTAACTGAATAGTTATAGTCTGATTTGCCTTTCCAGAAAAAACGTAGCTGCGACAAGGAGAACCATCTTTTAAGCAAGAAGGTGTGCTTCTGTCTATTTTATCTTGTTGTACCAAAAGTGGGATTGTTGCTCGCAAACGGTATGTTCCAGTTTCTTGAGGTTTCAAAGTATTGGCAACCAGGGTGTAAGTTCCTGTTTGCGGCAAATTATTTGAAATTCTGGCAATTTTATTGCGATCCTCACTACTACCTTTAGCAATGATCTCACCATTCGGTGCAAGAAGTACTAAGTACGAACCAATCTGCTGACTAAACATTTCAATCATAATTGGTTCATCTGCCTTACCCTCAAAAGAGTAGATATTAGCATGGCTTTTATCTACACAGACGAGGTTGTCTCCAGTTGTGATTCTGCCGTTGCTTTCTCTGCCATTGAGAGATAGTTTTTGCGCCAGTCGAGTGTTTGTTTGGCTAGCAGGAATTAAATATTGACCAATGGAGGGGGACAGACCTTGTTTATATGCTAGGATAAACGCCTGAACCTTTTCGCTGGAGATGGCAAGATTTATACCATTAGAGTCTGCATCTAATTTCCTAGTATTGATGCCTATAAGTTCTCCCTGACTGTTGAGCAAAGCACCTCCAGAGTTGCCATGGTTGAGGTTAGCATCAGTTTGAATATAACCTAGTTCTGTATAAATGTTACTAACAATCCCTTGAGTAATGGAAGAAGGCTTAATTCCTTGAGGATAACCAATGGCAAAGACTTGCTGTCCCTTACGAACTGCATTCAAAGAAGTAAAGTTTAATTTTGGTAAGGAATTTTGGCTGCGAATTTGTAGCAAAGCTAAATCAAGACATCGGCTACTTCCCTGTGAAACTACATCAGCTTGATATTTTTTGCCTTGCAGCTCCACTGTGATGCTTCTGGCATCTTCGACTACATGAGCGTTGGTAACAATCAAACCCTTAGATTCCACAACGACACCGCTACCACTACCTTGATCTGTCTCTACAAAGACAACAGCAGAATTTGCCTTTTCATAGACGGATTGAGCAGAACCATCGGCTTTCTCTGCATATGCAACTTTATCACTTGCGTTATTGAGGGTGAGAGCAAACTCACTTACCGTTGTAGTTGCGTTAGCGTAGCTCGCCGCAGGCATCGCTCCCGAAATTGCTAGAAGCCAAAACATCGTCGCACGAACCAATCGAGAAGCAGTTTTGCTTGATAAATGCTGTCTCATTACTTTACTCCTGTTGATAACTATAAAGAAAGCGGAACGAGGCAAGATCGTTTGAGGATCTGCACTCTGTATTGATATACATGTGTAAGAAAAACTTTGTTGCTAAGATTCCCAAATTCCCGACTTCTTAAAGAAGTCGGGAATCTTAAATTAAAAGAATTTCGCAACAAGCAGCAACAGAACTACCCATTGCACTTTGTCCAAAATTTTGCTCGAATAATGTCTGGGTGCGAGTAAAAGTACGTAGCCATTCTTTCCGGTCTGCTTCTTGTCTTCCAACTTCTGGAATATGCTTGAGACAAGCACCAAAGAGGTTTTCGCAGTCTTTTTCAAACTGAGACCCATCAGCAGTATGGGCGTGCAAAACTGCATCAATGTCCTGATTGGGAACCATCTTTAAACTCGGATATTTGTGAAGTAAAAATAGGAACAATCTATATTGCCGAATTGCAAGAACGTTTTGCGTTAAAGTAAATTTATAACGTTCATCAGAACTCGTTAGTCTCAGAAGTATTGCCAGCCAGTCAACAACTTTAAGCTTCTGGAAAAAAGTTTGATATACAATAGCCTGCCGAGAATTTATAGGTAGCGTCTTAGCTAGATTCAATTTGCACCTCCTCAATATCAGGATTTTTTCTGTTAAATTCGTTTATCCTGTTATGCAAACAACACTAGCAAGACAGTAAATGAGCGTTCAAGACACAGTTATGGCTCAGAGTTTGCTCGGCGAAAGGTTCATTTAGCGCTCACAGACAAGCTCAGTAACATCACCAATAACAGTTATGATTGTCTCGCCGCCTGTAGCGCTGGGGAAGCTTGACAAACGCTCGTCCGTTCTAAAGTTCGGTTCGTCGGAGACTTTGGGCGATCGCTCTTTGATTAGCAAAAACTTCAATCTGCAAAGAGCGCGATGCCAAAGGCCACGGCTTAAGCCGTATCGCGCTTCAACAATAGATGGGCGAGAAACCGCCACAAAGCCTTGGGTGATAAGGGTGATCGCCACTCAAGCCGTCTCCCCACATCGCGAGAGTAGAACTTGATAAATGCTACATGCCTCCCTTGCAATTGCCTCTCAATTCATCCTCTTTTTTTAGCACCGGTATTGCTGACTATATGCCATTCCATACCTGGAAATTCTGCATCATGGCAAATGCCAATTTCAACAAACCCAAGAATAGCAAGTGCTTTAACCCGTTTTGCTGGCACTGTTCCAATAATGGTGTTCGCTCCAAGTTCGTGAGCCTTCTCAATACGTTGCTCGTCAAGCCAACTCGCTATGCCTTTGCCTCTTGATGTAGGACAAACAACCAATCGGTTAAGCGAAGCGATTGGCGGCACATAATAGTAACTCAGTTTGGTAAAATCGTTTGTGTTAGGTACATCGTCTATGCTTGCATGGATTGTTAGTCGTGCGCTTCCAACAATTCGATTGTTTTGGCACACAACCCAATGTGTGGCTACGCTGTCATATTTGTCAATCCATATGCAATCGTCTGATAGGTGGAAACCTTCTGTTTGCCATACATGATAACGAAACGCTCCAATAACTTTTAACGTATTGTATTGGCTGAAGCCATGAAAGCAAACAGCGTTTAGATCTTCACAAACGGGCAACCACTCAAGATATTGGCGTGCAGAATCAGAGACGACAAAATCCACATATAACTCCTGAAGTATACTGGCTTAGATTACCACTAATGTTATACTAAGTACAAGATTTCACAAGTTCGTAGCGTCCTATTCGCCTCTTCAAGTCTTACCAGGAGGTGATTCAATTCGTCACGGATTTATTGAAATGCTGTACTAAGTTTTTAAGCTTTCTTCAACAGAACATCCATTACTCAGGCGATCGCACGGACACGCGACATAAATCACAAGTCATATTATGTCCGGTAGCACAACCATAATACAAGCACCCCACCCCCAGCCCCTCCCCGCTTGCGGGGAGGGGAGACAAAGCACAGCGAGGAGCGATCTTGGGGTTCTTCTAGTATT
>CALMVQ010000336.1 GCA_937873135.1 uncultured Scytonema sp. | reverse complement strand
TTTTTCACAACTTTTTTCTTATCCCGGTTCTCTGTTCCATTGATACTCACGCCCCGTTTCAAAACGTGATTGAGGTTATTAGCGTAGGGGCCATACAAATGTTTTACATAAGGTAGCTTTAAGGTTTCTCCAGCTTCTTGCAAGAAATAGGTAAGTTTTTGGATTTCTAGCTTAGTCAACTCATAACCTGGAATTCCGTAGGCTTCCAGCAGGTGAATGATGAGGGCACGACTACGAGTCATGTTGGGCTTGGTAGTCGCAACGGGCATTTGTTCTGCTGCTGGTGCGCCTGTCGGTTCAAAGAGAATTACTCTCACATCTAGCAGCTGAGCAAAGGCTGATTCGATCAAAGGCTTCACCTCAAACCAATCCAAACCACCATTTCCGCATCCTAAAGGTGGAATAGCAATTGAGGTAATAGCTAATTGCTGCACTTGTTGCACTAAAGCCACCAGTCCAGTTTTAATATCTTCTATTTTTGACTTACCTTTCCAGTGACGCTTCGTGGGGAAGTTAATTATGTATCTGGGATTAAATAAACTACCTGTTGCTAAGGTAAACATCCGCCCTGGCAGGACTTCACTTGCTTTACAGGCTTTCTCATAGTGGCGGAAGTTTTCAGGATAAGCTTGCTTAAATTGCAAGGCGATACCTTTGCCCATGACACCGACACAATTAACAGTGTTTACTAGGGCTTCGGCATTTTCTTCCAACAGGTTACCTTGCTTAAACTCAATCATCTGCCAGTACTGCCTATAAGGTACAAATGTACTACTCTAGATGAACACTATACTATATATAGCAATCCTAAATCATTCGTGAAAAACTAGATCCAAGGTCAACTTCTGCGAAGTCGGGGATCTAAGACTTTCAATAGGATTGCTATACAAGTTCGAGCGATCGCTTATGATTGTCCCTTTTCGCGCTAGTAGTGAGTGAAGCTTGCGCTCAATCTGTCAACGCGGACAAATAATTTGGGGAGCAGCAAATATGCTAAAGCCAGCAGTCAGGATTGAACTGACGACCTTCCGATTACAAGTCGGATGCACTACCACTGTGCTATGCTGGCGCACTTCCTAAAGCTGGACAAGTCAAATATCTTGTCAAGGCATTATGGTACATCATCATAGTACCATAAGCAAGCCCTTTTTGCAATTTCTGAAAACTTTTTCTGCAATGGGGGAAGATAAATTAACCAAAACGGTATTTAACTATAGGCTAGAGAAAAAGAAAAATATCTGGTACAGTTTTAATACAGTAATTTTGGCACGCCCGGTACAGCAACGGAAAGGCAGAATTGTTCTTTACAGAGCACTCCTTATGGCAGCGTTGAGCGGACGAGATTTATTAAGTCTGGCGGATCTAAGTCCAACGGAAATTCAAGAACTCCTGCAAATGGCAACTCAACTGAAATCACAACGGTTGAAGTTGCAGTGCAATAAAGTATTGGGGCTACTGTTCTCCAAGGCTTCAACTCGGACACGAGTGAGTTTTTCCGTAGCGATGTACCAACTGGGCGGACAAGTTATTGATCTCAATCCCAATGTGACTCAAGTGAGTCGGGGGGAACCCATCCAAGATACAGCAAGGGTTCTAGAACGATATTTAGATATTTTGGCAATTCGCACTTTTGCACAGCAAGATTTGGAAACTTTTGCCAAATATGCCAGGATTCCAGTCGTGAATGCTCTCACCGATTTAGAGCATCCTTGTCAGGTATTGGCTGATTTAATGACAATTCAAGAATGCTTTGGCACATGCGCTGGTTTAACATTGACCTATTTGGGTGATGGTAATAATGTCGCAAATTCCCTGATGTTAGGCTGTGCGTTGGTAGGAATGAATGTTCGAGTTGCCACACCCATCGGTTATGAACCAAATGCAGCAGTCGTCGAAAAAGCACGCTCTTTTGCTGGCAACAAAACTGAAATTATCCTCACTCATGACCCTGAAGCCGCAACGAAAGGTGTTCATGTACTTTACACTGATGTTTGGGCGAGTATGGGTCAAGAAGCGGAAGCGAACGACCGAATGCCTATTTTCCAACCTTATCAAATTAATGAAAATTTGTTAAGCCTTGCTAATGCAGAGGCAATTGTTTTACATTGCTTACCCGCCCATCGGGGAGAAGAAATTACTGATGAGGTTATAGAAGGTTTCCAGTCAAGAGTTTGGGATCAGGCAGAAAATCGTTTGCACGTCCAAAAGGCTTTGCTGGCGAGTATTTTAGGGGCAGAGTGATTTTTTATTTTGCGAACAGTTGCGTACACACAGAAGTCACATCAAGAACTTCTGAGAGTTCCCTCCGCCCTGGCAAACTTTTCAAGACGGATGCGCGGATTGTAAAGTCATAATCTCAATAAAATCCGCAATCCCAAATTAGAAATTCAAAATATATAGTGCGTAAGTGAGTTTTTTGTAGTACTAATGTTCTAGGAACGTTTGTATTTAACTCCTTACAAATTTATGGAGATTTTAACAGAAGCTCAACGAGAATTGTATGAATGGCTGGCGGAATACATCAGATTGCACCAGCACTCACCTTCAATTCGGCAGATGATGTTGGCGATGAACTTGAAGTCACCAGCACCAATTCAAAGTCGATTAGAACATCTACGCACGAAGGGGTACATTGAATGGAATGAAGGGAAGGCAAGGACAATTCGGATTTTGCGAACTATAAAGCAAGGTGTGCCAATTTTAGGCATGATCGCGGCTGGTGGTTTAATAGAACCATTCAGTGATGCTGTAGAACAACTCGACTTTTCTGATTTGTCTTTACCTCCTCAAACCTATGCTTTGCAGGTGACAGGCGATAGCATGATTGAAGATTTGATCGCTGATGGAGATTTGGTATTTCTCCGCCCGGTTCTAGAACCAAATCACTTGAGAAATGGTACCATAGTCGCCGCGAGAGTGGATGGTCATGGTACCACATTGAAGCGGTTTTATCGACAAGGCGATCTCATCACTCTCAAACCTGCAAATCCCAAGTACAACCCAATTGAAGTAAACGCCATTCAAGTACAGGTGCAAGGTTCCCTTGTTGCAGTTTGGCGAAGTTACAACTGATATATCGGAAGTGTGTCGCGGGTTTAATTATAGATAACATCTGGGTACTGCCTTTATGATGTCAAACCCGCCCCCACAAGAGGGTGTAGGGACGGGTTTAATTATAGATAACATCTGGGTACTGCCTTTATGATGTCAAACCCGCCCCCACAAGAGGGTGTAGGGGCGGGTTTCATTATAGATAACATCTGGGTACCGCCTTTATGATGTCAAACCCGCCCCTACAGGTTCTTTATCTATAAGAATAACTACCCACTAACAACTCACAACTCCTCACTTTCCTCAAATAATTGCAATTTTATGTATTTAACCCAGAATTATGCAAAGCAATACCCAAGTTTTCATCTTAAATTACCGCAGGTAGGTGAAAGTAAGGGCAGTTATCATCACCAACCATTACCAGGATGCCCAAGAATGCCAATCTCTTTGCAACTGCGTCCATATCAGCGACAAGCCGTCAATAACTGGTTTGCCAACAATGGCAGAGGTACGCTGAAAATGGCGACTGGTAGTGGAAAGACAATCACAGCACTCTCCGTCGTTTGCGAACTCTACAAGCAAATTGACTTACAAATGTTGCTGGTAGTGTGTCCCTACCGCCATCTCGTTACCCAATGGGCAAGAGAATGCGAAAAATTTAACTTGCAACCTATCTTAGCCTTCGAGAATTTACGCACTTGGCAGAACCAACTTTCTACCCAACTGTACAACGTGCGTTCCGGTTCTCAATCGTTTCTCACAGTCATTGCTTCCAATTCTACTTTAATTGGAGATGGGTTCCAATCTCAACTTAAATCTTTTCCTGAGAAGACTTTAATTATTGGAGACGAAGCACATAACTTAGGCTCACCTAAATTAGAAGAAAGTTTACCCCGGCGTATTGGATTGCGACTGGCTTTGTCAGCTACACCAGAAAGGTATTTTGACGAAGGTGGAACCAGATCGTTGCTTGATTATTTTGGTCCTGTTCTCCAGCCTGAATTTACCTTAAAAGATGCCATTACTCAAGGTGCTTTAGTACATTATCTTTATCATCCCATACCAGTAGAATTAACAGAATCAGAAAGCCTTGCCTACGCCAAACTAACCCAAAAAATTGGACGAGCGCTGCTGTTTCGAGGACGGGAAAATGCGGGATTGGCGTCTCTGGAAGATAATGAAGATTTGAAGCCGTTGTTGATGCAGCGAGCAAGGTTAATCGGTGCGGCTGAAAATAAGTTAAAAGCTTTGCGTGAGTTAATGATCACTCGTCGAGAAACCACTCATACGCTTTTCTATTGTAGTGATGGTTCACAAGAAGTGGGACAGCGTTCTAACTTGCACCAGCTTAAAGCTGTTGCCAAAACTTTGGGAGTAGAACTAGGTTACAAAATCAGCACATATACTGCGCAAACATCTTTACAAGAAAGAGAAGTTTTGCGCCGTCAATTTGAAAGCGGAGAATTGCAAGGTTTGGTGGCAATTCGTTGTTTAGATGAAGGAGTCGATATCCCAGCAATTCAAACTGCTGTCATTTTAGCAAGTTCTGCTAATCCCCGCCAGTTTATCCAGCGACGTGGACGAGTTCTACGTCCTCACCCTGGTAAAGATCGTGCCACAATATTTGACATGATTGTCTTGCCACCAGATTTAGATAGGAATACTCTAGAAGTTGAACGCAATTTGCTGCGAAAGGAATTATTCAGGTTCGTCGAGTTTGCCGATTTAGCTGACAATGCTGGTGAAGCCAGAATGAAATTATTTAATTTACAAAAGCAATATGGATTATTAGATATGTAAACTATGGCACAACGGGCGGTGGCGTCAAGTCTTTCTTCGCATCCGACTTCCCCCGGAAAGCGAAATAACTTTATATATTTAAGGTGCGTTTACGGATTGTTACAAGATTTACAGAATAGTAGAATATAGAAAAAATTGATTTACAAAAGCCAGATGACGAACGAAACTAATATTGATGATGTTCATGAGCCTGTGACTAGTGCTCCAAGAGAAGTACAGCAAATTATTGAGCGGGTATGGCTACTTGAAAAAAGTAGAATCGATAAAAAACTTAACAGTCATATTAACGATGATATTTTAGCGATTGTGAAGGAAGCAGTGCGATGAAGTTGGCTTCGATTAAGCTTTGCAACTTTCGCTCTTTTTATGGCAAAACACCGGAAATCATCCTGGCAGGAGGAGAGGCTCGCAACACAACGATTATTCACGGCAATAATGGTGCGGGAAAAACTAGCCTGCTGAATGCGTTTACTTGGGTGTTATATGAGAAATTTAGTGCCGCTTTTGCATCAACTGAGCAGTTGGTTAATAAGCGTGCGATCGCCGAGGCAAAAATTGGGCAAGCTGTGGAATGTTGGGTAGAAGTAGAGTGGGAACACGACAGCAAACGTTACAACGTGAAACGCCAGTGCCGAGCTTATAAAAATCAAACTGACATCAATTTTGGTAAGACAGAATTAAGGATGCAGGTGGCTGGGGATGATGGACGTTGGTATTTTCCACCCCAGCAACCAGAGGAAGTGATTGGGCAAATTTTACCTACTAGTTTACATCAATACTTCTTCTTTGACGGAGAACGTATTGAAGCAATAGTGCGTTCTGATAAAAAAGCTGAGATTGCCGAAGCTACCAAAATTTTCTTAGGTGTAGAAGTCATTAACCGTTCCATCAATCACCTGAAGGAAGCGAAAAAAAGCTTGGAAAATGAGTTAAAAGCAATTGGGGATTCAGAAATTAAACAGCTTTTAAGACAGCAGAGCAGTATAGAACAGGAAATTGAGCGCATCACCAAACGACAAACCGAAATTCAACATGAGTTAGAACATCAAGAAACTTTTAAAAAAGACACAAGTCACCATTTACGAGAACTGAGTGCGGCAAAGGAATTAGAAGAAAGACGACAAGAGCTAGAAAAACAAAAAATATTAAACCAAGAAAGTTTGAGAGAAAGTAGAGAAGAAATCAAAAAAGCTACTTCTACACGCGGTTACACTGTATTTTTATCTGAAACTACAGCGGACTTCCGAGTGATGATCAATGATTTGAAGCAGCAAGGTAAGTTAACATCTGGAATTTCCCGAGAGTTTATAAATGACTTACTGAAATCTCAACGCTGTATTTGTGGTACAGACTTACGTGCAGGAAAGCCGTCACACAATAATGTTAGGAAATTTTTGGATACAGCTGGTTCTTCAGCAGTGGAAGAAACAGCTATCCGGATCAGCGCTCAAGTGGATGAAATACACAAACAAGCACTCAGTTTTTGGGAAGAAGTTGACAGAGAGCAAGCAAGAATTAATCAGTTAAGACAAACAATCTCTCAGATAGAAAGTGAGTTAGATAATATTCAAGAACGGCTCCGTAAAAATACTAATGAAGAAATTAGTAGTCTACAAAAGCGGTTAGATGAAATTGAAGAAAAAATCAAACAGTTAATATTAGAACAAGGTGCTAATCAGCAAAAAATAGTTAACTACAAGAGTGAGTTGGCAGATTTGGGTAAACAAATCGCTAAGCAAAAACTTAACGAAGATAGGCAATTACTGGCACAGCGGCGCATTACTGCTACTCAAGATGCTATTGAACGTTTAACTAAAGTTAGAGAGCTTCAAGAAACGCAGTTTCGCCTACAGCTAGAAAAGCGGGTACAAGAGATATTTAGGGAAATTTCATTTACGCCCTATCTTCCCAAAATTAGTGAAAAATATGAACTTATGCTGGTGGAAAATACTTCTGGTTTAGAAATGCCAGTGGCAGCTTCGACGGGAGAAAATCAAATTCTCAGTTTATCTTTTATCGCCAGTATTATCGATCGATTACGGGAGTGGAGTGAAAAAAGAAAAATGCTCTTGGTTCCTGATAGTAGCAATTTTCCAATTGTCATGGATTCTCCCTTTGGGAGCTTGGATGAAATTTCGCGACGGCAAATTGCTAAGACAATTCCTCAAATGGCCAATCAGTTGACTGTGTTAGTCACTAAAACGCAGTGGCGCGGTGAAGTCGAAGAAGAAATGACAAAAAGAATTGGTAGGGAATACGTGCTGACTTACTATTCTTCCAAGCCTGATTGCGAACAGGATTATATTATGTTGGGCGGGGAACGCTATCCTTTGATTAAGCAAAGTCCAAATGAGTATGAGTATACGGAGATTATGGCAGTAAACCGCGAGGGTTAAAATTTTTTCATTTTCCCCTAATAAGTAAAAGCGTTCAGAAGGTTTTCACTTGTGAACGCCTTTGCGTGAGTTTTTAAGTAATCATTGAGAAAAAGATTATATCAACGAAATGGCACCCTGAGAATCTGGCGAACTGCTATACAAATGATAGCTTTTATGTCAGTATACCATCACTCTTGCTAAGTTGGCTGTCTTTATGTTGAATGCTTTGTCAAATAGCCAAAACTTCGTCAGGACTTACACAAAAATCGCTCTTATTGCTTAATTTATTGAACCGCCTTGTCCTGATGGACACGCTGCGCGTACCCCTTCGGGGAAGCAAGCTACAAAGCAGCGTCTCGTAGAGAAGACGCTCTTGTGCGCTCTTGTGTTAGTAGAGTGTGCGTAAGTCCTATTCGTAAACGAACCACAAACTTTGCAAGACAAAGGATGCAGAAGTAAGACAAGTAGCTGAGTCTGTTCCATAGACATCGCCTAAAGCTTCGAGTTAAGATTGTTACAAATTATATATAAGTAGAATGGCTGAGACTGGTAGAATTAGGGTTGCTAAGGATAAGGCCGAGTTGGTAAAGGCTTTAACTTCAATAGAAGGTGCAACAGGTCCTTTTCAAACCTATGCTGATGTAGTTGTGTTTGCTGCTTCTTTGGGAGCAAAGCATAAGAAGCGTGTTCCTCTGGGGGAGATATCTAAAAAAGAACCATCTCCAATCGGACAAGAAGTTTTTGTTTCTAGAGGATACGATTTAGTTATTAAGTTACTGGGAATTACTGCAACTCAAGATCTCAAAATTCTTTCTTCTAATGAAGAGAAGTCTGAAAATGAACGGCTGCGGATTTTTGAAGAATTTGCTAATGGTGGACTGGAAATTTTGCAAAATGAGCTACGAGGAGCGGTAGATTACTCAGAGAGAGTTTTGTTGGTTCTAAGTTCGGAAAAATTAGAGCAAGGTTCACCAGACGAGGAATTCGATTTAAGCAGATTCATTTCTTGAAAACAGTGAGTGGAAAAGTAGGGAATAGGAAGATAAATTTTCAATTTTGAATGGTCAGTTTATTTCCTTTGTCCCTTGTACTAGCACATATGCTTCAAACTAACAACAAAACTTAAGTCATCTTCAAAAACTTTTAAAGATGGAAGCTATCACCGTATTTTTTTAGGGAAAAATAACTATTGTAAAAGCGCCGCCTTAATTAAGGTGGCGCTGTTTTTTTAATTAAATTCAGGGTAAAAAATGATTGTATGACAACCCTGACTTCTATTATTATTTATTAACCGCAATTTCAATTTTTATATAGTACCTCTACGGGTCATTAAGTTCCACAAGAATATAGCAACGATAGCGCCTAAAATAGCTACTGCAATTCCACCAATACTGAAAGCGGGAGCAGTCAAGGCTAAACTACCTGTGGTAAAGAACATACCTAAACTACCACCGATAAAAGCACCAACAATTCCTAACACCATTGTGGCCAAAAATCCACCACCTTGATAACCGGGATAAATAGCTTTTGCAATTGCACCCGCAATCAAACCTAAAACGACCCAAGCAACAATATTCATTGTTCTAATTCCTTTCCTTCAAATATCTTTCTTTTCTGTGATGAATACAGAATAACAACGGCAGATCCAATTCTCTCTCTATCAAGCGAAATAAATGTATCCAAGACTGTAGGTAGAGTTAAGTAGGAGTACAAGGAGATATTCTATCTGTCCTCTAGTCGATGGGTCTTTCTTGAAGAATAGCTAAGTTGAAATTAGTTAAAACTACCAAGCAATATTTCCACTTAGTTGGATATTTGACTAAGTGGCTTTTTTAAAACGGGTAATTAGGAAGAATTGATTCTCCAGTTCCCATATTAACTAGCAAATACACGCATCTTTATGCCAAATAGTTGCGAAATATGTAAATAATTGTAAAGTTTTTTAGGAGATTTGTAATTTTGCTTTGGTAATCAAATCAAAAGATAAATGAATAACTCTTATTATTAAGATTTATATACTTAGCTTCTATTTGTGTAATATTCTAAATAAAGTTTTCTGACCTACAAAAGAAATTATGAAGACAAGCAATAATACAATTAAACTCGACCAGTTTTTGAAGTTTGTCGGTATCACGCAGACAGGTGGACAAGCCAAGTTAATGATTCAAGCAGGCGATGTAAAAGTTAATGATACACTTGAAATTAGACGAGGACGACAATTAGTCTCCGGAGATCGAGTGACGGTGGGAGAACAAACTTTTGAGGTCGATTTGAACTCTTGATTCTATGACATTGGCTCTCGATATTTTCTTAGCTATTTTAAATGCCTGAGAATCGCGCACCAATTGCATACGAATCATCGCTTCATCAAGACATGCATTATAAAGCTGTCTTGCAGCTTCAAATCTCGATAATATTTCTGATTCTTGAGCGCTATCTACTTTTAAAGGAATTTCCGTAATAAATGATGGTGTACTTTTTCTTGGCATCTAAAAACCACCTCTTTTATTATAATGTAATTGTACCGTTTATTTGACACTATGTTCAGATTTACACCTAGATGTTCTGCTCAGGAATATGAAGATTTAGTAAAGAGCAGCAAAATAGCCGATACGATCTATTAATGATTTGGTCAGAGAAGCTGTAAGATTATACGTTAAGCGATTACTTAAATATGACGGCAGTTAAAACTGCCGCGCCGTCAAACCACCCCGATATAAATAACGCATATGTATCAAGAAATTAATTTCTTGATACATATGCTTCGGGGCTACCAGACATCCCGAACTCTTTAGGTGTAATCCGAACAAAGTCCACGTTTGAATGTATAGAGGAGATGCCCTTGGCAACGGCGCACATCCGTATTGCACTGGGGTAGAAAAAACATGGGTTTTGCGACGCTCGCTATGTTTTTATAAACTAGTTGATGTTTGAGGAAGTTAAAGATCGTTGTTTAGTTATTTTGATTTTCTTACAGGTAGTCACTTCAATGATGGCAAAACCTCTTGCCATAAATTCGATGGTTGGTCACTAGAGGGACGAGATCCGAGGGTGATTCAATCTTTGATGCCAATAGGGGAGTGGCTCTACCGCAACTACTTCCGAGTCACAACTGATGGCTGGCATCACGTACCAACTGATGGTGGTATGTTGATGGTAGGTTCTCATAATGGCGGTTTGCTGGCACCGGATACGTTGATGTTCATGTATGACTGGTTTCAACACTTTGGTCCAGAACGCTTGACATACGGACTAATGCATCCAAATGTCTGGATGGTTCCTTTCTACTCTCGGTTAACAGTGCAACTAGGAGCACTCAGAGCTGAACCCAAAATGGCAATTGCTGCTCTTCAACGAGGTGCTGCGGTACTAGTCTATCCTGGGGGACCTGAAGATTTGTGGCGACCTCACAGTATGCGTCATCAAATTTACTTTGCAGGTCGTAAAGGGTTCATCAAACTAGCACTGCGCGAAGGTGTACCGATTGTGCCAGCAATTTCAAAAGGCGCTCACGATACTCTGATTATTCTAGCTGACTTCTACAACCAGTTACGGCAACTGCATGAGTGGGGTATGCCCTGGTTGTTGGGCTTTGATCCTATGGTGTTTCCCATTTATTTGGGACTACCTTGGGGGTTGGCAATCGGACCTTTGCCGAACATTCCTCTACCTGTACCAATTCACACACGTATTTGTACACCGATTGTGTTTGAACGTTATGGTCGTGCTGCGGCAAGCGATCGCGACTATGTAGATGCTTGCTATGAAAAGGTCTGCAACCAAATGCAAACAGAACTTGATCGTTTAGTTACAGGTCTGAGTGGTATTGAGTCCTGATGATAGCTATTTGCCAATACTATGCAGTATATTTGACCCGAAACCTGATTTCTGCGTAGATATACAGTCAATATTTGCGATCGCCACCTGAGCGAGCAGTTTATATCATGTCCGTTGAATTGCTTCTAATAAAAATTCTCTGTTTTTCTACTTTTGCGCGTCAGTCTGAATTATAAGTATTCAACCGGACATGATATTACCCGTCTTTACAGGAAGATCTGCGCTGAATGTAACGTGAGTTCGATGTTTAGGAAAAGGCAAAAAACTGACTTCATCATTTTTGCGGATGGTGGGGAATAGCGTCAAAAAATTTAATGTATACCAATCCCCACAAAGATTTCGGGTTTCGCACTCCTGACTAGTCTAAATTCCACCGAATAAGGCAAGCGTCCCAAATCAAAAGCCCTATGATTTTTTGCTTAAAAGTGGAGCGTTGGGTGTTGGGCGTGTGTGAACGTTTACATGACGAGGAGTGCTTTCACCCTGTAATTCATAGGTGTTGTCTACAACTCCGACACGTAAGGCGACGCGCTTATACTTGTTAGAATTATATGGAATGCCTGCGTGCATGACTTGCGAGTTGTCCCAAAAAACAATATCACCCGACTGCCAAACATGAGCGTAAGCGGGTGTACGCTCCAGAACTGTTTGAAACAATTCTTGCCAAAACTGTTTTGCGGAGTCTGGTGATTTCTCCATACCAACAGGAATGGCTGTGTCCGAACCAAGATATAATCCTTTTTGCCCAGTTACTTTATGGGTTGATACAATTGGATGCAGTTTCATCGGCACATCTTCCCCAGACTTAGGGCTTGTTGGTGACTGATGATACATAGATGTGGTTTCTAATTGTCGCTGATGTTCTGGTTGGAGGTTGTTGTAGGCTTCGATCATGTCGAGGAATGCAGTCGTGTGAGGCTGTCCATCGGCTCCTTGTTCTGGTATTTCTATTCCATAAAGCATCACCACATACAGAGCATTCATATCCAGTCCTTCTGTGAGTGGTAAGTGATCCTTGTCATGATGCCATTGCCAAGCAAACTTATCAGGGATTTTCTCAGTATAACCTTTGGGATTTCCTAAAATAAAGACACCTGAACTTTGTAAGTCTAGATCGATTTCGGGGTCATTGGGTTTAGGCTGACTCCCAAGTGTTACATCACCAAACGTTTGTTTGGCAAATTCCTTTAACTGTGATGCAGTCAGATGTTGTTTTCTGATGAAAACAACACCGTGTTCCCAAAGAGATTTCTTCAACTCATGTACTTGTTGTTCTGTAAGTTCCATGAGATTGCAATCTTGCAGTACTTCCGTGCCTAGTCTAGGATGTTGCTGCACTGTTTTGTGTTCCATTATCTGCATCCTCTTTTATGCAAGTCGTTTTAGATTCCAAGACGATCAACTGTCCAGTTCCCTAAAACAGGCGGAGTAAATTCACTTTTTCAAAAGAAATTAGGAATTAAACATCATTTTGCGCCTGCCACGCTCCTAAAAACGCTGCGATGCCCATTCCCGCAGCTAAAGCACCCCACTTGATTGCTGGATTCATTTCCACCCAATCAGAGATACTGGGAATTGTTAGGTTGCCAAAGTCTCCCTCCACTCTATCGTGGTCTGGAACTGGAGCAAACAGATTGTCTGGCCCAACTTCAGACTTCGGTTCATTGGTACGCTGTCCCTCAAAGCCAATCAGCGCAAGCAGTGAATCTAATAACTCTGGCGAGAAACGTTGTAATAAATCTAACATTCTACCCACATCTCCAACAATGAAATCACGAGTTGGATGTTCAGCAGTGTAGAGAATAGCCTCGCTCACTAAATCTGGTTGATAATAAGGTGGTATTCCTGTAGGCTTAACTCCCAGCTTAGTGCGCACATTATTGTAGAAAGGTGTGTTGATGACTGAAGGTAGTATGGACGTGACGCTAATAGGTAATCCTTCGTGTTGTAACTCTACACGCAATGCTTCCAAAAAACCCTCTAAACCATGCTTGGCAGTACTATAGGGACTTTGAAGTGGTAAACTGCGCCTACCCTCCATCGAAGAAACATGAATGAGTGCCCCACGTCCCTGTTGTTTGAGATAGGGCAGTGCTACCATTGCACCATACACCTGTCCCATTAAGGTGACATCAATGACTCTTTGAAATTCCTCAGGTGTGATTGTCTCAAAACGAGCAATTACACCTGTAGCAGCAGCATGAACCCAGGTATCGAGTCGTCCGTACTGTACCACTGTTTTGTCAGCGATCGCCTTTACCTGATTAAAGTCACTGACATCAGCGACGACAGCTGTAGCCTCACCACCAAAGCTTTGAATTTCCCCTACCAAGGATGATAGCCCTGAAGAGCTCCGAGCCGCAACGACTACCTTTGCACCACGACGGGCAAACTTTAGGGCTGTGTCTCGTCCTATACCACTGGAAGCCCCAACGATGGCTACTACTTGTTGATTAATTGGCTTTAATTGCATGATTTATTATCTATACCCTCTTCTTCCCTGTGTTAAGCTTTATTAAGCATTTGTACATCTTTCGTAAGGATGAAGTAGTGGGTGTGGGTTTTAACTAAGGGCACGACTATTGATATCATGTCCGGAAAATCACCCGTAAAAAAGAACCCCACCCCCAACCCCTCCCCGCAAGCGGGGAGG